>NZ_JBQEQR010000076.1:0-376366 GCF_052037695.1 Vibrio sp. WZ-1 | reverse complement strand
CATGAACGGTATCGCACTACACGGTGGTTTCGTTCCTTACGGCGCGACGTTCCTAATGTTCATGGAATACGCACGTAACGCAATGCGTATGGCTGCTCTGATGAAAGTTCAGAACATCCAAGTTTACACGCACGACTCTATTGGTCTTGGCGAAGATGGTCCAACTCACCAACCAGTTGAGCAAATCGCGTCTCTACGTCTGACTCCAAACATGAGCACATGGCGTCCATGTGACCAAGTTGAGTCTGCAGTAGCTTGGAAACTAGCAATTGAACGTAAAGATGGTCCATCAGCACTTATCTTCTCTCGTCAAAACCTAGCACAACAAGAGCGTACTGCTGAGCAAGTTGCAGACATCGCAAAAGGTGGTTACATCCTGAAAGACAGCGATGGTAAGCCTGAGCTAATCCTAATCGCGACTGGTTCAGAAGTTGAGCTAGCAGTGAAAGCAGCAGAACAACTAACTGCAGAAGGTAAGATAGTACGCGTGGTTTCAATGCCTGCTACTGATACTTTCGATAAGCAAGATGCGGCTTACCGTGAATCTGTACTGCCTTCAGACGTGACTGCACGTGTTGCAGTTGAAGCTGGTATTGCTGACTTCTGGTACAAGTACGTTGGCTTCGATGGTCGCATTATCGGTATGACAACATTCGGTGAATCTGCACCAGCTGACCAACTGTTCGAAATGTTTGGTTTCACTGTAGAAAACGTAGTGAACACAGCAAAAGAACTACTAGCGTAATTTAGCGTTAGAAATGAAAAACCGAGCGTTATCGCTCGGTTTTTTTGTGCCTATTCAAATTCGTTTCCCCAGTTGTCTTTCTCTTTGTTTCCACATTCCTTACAGGTGACATAGCGATCCATATCGTAATAATGACCGCCGTTTATCAGGGTATGAGCCCAAAGCTTTAAGGTTCCAAGAATCGATTTATCCGTATCATAACTGCTTGGTTTACGGACTAGCACCTCTGAGTGTGGTGTATCTCTATTACATCGCTTGCAAAAGTGAGCAGCGGGAAAACCTGACATACGCATTTCCTTTGGTGGTTAAACAAGGAGTTAAAGTGCCAAGTGAACTACGCGAGGTCAGGAATAAATATATTGGCAATGTGAATGTATCGTGAAGTGAAAAGATAGTTTACCGCGAGTGAGATCACTTACTTAATGCGTTCAGCCTGCGTATCAGGTACTATCTGTGCCACGAATTTTTAGTGAGGCGAAGGATAAATGCTAAAGGTTGCGATCAATGGATTTGGGCGTATCGGTCGTAATGTACTGCGAGCAGTATATGAGAGTGGTAAGCACCAACAGATTAAGGTTGTCGCCGTAAACGAGCTGGCACAACCAGAAGCGATGGCTCATCTTCTTCAATATGACACCAGCCATGGCCGCTTTGGAAAGAAAATCTCTCACGATCAACAGCACCTCTTTGTTCACCATGACAGTGGCGAATTTGACCCCATCCGTATCCTTCACCTTGCTGAGATTGAGCTATTACCATGGCGCGACCTCGAAGTTGATATTGTTCTCGACTGTACAGGTGTCTTTGGTTGCCAAGCTGACGGCCAAGCACATATTGAGGCTGGAGCGAATAAAGTGCTGTTTTCGCATCCCGGTGCTAATGACCTCGATAACACCATTATTTATGGTGTGAACCACGAAACTCTGAAAGACGAACACCGCGTGGTGTCCAATGGTTCATGTACCACCAACTGCATCGTTCCAATCATCAAAGTCTTGGATGAAGCCTTCGGCATTGAGTCTGGCACCATCACAACCATTCATTCTTCAATGAACGATCAGCAAGTTATCGATGCTTACCATAATGATTTACGTCGCACACGCGCGGCCAGCCAATCCATCATTCCAGTTGATACCAAGTTGCATAAGGGGATTGAAAGAATCTTCCCGAAATTTTCCAACAAATTTGAAGCAATTTCGGTTCGAGTACCAACTGTAAACGTCACTGCGATGGATTTAAGTGTCACAATTAGTACAAATGTGAAAGTTAATGACGTAAATCAAACCATTGTTAACGCATCTCAGTGTACATTACGTAACATTGTTGACTATACTGAATCGCCACTCGTTTCTATCGACTTTAACCACGATCCCCATAGTGCAATTGTGGATGGAACTCAGACCAGAGTGAGTAATGGGCAACTCGTAAAAATGCTCGTTTGGTGCGATAACGAATGGGGCTTTGCTAACCGGATGCTGGATACCGCCTTAGCAATGCAAGCTTCTTCACAAGTGGAGCAATAAGAGTGAAGTAGCGATGGAGAAAATTTTTATTTTAGACCTTGAAATAAATTTGACGTATCTCCATATCAATAACCAGTTTGAAGAATTAACGGGCTTGGCAGGATTGCCGGGTTTTTAAAAACTTTAATTATTTAATATTTGAGAGGACACATCATGTCTGTAATCAAGATGACTGACCTGGATCTTGCAGGTAAACGTGTATTTATCCGTGCTGACCTAAACGTGCCAGTAAAAGACGGTAAAGTAACTTCTGATGCACGTATCATCGCATCTCTTCCAACTATCAAGCACTGTCTAGAAGCAGGCGCTAAAGTAATGGTTACTTCTCACCTAGGTCGCCCAACTGAAGGTGAATACGCTGAAGAGTTCTCTCTACAACCTGTAGTTAACTACCTAAACGACGCACTAGATTGCGAAGTTAAACTTGCGAAAGACTACCTAAACGGTCTAGAGCTAAACGCTGGTGAACTAGTTGTTCTTGAAAACGTTCGCTTCAACAAAGGCGAGAAGAAAAACGAAGAAGAACTATCTAAGCAATACGCTTCTCTATGTGACATCTTCGTAATGGACGCGTTCGGTACGGCTCACCGTGCACAAGCATCTACTCACGGTGTTGGTATGCACGCAGACGTAGCATGTGCTGGTCCTCTACTAGCGAACGAACTAGAAGCACTAGGCAAAGCAATGGACAAGCCAGCTCGTCCGATGGTTGCTATCGTAGGTGGTTCAAAAGTTTCTACTAAACTAACTGTTCTTGAGTCTCTATCTAAAATCGCTGACCAACTAGTTGTTGGTGGTGGTATTGCTAACACATTCATCGCAGCTGCTGGTCACAACGTTGGTAAGTCTCTATACGAAGCAGACCTAGTTGAAACAGCTAAGAAGCTAATGGACGAGTGTGCAATTCCAGTAGCAACTGACGTTGCATGTGCGAAAGCATTCGACGAGAACGCAGAAGCTGAAATCAAGCACGTTTCTGAAGTACAAGACGACGATATGATCTTCGACCTTGGTCCAGATTCAACTGCTGAACTAGCAGAAATCCTTAAGAACGCTAAGACTATCCTTTGGAACGGTCCAGTAGGCGTATTCGAATTCAAGAACTTCGAAGCAGGTACTAAAGGTATCTCTGAAGCTATCGCAGCTTCTGAAGGCTTCTCTGTTGCAGGTGGTGGTGACACGCTAGCAGCTATCGACAAGTTCGGTATCAAAGCTGACGTATCTTACATCTCTACTGGCGGCGGTGCTTTCCTTGAGTTCGTAGAAGGTAAAGTACTTCCAGCAGTTGAAATGCTAGAAGCACGCGCTAAGTAATAATCGCAAAGCGGGGGAGTTATCTCCCGCTTTCTTGTTTGCTGCAACGAGAGTGGAACTCTGCTAGAATAGCCTCAGTTGTGAGCAAACGTTTGCAAGATTTTTCAATTTAACAAGTTTTGTTTAAAAAACGACAGATAAATAGGATTACATCCATGTCTAAGATCTTCGACTTCGTAAAACCAGGTGTTATCTCTGGCGATGACGTTCAGAAAGTATTTGAAGTAGCAAAAGAGAACAACTTTGCACTTCCAGCAGTAAACGTTGTTGGTACTGATTCTGTAAACGCTGTACTAGAAGCGGCTGCAAAAGTTAAAGCTCCTGTAGTTGTTCAGTTCTCTAACGGCGGTGCTGCTTTCTTCGCTGGTAAAGGCGTTAAACTTGAAGGTCAAGGTGCTCAAATCCTTGGTGCTGTAGCTGGTGCTAAATACGTTCACGCTGTAGCAGAAGCTTACGGTGTGCCAGTAATCCTACACACTGACCACGCTGCTAAGAAACTTCTACCATGGATCGACGGTCTACTAGACGCTGGTGAAGAGTTCTTCGCTCAAACTGGTAAGCCTCTATTCTCTTCTCACATGCTAGACCTTTCTGAAGAGTCTCTAGAAGAGAACATCGAAACATGTGCTAAGTACCTAGAGCGCATGGCTAAAATGAACATGACAATCGAGATCGAACTTGGTTGTACTGGTGGTGAAGAAGACGGCGTTGATAACTCTGATATGGACGCTTCTGAGCTTTACACTTCTCCAGAAGACGTAGCATACGCATACGAGAAACTAAGCGCTGTTAGCCCACGTTTCACTATCGCTGCATCTTTCGGTAACGTACACGGCGTTTACAAGCCAGGTAACGTTGTTCTAACTCCAACTATCCTACGTGACTCTCAAGCATACTGTGCAGAGAAGTTTGGTATTGCACCTAACGCTCTAAACTTCGTATTCCACGGTGGTTCAGGTTCTACTGAAGCTGAAATCCAAGAGTCTATCGGTTACGGTGTTATCAAAATGAACATCGATACTGATACTCAGTGGGCTACATGGGATGGTATCCGTGCATACGAAGCGGAAAACCGCGATTACCTACAAGGTCAAATCGGTAACCCAACTGGTGAAGACGCTCCTAACAAGAAGTACTACGACCCACGCGTATGGCTACGTGCTGGTCAAGCTTCAATGGTAGCTCGTCTAGAGAAAGCATTTGCTGACCTAAACGCAGTAGACGTACTATAATTCGTCTTACCTGAGTTTCTAAAACCCGCTCTTTGAGCGGGTTTTTTATGTCTAAACAATGAGACTGCCGACATTCTCCTTGCTAGAGCAATTGATAACTAAATCAACTGCTATATGATCATCTCACTTCATATCCCTTCGTTTTTACGCAAATTTCGAAACCCAGTGTATTTTGACACCAAGTAGCATAAAACTAAGCAAAAAGTGTGGCGAAATGTAAAACCTTTGCGTACTCTGTAACAAGCCAATATCAGAATTTTCTGATAAATCTTTGTTTTGCATATCTTTGCGAAACTCTGACTTTGAAAAATTTTAAAATTGAGATATTGTGCCAAAAATCTGACACTGTTCAGTAAAACAATAGGGATGTTGTTGTAGATAAGAGCCTATAAAAAACAAGGTTCATAAGTTAACGGCAATTAGATTTATATATCTTTATTTTGAGGATACGAATTATGGCAGGTGAATCGATGGGTATCGATACCTCTTTAACTGATGGTTTGAGCAAAGCTGAAACGTGGCTAAATAACAACTCAGATCTTCTTATTCAGTATGGTGTGAACATCATTTCGGCACTACTGATTCTGTTTATCGGTAACATTATCGTTAAAGCAGTAGCGAACAGCGTTTCAAAAGTGCTTGAAAAGAAAAAGATGGACAAAGCGGTTGTTGAGTTTGTCCACGGTCTAGTTCGTTACCTTCTATTTGTTATCGTACTTATCGCGGCACTTGGTCGTGTAGGTGTTCAAACTGCTTCTGTTGTTGCAGTAATCGGTGCGGCAGGTCTTGCTGTTGGTCTTGCACTACAAGGCTCACTTTCTAACTTTGCTGCGGGTGTATTGATTGTTGCATTCCGTCCGTTTAAGTCTGGTGACTATGTAGAAATCGGTGGTGTAGCAGGTAGCGTTGAAGCAATTCAAATCTTCCAAACTGTATTAAAAACACCTGACAACAAAATGGTTGTTGTGCCTAACTCTTCAGTTATCGGTGGTGCAATCACAAACTACTCACGCCACGAGACTCGCCGTGTTGACTTGGTGATTGGTGTGTCTTACAAAGCGGATCTTAAGCAAACTAAGCAAGTAATTCGTGAAACGCTAGAAAAAGATCCTCGCATTCTGAAAGATCCAGACATGACGATCGGCGTGCTAGCATTAGCAGATTCTTCAGTGAACTTCGTGGTTCGTCCATGGTGTAAAACATCTGATTACTGGGATGTTTACTTCGACTCTACTCAAGCAATCAAAGAAGCGCTTGATGCAGCAGGTATCGAAATTCCATTCCCACAAATGGATGTTCACTTGAACAAAGTAGAAGCTTAATCACTTCGATTGAGAACATGAAATAGCGAGGCGTTTGCCTCGCTTTTTTATATCTAGAACTTTTGTATTTCTAACAGCGTATTGCTGCCAGCAAGGAGTAGTCGCTTGAGCTCTTTGCCCGCGAAGCCGAAAGTCGATTCGGGTAAGCCAGGCGTATAGAGCAATTCTTCGTGTTGATATAGAGCGGTATCGACAATGATGGTTATATGTTCTGGTAGACCAATTGGGCAAACTGCGCCGGGTACACATCCTAGTTGTTCGATCATTTCGTCATCGCTACAAATTGAAGGCCGTTTACCCGTAATGGTTTTGATTTGTTTGGAGTCTAAACGCGAGTCTTTGTCAGTGAGGTACACGGCATAGCCTAGGCCTTTTAGTTTGATAAAAAGGCTCTTGGTGTGCGTGCCTTTCCAGCCAAGCTCCGCAGCAACCTTTAGGTCGGTTTCAAAGTCGAGAATGGCCTCATGCTGCCATTCTCGAAAGGGGATAGAGAGTGCATTGAATCGTTCTCGATTGAGTTGATAGATTTTTTGTAGTGACTCCATGTCGTGTTTCTTCCCTATCTTTCCTTACCAGTATTTGGTGACTAGTTCGTTTGCGAGAACAAAAGCGATAGTAAACATCATAGCGGCAACTGCGATATCAATGCCTTTCTTTACTTTTGGCTTTGAAAGCGTCGGGCCTAGTTTCGCTGCACCTAATGATAATGTGTAGAACCATACAAACGATGCCATGATAGTGCCCATTGCAAAGGCGATTCGATCGTTACCTTCAAACTGACCGCCGATGGAGCCCAAGATCACCACAGTATCTAAGTAGAGGTGTGGGTTCAAAACGGTAACGGCAAGTGCACCAAGAATAACGGTACGACGACCACGCGCGACCACTTCACCTTTCGACTCTGATGCATCAGCCGACTTGAATGCACTCTTTAATGACAGCAAGCCGTAAACGCTTAAGAAAGCGATACCACCTAAAGTTACTGATGTCAGCAGGATTTCATTTTGTGACAGAATCGCGCCACCACCAAAAATACCTAGTGAGATAAAGAGCATGTCTAGCAGGCTACAAATGGTTGCTGTAGTCAGATGGTGTTGGCGTTTAATACCTTGGTTAAGGACATAAGCATTTTGCGCTCCGATTGGAATGATCATTGTCGCACCCAAACCAAATCCTTGTAATAACACCCACAAACTCACAGCTCACCTCAAAAAATTTAGCAATAAAACAACAGAGGAGAGGAAGATAAATCTTTTAACTAAATAAGTATAATTAATGATTTTAATATATTATTAGCAGTTCTTATCTGGCTGGGTTTGAGGTTTTAAAGGAGGAAATAGCGCGTGCGAGGATTAGATTATAAGTGGATAGAAGCCCTAGATGCCGTAGTGCATCAAGGTAGTTTTGACCGCGCCGCGGAGCACCTGTTTGTGTCGCAATCCGCGATCTCGCAACGTATTAAACAACTTGAGAAATACCTTGCTCAGCCAGTACTTATCCGGGAGCAGCCACCCAAGCCAACTCCTATTGGTAAGAAGTTACTTGGGCTTTACCGTCGTGTAAGGCTTTTGGAACATGAAATTCTTCCTGAGCTGAAAAACGACACGTCGACACGTCCTGTACAACTTTCACTGGCGACCAATGCTGACAGTTTAGCTACTTGGTTATTACCGGCATTGCAGGATGTGATGAAGTATCGCCAAGTGGAGCTCAAGCTGACTATCTACGGAGAGTCTCGCTCAATTGAAAAACTCAGAAGTGGCGAAGTAGCGGGGGCGATCAGTTTGGAGTCTCAAGCCATCCCTAGTTGTCGAGCTGACTATCTTGGGCGCATTGATTATGTTTGTGTCGCCAACCCTGAGTTTTATCAACGCTATTTCTCTGAAGGTGTAAACAATCAAACCTTAGCAAAAGCACCAGCGGTGTCTTATGACCAGTATGATGATCTACATAAGAAATTCCTTACGGAGCACTTTAATGTCAGGCCAGATAGCGTAATTCACCACAATATCAGTAGCTCAGAAGCATTTCTCAAAATGGCGTTGGCTGGCGTCGCATATTGTTTGATTCCGCGCTTGCAGATCACTGATGAACTAGAGAAAGGTGAGCTCATCGATATAACACCGGGCTTCTTGATGTCATATCGGATTTATTGGCACCACTGGCAATTAGAGACAGGGGTTCTTCAAGAAATCTCGAATGCGATTGTGTCATATGCGCAACATAATTTGCCTCAGTAACATGTTGTTTACTGAGTCAGGATTGTGTTAGAAGTGCTTGATGGTGCTTGGATATTCGTCAGAATTACCTATGATGAAGCCATATTGATATGGATGGATTTGTATAATGAAACTTTCGTCTTACCTGCTCGCATCAGCATTAAGCTTAACTAGTTTATCTGTTTTTGCGAACGCACCAGAGTTTGCTCATGTAACCACCACTGGATATGGTGAGGTGGTTGCTGCCCCTGATATGGCTACTTTTTCGGTAAAAGTTGTTGATACGACAATGACGGCTGAACAAGCAAAGCAGTCAGTCGACAAATCGGTTGATGAGTTCTTGAAAAAGTTATCTGATGCAGGTCTTTCAAAAGACAATGTGACGAGTTCGAATCTATATTTGGCGCCGCAATATCATTACCCTAAATCGGGTAAAGCAGAACTTGTTGGGTATCGAGCATCACGCAGCATCAATGTAAACGTCAATGATTTAGCAAACCTGAATAAATACCTGGATATGGCGTTAGAGTCTGGTATCAACCAAGTTGATAACATTCAATTGAAAGTGAGTAATCAGTCTGAGTATCAACAAAAGGCTCGTATGGCGGCGATTAAAGACGCAAAAGAAAAAGCGTCATCACTAGCGGTTGGATTTGAAAAGAAACTTGGTGACGTTTGGCAGATTTCATACAACCAAATGAATGGACAGCCAATTTTAATGCGTTCAATGGCGATGGATGCGAAGCAAAGCTCGAATAGCTATCAAGACTCGACACTTGTGATTCGTGATCAAGTGGATGTGATTTACAGACTGAAATAGTACTCAAGTCAGTACTGATGAACAAAATGAAAAAAGGCAGGGATTTCCCTGCCTTTTGTATTTGTTCAAGATACCCTTAGTGAAGGATACGAGCACGAATTGTGCCTTCGATACCTTTTAGTTTCACTAGTGCTTCTTCTGCGCGAGATGTCTCAACGTCGATAACCACATAGCCGATCTCTGCTGCCGTTTGTAAGTACTGACCTGCGATGTTAATACCTTCTTCTGCGAAGATGGTGTTAATTTGCGTCAAGATACCTGGGCGGTTCTTGTGGATGTGCAATAGACGTGAACATTCACGGTGCTCAGGCAATGATACTTCTGGGAAGTTCACGCTTGATAGCGTTGAACCATTGTCTGAGTATTTCGCCAGTTTGCCAGCAACTTCGACACCGATATTCTCTTGTGCTTCTTGTGTTGAGCCACCTACGTGCGGTGTTAAGATAACGTTGTCGAACTTTTGTAGTGGCGATTCAAATGCATCTTTATTGGTTTTTGGCTCGACAGGGAACACATCAATTGCGGCTCCCGATACATGGCCAGACTCTAGGCTATGGCATAGTGCAGGAATATCAACTACGGTACCGCGAGCAGCGTTGATAAAGATCGCTCCTGGCTTCATTCGAGCAAACTCCTCTTCACCCATCATATTCTTGGTTTCTGGAGTTTCCGGAACATGAAGAGAAATAACGTCACACTTATTGAGTAATTCGCTCATTGTGTGAACCTGTGTCGCATTACCTAGTGATAGCTTGTTTTCGATATCATAGTAGTAGACACGCATGCCCAAGTTTTCGGCGATAATACCTAGCTGAGTACCAATGTGACCATAACCGATGATGCCCAGACGTTTACCGCGCGCTTCGTATGAGCTGTCAGCACTCTTCTTCCAGATACCGCGGTGTGCTAGTGCATTCTTTTCCGGAATGCCACGCAGAAGCAGTAAAATTTGCCCAAGTACTAGTTCAGCTACACTACGTGTATTTGAGAACGGTGCATTAAATACAGGGATACCGCGTTTTGACGCTGCACTTAGATCAACTTGGTTAGTACCGATACAAAAACAGCCAATCGCAACCAGTTTATTCGCCGCATTGATCACTTCTTCCGATAGGTTAGTTCGGGAACGGATACCGATGAAATGCACGTCTTTAACGGCTTCGATCAGTTCTTCTTCCGAAAGGGAGCCTTTGTGATATTCAATGTTGCTATAACCAGCTGCTTGAAGAACTTCAACTGAAGAAGGGTGGAGTCCCTCTAATAAGAGGATCTTAATCTTTTCTTTTTCCAGTGAAACTTTGGCCATTTTTCTCGTCCTTAAATGGAAAGGTGGGCTAATGTGGCGCACATAAAGCAAAACTACTAAAAAGGGGATAATTAACAGTTTTGTCGGAAGACAAACGTTTCCTTGTGCGTCTTCTGTTCAATAAAGTAACAAAAAAAATTTACTTTGGGTAAGAAAATTACGGAATAAGGCATGCTTTTCTTAGAAAAAGGAAGAAAAAACGGCGCCCTAGGGCGCCGTCTGTAATGAAATAACAGAAAATTTAGATCATCTAATGATTTATTCTTCTATTTTTGCACCTTCTGGTGTGCCTGTGATAACTACATCAGCACCACGGTGAGCGAATAGACCAACCGTTACTACACCAGCAATGCCGTTGATTTTGTCTTCCATCTCTTTTGGATTGGTGATTTGCATGTTGTGTACGTCTAGAATCACGTTGCCGTTATCAGTGATAACACCTTCACGGTATGCAGGATCACCACCTAGCTTCACCAACTCGCGAGCAACGTAAGAGCGTGCCATTGGGATAACTTCTACAGGAAGTGGGAATTGGCCAAGTATGTCAACTGCTTTTGTGCCGTCAACGATACATACGAATTTGTCTGAAATCGCGGCAACGATTTTTTCACGAGTTAGTGCTGCACCACCGCCTTTGATCATGTCACGGGCTGCATTGATTTCATCTGCACCATCAACGTAGACATCTAGCTTAGCTACATCGTTACACTCGTAAACTTCAATACCGAGTTCTTTTAGACGCTCAGTAGAAGCGACAGAACTAGATACTGCGCCCTTAATATCGTCTTTGATGCTACCTAGGGCATCGATGAAGTGATTCACGGTAGAGCCAGTACCAACACCGACAATGCTGCCTTTTTCAACATATTTAAGTGCTGCCCAACCAGCCGCTTTCTTCATTTCATCTTGAGTCATGCCTATCTCCTGCATAGATGTTCTTTAACGTTTGCGGCGTGATTATAGCGGTAACGTGTTAGATTTCCCATTGCCAGATTTGGCTTGGTGTCACGATCTTTGGCAAAGGGATATCCCAACTCTCTATTGGTAAGCGCTCAACATGCTGACAATCGTGGGCGATACCGATTGGTTTTGCACCTTCGCCAGTGCTAAACCAGCGTGCGAGTGTGCGGTCGTAGTAGCCTCCGCCCATACCAAGGCGATGGCCCACACTATCAAACCCCACCAAAGGTGTGCAGATTAAATCGAGCTCACGAACTGGTTTGATATGGCGGATATCAAGTGCAGGTTCTAAGATTCCGTATTTGTTGTATACCAACTGATCGTCACTTAAATACTGCAAGAAGAGTAACTGACCTTTGGAGAAAGGATGAATCACAGGCAAGTAAATCGACTTACCCTGCTGCCATAGCCATTCAATGAGAGGCTTAGTATCTAACTCTCCATCTGCGGAAAGGTAAATTGCAATGTGTTGTGCACTTTGAATTTCAGGCAGTTGTGAGAACTGACTAAGGAGATCAAGTCCAGCTTGGAACTGGGTATCACTGCATAGTGCATTGCGTTTTTTGCGAATGAGTTTTCGGAAGTCTTGTCGAGATAGGTCTGACATAGAAAGGATACCCCAGGGTGCCGTTGAGGATTGTGGCCCTTGAACCAGCTGGTTCAAGGCGGATCAGCAATGATAACCGTAGGCTTCTCGGTGCATGCCAAGCTTGCTCAATAGCTATCAAGTACTAACCCTTTGGTATTGCTTATCGGCTCAGGGACTTAAATCCTGCTGACGAACACCCCAGGGTAAATTTGGTAATTACTGCTGTCCTTGCTTTACTTTGCTAAGTGCATCATCTAAAGATGCAGTGAGCTCTTCCATTCGCTCTGTGATTTCTTGCTGATGGCCGTTGGCTTCATAGGATTTGGTTTGAAGCTCGTGGCTAATGTTCAACGCAGCAAAAGTCAGTAGCTGAATTTCATTGCTTACCTTAGTACGTTCTTTCATCTCGTTCAATCGACGATCGAGATCTTTTGCCGCAGCAATGAGTGATTCTTCTTGTCCAGCAGGACAATTCACTCGTGTCATTTTGCCAAGAATTTCAACGTCGACCGCTTGGTTGTTCATGATGAATAAACTCTGTTATCACGCTATCTAAGGTAATGTTGTCTACAACTACCGAGTGGGAAACTATAGGAAAACCTCTATTAAGATTCAAGCATTTCCCTCGTTAGTTTGTTAAATGATGATGTGATGACACAGGAAATGGGCAAATTGGATAAATGCTGGTCAAATTTGAAATTGATTGCCGTTTCAGCGAACTATGCTTGATGGTAGGATATATCAAAAGACGATTATGAAGAATGAGCCAAGATTATGAGTGAAATCACCCTTCCTGAATACCAATCCATTGCTGCTGAACTAAGTACTGCAAGTCTTGCTGTTACACCGGCAGAATTACACGGTTTACTTGTTGGTATGCTAAGTGGTGGATTGGCGATTAACGATCAAACCTGGCAACCTATTTTATTTGATTACACCAACGAAGGCATGGGCTGGCCAACCACAGCACTTGCGTTAGCGCAAAGCATATTCAAAGTGACCGCAGGTGAACTCACTGGTACCTCAATGGAGTTATCTTTGCTGCTTCCTGATGAAGTAGGTGAAGAAGGTTTATTTGCTTTAGCAGATGGCGTATCTGATTTTGTTAATCACTTTATATCTGGCCTTGGTTTGGCGGGCATTGCACTGAACAAAGCATCCGATGACGTAAAAGAAGCATTGGCTGATCTAGAAGAAATTGCCAAGTTAGGCATTGATGAAGATGATGATCTAGGTGAGCAAGCTCAATTGCTTGAACAAGTGATTGAACACGTAAAAGCGTGCGTACTTACTATTCATGCTGAATTCGGGGCTCGTCCGGATAACAACGAAAACAAACCGACGATTCATTAATCGCATCGTTTCCTATCATCGAATAGCTTCTAGAGGTTAGCATGAGGCAATATGACGTTGTAATTGCTGGTGGTGCCATGGCAGGTACCACGCTTGCGTTAGCAATCGATCGTTTATCCCAAGGCGAACTGAAAATTGCAGTAGTCGAGCCGTTTAAAACCCAGTCGGATGAGCATCCGGGATTTGATTCACGCTCGATTGCCTTGTCTTACGGCACGGTCAATATTCTGCGCCACTTGCAGTTATGGCTAGCTATTGAGCCTTGTGCAACCCCGATTGAACACATTCACGTTTCTGACCGCTCTCATGCGGGCATGACTGAAATTGATAAGCATGAGGTGGGTGTTGAAGCGCTTGGCTATGTAGTGGAACTTGCTGACGTCGGTCGAGTCTACCAAGAGCTTCTGGATAAGAGTGAAGCGATTACTTTGTTTTGCCCTGATTCGGTTGCGAACATCGAACGTGAGCAGGACAAAGCACACATTGAACTGAGCAGTGGTGAGAAGCTGGAAGCCAAGTTGCTGGTTGCTGCCGATGGCGCAGTGTCGCAATGTTGTCAGCAAATCGGTCTAGAGTTGTCTGAACATGATTTCGACCAAGTGGCAGTGATTGCGAATATCGTGACGCAAGAGCCTCATCAAGGTCGCGCTTTTGAACGCTTTACAGAGAATGGTCCTGTCGCGCTGTTGCCGATGAGTGACAACCGCATGTCGCTAGTGTGGTGCTTGCGTCCAGAAGAAGCGCAAACCGTTGTGAACTTATCTGATGTCGAATTCATTAAGCGCCTACAGAACGATTTTGGCTGGCGTTTAGGGGCAATGCAGAAAGTCGGACAGCGCGCGAGCTATCCACTTGTTATGCGTCATCGTAAGCAAAACATTTCGCACCGCTTTGCTATTGTCGGCAATGCAGCGCAAACCCTTCATCCAATTGCAGGGCAAGGCTTCAACCTTGGTATTCGTGATGTGGCATCGTTAGCGGAAGAGATCGTTAAACAAAGTGAAGATGTGGGGCGTTACCAAGGTTTGATGCGATTTAGCCAGCGCCGTGAAGCCGATCGCAGCGAAACGATTTGGTTAACCAGTTCCCTGGTGCATATTTTCTCAAATGATTTACCCGCGATGCGAATTGGGCGTAACCTTGCTCTCGCAACGATGGATAACCTTTCTACTTTTAAGCAGCCGTTGCTACGCCACACGCTTGGTCTAGTGAAACGATAAACGGCAACGAATTAGGTAACAAAAAGCAATGATGCAAAGTGTAGATATCGCCATCATCGGTGGTGGAATGGTAGGTTTAGCATTGGCCGCCGCTTTTAAAGATAGTGACCTACGTGTAGCCGTAATTGAAGGCTCTGTGCCTGACGAGAGGTTGCATGAACTACCTGATGTTCGTGTATCCGCGCTGAGCCGCTCTAGTGAAACGATGCTGCGTAAGTTAGGTGCATGGCAAGGTATCGAGCAACGTCGTGCTGCTCCGTACTACGCAATGGAAGTGTGGGAGCAAGATAGCTTCGCAAATATTGCGTTTGATGCGCAAAGTATGGCTCAGCCAGATCTTGGTCATATCGTTGAAAACCGAGTAATTCAATTAGCGTTGTTAGAGCAAGTGGAAAAGCTAGATAACGTTACCCTATTTATGCCAGCACGTTGTGCAACCCTCGCTGTGGGGGAGCAAGAAAGCTGGTTAACGCTCGACAATGGTCAAGCTATGACCGCTAAGTTGGTCGTTGGTGCAGATGGCGCAAACTCTTGGCTGCGTAACCAAATGGATATCCCGTTGACGCATTGGGATTACGGTCATAGTGCACTTGTGGCGAACGTAAAAACCGCTGACCCGCACAACAGCGTTGCGCGTCAGATCTTTACACCGCATGGTCCATTGGCGTTCCTTCCGATGTCTGATCCACGTATGAGCTCGATTGTTTGGTCTACTGATCCAAATCGTGCTGATCAATTACTCGCGATGAGTGAACAAGAGTTCAATAAAGCACTAACCAGCGAATTCGATGTGCGTTTAGGTTTGTGTGAAGTGGTTGGTAAACGTGCAGCGTTCCCACTTAAGATGCGTTATGCACGTGACTTTGTGGTTGAGCGCGTGGCGTTAGTTGGCGATGCTGCACATACCATTCACCCACTTGCAGGGCAGGGTGTAAACCTTGGTTTATTGGATGCAGCTAGCTTGGCACAAGAAGTGTTGGCGTTGTGGAAACAAGGGCAAGACATTGGATCTAAACGTAACCTACGTGGTTACGAACGCTGGCGTAAAGCTGAAGCGGCAAAGATGATAGCGGCAATGCAGGGCTTTCGCGATCTGTTCTCAGGTGAGAACCCAGCCAAGAAGCTAGTGCGAGGTATTGGTTTGAGCTTAGCAGGGCAACTACCTGGCGCAAAAGATGAAATCATGAAGCGTGCATTGGGTTTGAAAGGCAATTTGCCGGAACTGGCTCGTCAATAACAACGCATATTGCGTGACGAACGAAAGACACAAAAAAGGCTGGTTTATCCAGCCTTTCTTATTACATCGATGTTTTAGCTAAGCGTAGGCGCATCTGAGCTTCATAATTTCTTGGTTGATCTCTTTTACTGCCTGAAAGTGACGCCTCTCAGCTTTCTCTGGTAGCATCAATTTTCCGTTATCAAACTCGAATTTACCGACTCCGTAAATATAGATTCTTCCCTTAAAAAGACGACTTATGTGTTTAGCAATCATACCTGGTGTATAGCGCTTAAACAGTCTCATATTTACTCTTCCTTATCTCTTACCTAGCGTTAGTATTCTACTTTTCTGACGCAAAAATTATTGTGACAGCAATGGTATTAAGTACAGGTTAGAACGATGGCTTTAGATATTTGTGCTGTCATCGACAATTTGACAGTGTCATATCTTATTTAACGTGAGGGTTACCCCAAAAAAACAGGTACGCCGGAACCAACTTGTTTTCTTTTCTCCTTCAAGTGTGAGCATTAAGCAATAGCTTTGTTACAGAATTAAGAATAGAAGGGAAATGATTGTTTGCTGAAGGCTTCAAATCCGTCATTAGTGCGAGCCAAGTTCACAGGTATTCACATAGCAAACGTTTATTATTTATAGAATTAGAGATAGAAAGTGAGTGTAAGTTCAAAAAAAAGCCCGCATAGCGGGCGAATAGTCACAGATGCATTACACAAAAGTGGATACCTGGCTTGATGAACATTGTCATCTGGTCAGCAGGTTCACTTTTATTGGTTAGGTTGTTGTTGAAAACATAACCAACAAATTCAGCATATACGAGTTTTTTATTTGTGACTATTTATGTTTTAGAAATGACTAAAAATTCCCATCTGTATTCGAGGAGATATGAGTGAGATCACGTAGTTTTGATAACTCTGTGTTCTATTACATGAGTTATGCGATTTAGCGACAAATATCAGCCATGGTTGGTTGGCACAGATGGATAAGATCGTCGATGGACAGTGCTAAACCTGCCATACGATCACCACTGCTGATAGTGATCTCTTGCTCTTCCTGCAAACTAGGATCAAACACAATTGGCATATAGCGTTTTAATAACAGTGGTGTGACAGTGCCAATCTTGTATCCGGTAATGGCTTCTACATCCGCTTGATCAACACACGTCATACGACGGCATTGCAGCAGCGCGCGTACTTTTTTTGGATCGACGCTGCGATCACCAGGCGCACAGGCGAGCGCATATTGGTTACCCATATCGCGCAAAAGGATCGCTTTGACCATTTGAGAGGGGCGAATACCGCGTTGTTGCGCGGCATCCTCAATTGTCGTTGCGGGTCTTTGATGAGGAAGAAGGCGGAACTCGATGTTCTGATCCGCTAAAAACTGCATCAAAGGGGTATGAATAGTATTACTCATCGTCAAGGCTGTACGGTAGCGCTGCGATTTCCCATTCACACTCAGGCTGATCAACCAAGCGGAGACGAGTGTCACCGTCAAGGTTGTTTGGCAATACAATGAGACCCATTGCTTGATTGTCGCTGAATTGGTAATGCGTGAGTAACGCGCCTACTGAGCGCCAGTTTTCACCCACGCTACGCTCCAATTCAATCGCACCTTCACCTAAGGCTTCCGCGGTTGCACCTTTAACAATGTACATTGCACGTTTGTTGGTGCCGCGGTATTTCGCGCGCGCTACGGTTTCTTGACCCGTGTAGCAGCCTTTCGTAAAGCTGATGCCGCCTAGCACTTGCACGTTTAGTGCTTGTGGGATGTGCTCGTTTTGCGCGCTTGCTGCCACGTATGGCAATGCTGCTTCAATATTGAAACGTGTCCAAAGTTCATGAGTAGTCAGTGTTGCTTGACTGCCTTCCACTACTGATTGCGCTGCTTCTGCTGTTAGTACTAGTAGCCAGCGATTTTGTGCCACTTTTACTGCGGTGCCGCCTTCAATAGCGCGGACGTCGCCAGCTTCTGCATTTAAAGTAGAGATAAACACGTCAGCATTCTCGCCCGCAACGCCCAGAATTATTTCGCTTGATTCTTCGATGGTTACTTTTGAAAACACGGCGTACTTTTTGATTTCTGTTAGTTCAACTTCAATCGCTGATTTTGGCTGAACCATTGCGTAGCCATTGTTGTGATGGAATAGGCGGAAGACACTCCACACTTTACCTTTCGCATCACAGTGTGCGCCTAGCGTTGATTGGTCTTTCTCAAGAGAGACCACATCGCAGGTAACTTGACCGTGTAGGTATGACTTTTTATCGTCCCCAATCATGGTGATCATGCCAAGGTTATCCAGTAGCGAGATAGACAGCTCAGGAAGCGCGTCTTGTGTCGATAGGTTGAGTGGTGAAAAGCGAGTTTGCCATTCCATGTTTACAATGCCTTTTGAAGATATTTTTCAGCTATGTTAATTGCAGAAACGGTATTTGTCAGCTTTCAATGTAAACCGAAATCACTTAGGTATACCCATACAAATTAAAGGTGTTTGGCTTCGCTGAACGTTTGTTTATTAAATACGATCAGGATTTGTGGTCGCTTGGCGATATATTGTGACCCGCACACTAGTGACGTAGAACATCCCTTGTTACACTCCGCACTAAGAACAACACATCTATGAAGGAATACTGAATGTACACTGCGGAAGAAAAGGCGCGTATTAAATGGGCTTGTCGTCGTGGCATGCTTGAGCTTGACGTGGTGATTATGCCGTTTTTTGAAGAGTGTTTTGACGCACTGAATGAGCAAGAACAGCGTGATTTTGTCTCACTACTAGAATGTGATGATCCGGATCTGTTTACTTGGGTAATGGGGCATGGTCGTAGTGAAAACTTGGGTCATGCGTCGATGGTTGATAAAATTGTCGCTCACAACCTCAGCAAAGTTCGTTAATTGCACGGTTACCTCCTCTTTAAACGCCCAAATCTTAGATCTGATGGTTTTATCTGGTTTGGTTTGGGCGACTGTCCTTTCTAATATTCCTCTTTCTTTATCTATCTATTTGTTACTAGTGATTTTTCAATATCAGTCTCGTTCAGGCTTTGTGGTGAAACCTAGTTTGGGACAGTGGTTTGTTCATCGAAATGGAGTGGTGAGATGTGAAAAATCAACGTCTTCATTGGTGAAAGTTGATCTGTCAGCCAAAGTGCTCAAAGTCACGTTTGTCACTGAGTGTGGTATGCGGGTGAATATATGGCGAGATGGATGTGAAGAACAGCAATATCGTCAACTATGCTTGGTTTTGAAACAGTGGAAAAGGGGAGCCGAAGCTCCCGCTTAGTGCTATTTGTTTGGAGTTAGAATTGTTGGGCCACTATCTTCTAATTGATTTGGATAGTCTAGGGTGTAGTGTAGGCCTCGGCTTTCTTTACGCTGCATAGCACAACGAACCATCAATTCTGCAACTTGTAATAGATTACGCAGTTCTAGCAAGTTGTTTGATACGCGGAAGTGGCTGTAGTACTCGTGAGTTTCTTGCTGCAGCATCTGAATGCGGCGCAGTGCACGCTCTAAACGTTTATCAGTGCGTACGATGCCCATGTAATCCCACATGAAAAGGCGCAGCTCATGCCAGTTGTGTTGGATAATGACTTCTTCATCACTGTTTGTGACTTGGCTTTCATCCCAGCATGGTAGTGTTGTTGCGATCTGTACCTTTGTATGGTGCTTAAGAATATCTTTTGCGGCAGACCATGCGTATACCACACACTCTAAGAGAGAATTTGAGGCCATGCGGTTTGCGCCGTGTAAGCCGGTATAGCTCACTTCACCAATTGCGTATAGGTTCTTTAGATCGGTATGACCGTTTTGGTCGACCATTACACCACCGCAAGTGTAGTGTGCAGCAGGGACAATTGGGATCGGCTCTTTGGTCATATCAATGCCCAAATCCATCAATCGAGAATAGATGGTTGGGAAGTGCTTGGTAATAAAGTCTGCTGGTTTGTGACTGATGTCGAGATACATGCAGTCTGCACCCAATCGCTTCATTTCAAAGTCGATAGCGCGAGCAACCACGTCACGTGGCGCAAGCTCTTTACGCTCATCGAAGTCTGGCATAAATCGGGAGCCGTCTGGGCGACGTAAGTACGCACCTTCACCACGCAGTGCTTCTGTCAGCAAGAAGTTACGCGCTTCTGGGTGGTAAAGACAAGTTGGATGGAATTGATTGAACTCCATGTTTGCGACACGGCAACCAGCGCGCCATGCTATGGCAATGCCATCACCGGAGGAGACATCTGGGTTAGAGGTGTATTGGTAAACCTTTGAAGCACCACCTGTCGCAAGTACGACAAATTTTGCGCGTACGGTTTCCACCTGTTCTTTGTTTCGGTTCCAAATATACGCACCGATAACTTTGTTTTTGTCACCCCCGACTTTATCTTCGGTGATTAAGTCGAGCGCATTATGACGCTCAAAGACATGAATATTTGGGTGATTATGTGCGTTATCTTGCAATGAGGTTTGCATTGCCATACCTGTCGCATCGGCTGCGTGCAAAATACGGCGGCGACTGTGGCCTCCCTCACGAGTTAAGTGATAGCGAGGCTCATCGTCAGAGTCATCCTCTTCGCGATCGAATGGCACACCGCCATCGATTAACCACTGAACACACTCTTTGGAATTTTCAGCAATAAACTTTACAGTATCTTCATCACAGATACCGTCACCCGCGATTTGGGTGTCTTCTACATGAGATTCGATAGTATCGGATTCATCGAATACTGCTGCGATACCGCCTTGAGCATAATACGTAGCGCCTTCACTACGTGGGCCTTTACTCAATACTATAACCTTACAGTGGTTGGCAACTCGCAATGCTAACGACAAGCCTGCGGCACCACTCCCTACCACTAACACATCACATTCGTGTTCACGGTTCATGTTCATAAAACTATTCTGATCCCAAGCTAAGGTAAAAGGGTTACCTTGTGTATTGTTTGCACTTCATGTGCATTCCATGTTTACGACATCCGTCGCCAAAGGCTAAATTCATTGCAAATACTATTGGTGGCTTTAGCCACTCTTCTTTCGTTACGTAACTACTCACTTTTCGTTTGTAATCACTGGCGTGGACGCTGTCTAATTTTAGGTCTCGCCTTATTTGCTTTAGCTATGCAAATGAAAAGTAATAGTTTGTCAACGCCATTGCTTTTCTGAACTTGACCCAGCACAATCTAGGGTAAAGTTCATCCATTATACCCAAGTCACACTCAGATGCATGCCTGTTAGCGCATTACGTAAGCAGGGCTTTGGGAGCGTAATAGGATATCGACATCACGTTGTGAAATTACCATGACGAAAAAATTGAAAAACCATGGAACTTCTCATTCACATAAGAGTCACAATAGTGCTCAAGTAAGCAGTGGTGTCAATACTACGTTTTGCATAATTAGTACCCATATCTGAGAAGAGTAGGGGCATAACAAATAGGAGTATCCGCTCGAATGAACGAGCAGCTGACCGATCAAGTATTGATTGAGCGAGTTCAGAATGGCGATAAGCAAGCATTCAACCTGCTGGTAACTAAGTACCAGAACAAGGTATGTAACCTTATTTCCAGATACGTCAGTAATCCTGGTGATGTTCCAGATGTAGCACAAGAAGCATTTATTAAAGCTTACCGAGCTATCCCGAGTTTTCGTGGAGAAAGTGCGTTCTATACATGGCTGTACCGCATTGCTGTGAATACTGCGAAAAATCACATCGTAGCTCAGGGGCGCAGACCTCCAGCGACAGATGTTGATGCTGAAGAAGCTGAATTTTATGAGACAGGTAACGCTTTAAAAGAAATTTCGAACCCTGAGAACTTAACGTTGTCCAAAGAATTGCAACGGGTAGTGTTCAGTGCAATTGAAGCTTTACCTGAAGATTTAAAGACAGCAATGACTCTACGCGAGCTAGATGGCTTAAGTTATGAGGAAATTGCTGAAGTAATGGATTGCCCGGTGGGAACGGTACGCTCTCGTATCTTCCGTGCTCGTGAAGCGGTGGAAAAGAAAATCAAACCTCTTTTACAGCGCTAGTACAAGTTAACTATGGTGAAAACAATGGCTGACAAAGAAAAACTTTCAGCTCTCATGGATGGTGAACTGGTCGATAAGGCTCTTATCAAAGAGATAGAGCAAGACCATGATAGTCTAGAGGCTTGGCAACACTATCATCTGATTGGTGATGTCATGCGAGGTGAAGCTCCGGCTAAACCTGAGTGGAATATTGCTGAAAGCGTAGCGTTAGCGTTAGAAGATGAGCCAGCACATCGTGCCATCGATACGCACAGTGCCAACGTAATTTCAATTAACGACGCACCAAAAGAGTCGCAACCAGATCCACAAAAAGCGAAACGCCAACTTCCTGCGTGGCTAACGCAGTTTGGTCAAGTTGCTGTGGCTGCATGTGTTTCTTTAGCGGTGATACTCGGTGTTCAGCAGTATGGGGGAAGCGATCCGTCACTTCCACAAGCTGAACAGTTACCAGTCTTGCAGACTATTCCATTTGCTGGCAGTGCAGAGCCTGTGAGTTTGACTCGTGAATCGGTTGAGCGCTCTGTCGGTGAAGCGAACATGCAAGAGCAACGTAAACGAGTTCATGCTATGCTGCGTGACTACGAATTGCAGTTAAGAATTAACAGTGAAGCTTCTGAACAAGGTGCTTCCCTGACTCCGGATATTGAATGAAGAAACTTCTGATCAGCGCTTGCGCTCTGTTCAGTATGATGACTCCACAAGCCTTTGCTGGTGATAAGCCAGCGGAGGCTTTATTGCATCAAATGAGCGAAGCGAGCCAAACCCTAAGCTACGAGCTCTCATACATCCTTATCAAAAAGAACAGCATTGAGCCTTTGTTGTATCGTCATGCACCACATGGCGAAGAGCAATATGCTCACTTAGTTTATCTAAGTGGGCCTGTACGTGAAGTGATTAGACGTGGGCGAGAAGTCAGCTATGTCGAGACTGGTGCAGAGCCATTTACCATTGAATCCGGTAAAATGGTGGCGCCGATCATGCCGATGCTGAACACTAATATCGATGAACTCAATTTGTATTATGACTATGTACAAATAGGGCGAGCAAGAGAAGCAGGTGTACCTACTCAAGTTCTTAGAATCGTACCGAAAGATGGCTTACGTTATTCATATGTGCTTTGGATCGATGAGAAAAGTAAATTGCCTCTGCGTGCAGATTTAGTCGATCGTGATGGTGAGATGCTTGAGCAGTACAGGGCGATTTCTTACACGGTAAATCCGAAGATTGCCGAGTTAATGAGTGGGTTACAAGATGTTCAATTGCCAGCGGTACTGACTATGCCTAAAGGTGATATAGGTACGAGCAATTGGCATGTCGGTTGGACACCAGAAGGTTTTGAGCCAAATGAGCTTAATCGCTACCGTATGGCTGTGACAGACCAAATGGTGGAAAGCCAATTATATTCTGATGGCTTATTCAACTTCTCGGTGTATGTTGCCAAGAAAGATCAACACTCTTTAAAGGGGCAGTTGGTTCGTCAGGGGCGTCGTACATTGCATAGCTTCATTAACGGTGATCATGAAATTTCCGTTGTAGGTGATATTCCTCCTGCAACGGCGCAAAGAATCGCTCAATCTGTTACTTTTGATGTAACAAAGAGTGAACAACCATGATGACTGCACTTGCTACCGTGACGGGAGTGCACCGTCACGGCCAGCAATACGATGTCGATCTCAGCTGTGAGCAACAGACCAGTTGTAGCAGCTGTTCATCGCAAAAAAGTTGTGGCACTGGTGTGGTAACCAAAGCGATTGGTAACAAAACACTTTCGTGGCATTTACGCACGCCAAAGTCTGTCAAAGTTGGTCAGGTGGTAGAAATAGGCTTTCCTGAATCAAGCCTTATCAAGTCTGCTATGGCAGTGTATCTCCTTCCGCTATTTGGTTTGATTATTGGCGCTATTATCGGCCACTTCTTTTTGGCTCCTCTTACTTCAGGTGGTGAGGGAATCATCATTCTATCTTCGGTATTATTTGCTGCTGGTGGTATGTGGCTTGCTAAACGCGTATCACGCCCACTCGAAGATGAGTCAAAACGCCAGGTTACTTTGATTCGAGTTCTTGGTGAGCCCATTCAATGAGTCCTACACTCTAAATAAGGTGCGCCCGTTAACGAAATTGGGTAGAATCTGCCAACTTGATTGAAATGCCGTCAAACGACAGCTTTCTTATTTCCCTATTTGTAAAGAGTTAGTCACCCATAAATCTATGAAGCACATTCGTAACTTTTCGATTATCGCCCACATCGACCATGGTAAGTCGACCCTATCTGACCGTCTAATCCAAGTTTGTGGTGGATTAAGCGATCGTGAAATGGCCGCACAGGTTCTTGATTCTATGGATCTTGAACGTGAGCGTGGTATCACCATTAAATCTCAGAGTGTGACGCTAAACTACACCGCTAAAGACGGCGAAACGTACCAGCTGAACTTCATCGATACTCCGGGACACGTTGACTTTGCGTACGAAGTATCACGTTCTCTAGCCGCTTGTGAAGGTGCGCTACTGGTGGTTGACGCAGGTCAGGGTGTTGAAGCTCAAACGCTTGCTAACTGTTACACCGCGATCGAAATGGATCTTGAAGTTGTGCCAATCTTGAACAAGATTGACCTACCAGCAGCCGATCCTGAGCGTGTAGCGGAAGAAATTGAAGAAATCGTTGGTATCGATGCAATGGAAGCAACCCGCTGTTCTGCAAAGACAGGTCTAGGTGTTGAAGACGTTCTAGAAAACATCGTATCAGCAATTCCTGCACCAGAAGGTGATCCAGAAGCGCCACTTCAAGCGCTGATCATCGATTCATGGTTCGATAACTACCTTGGTGTTGTGTCTTTAGTTCGTATTAAAAACGGCTCACTGAAGAAAAACGACAAGATCAAAGTAATGAGCACAGGCCAAACTTGGGGTGTAGACCGTCTAGGTATCTTTACTCCTAAGCAAGTAGACACTGATGTTCTCAATACAGGTGAAGTAGGCTGGGTTGTTTGTGGTATCAAAGACATTCTAGGCGCACCAGTAGGTGATACGCTGACGCTATCGAAAAACGGTAGTGATAAGCCACTTCCAGGCTTTAAGAAAGTAAAACCTCAGGTATACGCGGGTCTGTTCCCTGTATCTTCTGATGATTACGAAAACTTCCGTGACGCACTAGGTAAATTAAGCCTGAACGATGCATCGCTATTCTACGAGCCAGAGAACTCAGCAGCACTAGGTTTTGGTTTCCGTTGTGGCTTCCTTGGCATGCTACACATGGAAATCATCCAAGAGCGTCTTGAGCGTGAATACGATCTAGACCTAATTACAACGGCACCAACGGTAGTTTACGAAGTAGAGCAAACTAACGGTGAGACAATGTATGTTGATAGCCCAGCAAAACTGCCAGCGGTTAACGACATTGAGGAAATCCGTGAGCCTATCGCGCGTTGTAACATCCTAGTACCTGCGGATTACCTAGGTAACGTAATCACACTGTGTGTTGAGAAGCGTGGTACTCAGGTAGATATGGTTTACCACGGTAACCAGGTTGCAATTACTTACGACATCCCAATGGCGGAAGTCGTATTGGACTTCTTCGACCGTCTGAAGTCTACATCACGTGGTTACGCATCACTGGATTACAACTTCCAACGCTTTGAAACATCGAACATGGTACGTGTAGACGTGTTACTGAACGGTGACAAAGTAGATGCGTTAGCGCTAATCACACACAAAGACCAGTCTCAGACTCGTGGTCGTCAGCTTGTTGAGAAGATGAAAGAGTTCATCCCTCGTCAGATGTTCGACATCGCGATTCAAGCGGCCATCGGCAACCACATCATCGCGCGTTCAACAGTGAAACAGCTGCGTAAGAACGTAATCGCGAAATGTTACGGTGGTGACGTGAGCCGTAAGAAGAAACTTCTGAAGAAACAGAAAGAAGGTAAGAAACGTATGAAGCAGATCGGTAACGTAGAGCTGCCTCAAGAAGCGTTCCTAGCCATTCTTCACGTGGGTAAAGATTAGAGTTGAACTATCTCATACTCTTGTCTGTCATAAGACGTTAGATAGTAAAGTAAGTGAAAGGGTTTCGGCTCTTTCACTTTCGTATTTTTAGATAAGGGAATTTAATGGCGAATACATTCTCACTGATTCTAGTTATCGTGACCTTGGTAACTGGTGTAGTTTGGCTACTGGAAAAACTGGTGTTTGCGAAAAAGCGTCAGGAAAAAGTAGCAGAGATCCAAGCGCAAACCGCAAATGGTTTAGATGCGGTGACGCTACAAAAAGTAAAAAGCCAACCTTGGTGGGTAGAGAACAGTGTGTCTATCTTCCCTGTGATTGCATTCGTACTTGTATTACGTTCTTTTATCTATGAACCGTTTCAAATTCCGTCAGGCTCGATGATGCCGACCCTACTAGTGGGTGACTTCATTTTGGTGGAGAAATACGCCTACGGACTGAAAGACCCTGTGTGGCGTCATCAGTTGGTCGAAACAGGTAAACCTGAGCGTGGCGACATCGTGGTATTCAAATACCCACCACAGCCAAACATTGACTACATTAAGCGTGTGGTTGGTTTGCCTGGTGATACGGTTCGTTATTCTTCAGACAAGCAAATTTGTATTCAATCGAAAGGTGAGTCAGCTTGTAAGCCAGTTAAACTGAGCAATGTTGAAGAGAGCCAATTTATCCAAAATGGCATTCCTCTGATTCAGATGAATGAAAAGTTGGGTGACGTTGAGCATCAAATTTTGGTTAACCCTATCGTCCGCAACCGAGTGGAGAACTACTACCCTCGTAGCGGCACAAGTGAATGGGTTGTACCTCAAGGTCAGTACTTTGTTATGGGCGATAACCGTGATAATAGTGCGGACAGTCGTTTCTGGGGCTTTGTTCCAGAGGCTAACTTAGTCGGTAAAGCTGTCGCGATTTGGATCAGCTTCGAGTTTGAACGTGGCGCAGATAGCGTTCTACCTTCTTGGATTCCAACTGGTGTGCGTTTCAACCGCATCGGTGGTATTCACTAACCATTTAAATATCGAGAGAGTATGAATTCTCCAATTGAGAAACTAGAGAGAAAGCTCGGCTACCAATTTAAGGATGCTGGGCTTATCAACTTGGCGCTGACTCACCGCAGCGCCAATAGCAAGCACAATGAACGTCTTGAGTTTCTGGGCGATTCAATTTTAAGTTTTGTCATCGCTGATGATCTGTACCATCGTTTCCCGAAAGTGAACGAAGGTGACATGAGTCGCATGCGCGCTACTTTGGTTCGTGGGCACACATTGGCGGAGCTAGGTCGTGAATTCGATCTAGGAGATTATTTAAAATTAGGTCCAGGTGAATTGAAGAGTGGCGGTTTCCGCCGAGACTCTATTCTAGCCGATGCGGTAGAAGCCATTATTGGTGCAATTTACCTTGATAGTGATATTGAAGTTGTACGCGGTATTGTACTGAGCTGGTACAACTCACGTCTTGAGGCAATCAAGCCTGGCGTATCACAAAAAGATCCGAAAACTCGCCTACAAGAGTTTCTGCAAGGTAGAAGAAAACCACTACCTGTCTACACAGTGACTAATATTAAAGGTGAAGCGCACAACCAAGAATTCACGGTTGAGTGTGACGTAGCAGGTGTGGATAAGCCTGTAATCGGTAAAGGCACCAGCCGCCGCAAGGCAGAACAAGCGGCTGCAGAAACGGCACTTGAGCAATTAACGAATGGCTGATAACGAATTCGATATCGATGCGTTCTTCGCATCAAACGGTGAATCAACTTCACCAGAAAACCAACATTGTGGCTTTATTGCGATTGTTGGTCGTCCAAACGTAGGTAAATCGACACTTCTGAACAAAATCTTAGGGCAGAAAATTTCGATCACATCTCGTAAACCGCAAACAACTCGTCACCGCATCATGGGTGTCGACACTGATGGTGATTACCAGGCGATTTACGTGGATACACCAGGACTTCACATTGAAGAGAAGCGTGCGATTAACCGTTTGATGAACCGAGCGGCTAACTCATCTCTGAGTGATGTGAATCTAGTCTTCTTCTTGGTTGATGGTACACATTGGACCAAAGATGACGAGATGGTGCTAACTAAGCTTCAGAAGTCTAACTTCCCAGTTGTACTTTGTGTAAACAAAGTAGACAACGTGCAAGATCGTAACGAAGTGATGATGCACATGGCGGACATGTCTAAGAAAATGGACTTTGTCGACGTTGTGCCTATCTCTGCAAAGCAAGGTAAGAACATCGACGTACTACGTAAGCACGTTCGTGACCACTTGCCTGAAGCTACACACCACTTCCCAGAAGAGTACGTTACTGACCGCTCTCAGCGTTTCATGGCATCAGAAATCGTGCGTGAAAAGCTAATGCGTTTTACTGGTGAAGAACTGCCTTACTCAGTAACTGTTGAAATCGAACGTTTCGATTACAATCCTGAAACCGATGGTTTCCACATCAATGCCCTGATTCTTGTTGAACGTAACGGTCAGAAGAAAATGGTAATTGGTAAAGGCGGCGAGAAGATCAAGACCATTGGTCGTGAAGCGCGTCTAGATATGGAAGAATTATTCGGTCGTAAGGTTTACCTAGAGACTTGGGTAAAAGTGAAATCTGGTTGGGCAGATGATGAACGTGCACTGCGCTCACTGGGTTACATCGACGATCTATAAGTTTGGTTGCTTGTAAGTTTGGCAACGAAGACACTTCGTTCCAACATCGACTAAAATATAATATCGATTAAAATAAGGAGCCGCTTGGCTCCTTATTTTTTATTACCGACTTAGGCATACAGATTGAAATGAGCAACCAGTCTTCAGAAGGCTTTCAACGCTGCTTTGTATTGCACCGACGCCCTTATAGTGAATCGAGCTTAATTCTTGATGTATTCAGCGAGGAATATGGCCGTATCACATTGATGGCGAAAGGCGCACGTAGCAAACGCTCCAATCTTAAAGGGGCATTACAGCCCTTTACTCCGCTATTGTTGAAATGGTCTGGCAAAGGTTCTATGAAAACCTTACGTCAGGCTGAGCCAATCAGTTTGGGTTTGCCGTTGTTCGGGATAAACCTTTACTCCGCAATGTACGTAAATGAATTAGTCGGGCGCGTGTTAATGGCGGAAGTACCGATGCCTGCGCTGTTTCATGATTATCTGCATGCACTAACGGAATTGGCTCAGAGTGATAACCCTGAGCCTGGGCTTCGTCGTTTTGAATTAGCCCTTTTGTCTTCGATGGGGTATGGCGTTGACTTCTTGCATTGTGCCGGGACAGGCGAGCCAGTCGATCCTGAGATGACTTACCGTTATCGCGAACAAAAAGGATTCATCGCTTCGGTAAGGCGCGACAACCTAACATTTCTAGGGAATGAATTGATTGCAATCAGTGAGCGGCGATTCGTCACTAAAGAGCAATTAAAAGCGGCGAAACGCTTTACACGTATGGCCTTAAAGCCGTATCTTGGCGGCAAACCTTTAAAAAGTCGTGAATTATTCATTCAGACATACAGAGCACGGAGTAATGGAAAATGAGCTCAATCTATTTAGGCGTTAATATCGACCATATTGCCACTCTACGTAATGCGCGTGGTACTAAATACCCAGATCCGGTACACGCAGCAGAAATCGCAGAGCGTGCTGGCGCAGACGGTATTACGATTCACCTACGTGAAGACCGTCGCCATATCTTGGATCGTGACGTTCGTATTCTGCGTGAAACCATTCAAACTCGTATGAACCTTGAAATGGCTGTTACTGACGAGATGGTTGAGATTGCATTGCAAACTAAGCCTGAGTTCGTTTGCCTAGTACCAGAAAAGCGTGAAGAGCTGACGACAGAAGGTGGTCTAGACGTTGTTGGTCAGCTTGAAAAAGTGAAAGCGGCAACGCAAAAACTAACCGAAGCGGGCATCAAAGTATCTCTGTTTATCGATGCAGACCGTCAACAGATCGATGCGGCAAAAGCTTGTGGCGCACCTTACATTGAGCTTCACACTGGTCACTATGCAGACGCGACAACAGAAGAAGATCAGCAAGATGAGCTGAAGAAGATCGCAGCAGGCGCGAGCTATGCTGATGACCTAGGTATCATCGTAAACGCAGGTCACGGTCTTACTTACCACAACGTCGCACCAATCGCGGCACTGCCAGAAATCTATGAGCTAAACATTGGTCACTCGATCATTGGTCGTGCGGTGTTCGATGGCCTAGAAAAATCTGTGGCTGAAATGAAAGCCATTATGGTTGAAGCTCGTAAATAGTCAGATTTAAGTATGGCTATTCTAGGCTTAGGTACCGATATCGCAGAGATTGAGCGCATTGAAAAAGCGCTTGGTAGGACAGGTGAGCCGTTTGCACAACGTATTCTTTCGCAAGGCGAAATGACAAAGTTTGCCGAGCTGAAACAAAAGGGACGCTACCTTGCTAAGCGTTTTGCAGTAAAAGAAGCGGCCTCAAAAGCGTTAGGAACAGGTATTGCGAAAGGCGTAACTTTCCATGACTTTACGGTTTCTAATGATGAGTTTGGAAAGCCAGTGTTAACCCTATATGGCGTAGCAAAGCAAATGGCAGAGTCGATGGGCGTGAAGCATGTCCATCTGTCGATATCTGATGAGCGTCATTACGCGGTTGCGACCGTGATTCTAGAGTCCTAACTCACCTGACGGCTGTTAATTAAAAAGCAAATATGAAAAAGCCAGAGTCGATACTCTGGCTTTTTTATTGATGCGATTTCGAGTAAGTGTGTGCTTATGTCTACTGCTCGATATATAGCTTCGCGGTTGTGGTGACTTTAATCATTTCATCTTGCAGTTCGAACATTTCCGGTTCGATGTCTTCGATACTCGCACCCGAGCGCAGGGCTTGTTCTAAGGTTGCACACAGTGACTTCAACCTCGGTACGCCGCAGTAAGAGCTGCTACCATGAAGTTTATGCACCACATGGATAAGATCATCACGCGAAAAGTCTTCTTGCTCTAAGGCTTGATCAACCACTTCTTCCACCTCTGGAATAAAATCAATCAGCATCCGTAGCATATCTTTAGCGAGGTCTTCTTTATTGGCACTTTGCTTTAATGCTGCTTGCCAATCGATAATGACATCTTGTTGTGGCTTTTCTGGCACTGATGGCGCAGCTTCCACAACCGGTTCGACATAAGAAGGCGCGATTTTGTCGACACTCTCAGTACAGGTATTTGGGTTCCAGTGGACTAAAACCTGTTGCAGCACATGCTCTTCAATTGGTTTAGTCAGGTAATCATCCATACCCGCAGCCAGTAGTCGGTCACGCTCGCCCGCCATGGCATGCGCAGTGACTGCAATCACAGGGGTGTCTTTGTTTAGCTCAAGCTCTTTAATGTGCTGACAAGCGGTCACACCGTCCATCAATGGCATTTGAATGTCCATGAAGATCAGATCATATTTCTTCTCAGTTGCGAGATTCACCGCTTGCTGACCATTGCTGCACGCCGTGACCGTTTCTACACGCTCTTTCAGTAGTGCAGAGATCAGCTTCAAGTTAGCTGGGTTGTCGTCGACCGCAAGTACAGTCAGTGGTAGACGTTCATTCTCGACGGGTTCAATTGGTGCAATCACCGCTTGAGGCGTTTCGACATGGTCAGTGATCAGGCTTTGCAGAAGCTTACGACGTGATAATGGCTTGGTCAGACATTGGATCTGATGATCGTTCATCACTTGATCTGCTAGTGCCAACTCAGTACTTGGCGTACCCATGATCACACTCGGAGCCATGCGTTTTGCTTGCTCAATCCATGTCGCAACGGATTGTTCGTCATAGGTTTGGTTAGCAGCTAGGTTCAACAAGACGTAATCGTAGTTTTCGTCGTTCTCTGGCAATGAAGAGCGGTAGGTCACCAGAATGCCTTCTTGGCTTAGGATCTGCTGAGTCACTGATGCCGCTTGCATGTTTGGCTCAACCAACAGCAATTGCTTACCTGTCAGCAGTTCGACTTCAATTAGATCGCTCATTGGCATTTCTGTTGAGCTCAGACGCAGCGTAAACCAGAAAGTTGAACCTTGGTGTAGGCGACTGGTTAAGCTGATTTCACCGCCCATTTGGCTCACCAGTTTCTGAGTGATAACCAGACCAAGACCAGTACCGCCGTAGCGACGTGAAATGCTTGCATCTGCTTGGCTAAACGCTTGGAACAACTGCGCTTGCTGGCGCTCGGAGATACCAATACCAGTATCGCGCACCATGAACTGCAGCTCGACCGAATCACCGGATTGTGAGCGCATCTCCACACTGATGTCGATGTTACCGCGCTCAGTAAACTTGATGGAGTTACCGACCAAGTTAGTGAGGATTTGTTGGATACGAAGTGGGTCACCTACCAAGCCTTGTGGGATCTTCGGATCCACTTTCAAGGTGATTTCCAGTCCTTTCTCGTGCGCGCTGGTGGCTTGTAGATTGATTACTTCTTCTAAGCTCTCACGGAACTCAAACGGAATGTTTTCCAGCGCTAGCTTACCGGCTTCCAGTTTCGAGAAGTCGAGGATGTCGTTAATGATGTTAAGTAGGTTGTTTGCCGACTTCTCAATCGTCTGCAAGTAATCCGTTTGGCTGTTTGATAGCTGTGTCTTCAGCATCTGGCGGGTAAAGCCAATCACACCATTAAGTGGAGTACGAAGCTCGTGAGACATGTTCGCTAAGAATTCGGATTTCACGCGTGCCGCTTCTTGCGCACGTTTCTTCGCGATATCCAACTCCACGTTCTGGATCTCTAACTGCTCAAGAGTTTCACGCAAGTCTGATGTCGCTTGGTCTATACTGTGCTGCATCTCAACGTGATATTCCGACAGCGAGACCGCCATGGCGTTGATACCGTTTTTAAGTTGGTCTAACTCACCGTGCATTTTTCCTTCGATACGAACATCAAGGTGACCACGGCGAATGCGATCCACAACGTTTTTCATGTGGGTGATCGGCTGGGTTACATCATGCATGAGGCGAGAGGCAAACACACTCGCGAGACCAAGGCCGAGAATCAATACCAAGAACGCAGAGAACACCTCTTGGTATTGCTGCAAGCGAAGGGACGAAAGATCCATTTCCACCGCGATGTAGCCAATGGCTTTGGTGCCTTGGTTCTCATTGGAGAATTCTGATAGGTAATGACCTTCAGATAGAATAGGAACACGTAAGATGAGAGAGTTCTCAAACAGTTCCGAGTCGCCTAACTGAGGGATCGGCTTGTCTTTTGGAAACATCAGAGCTTCAAAATTGGGGTGGAAGTTAGAAGTAACAAAAAGCTCATGATTTTCATCGAACACCGCGATACTGCGAACGAGTTTAGAATTTTTGCGGTGAGCGTAACTGATAAGGCGACGAACTGCTTCGCGACTTTCGGAAAGTAGGTGAGTTTCACTGGCAATGGCAAGCGGTTCGATAATGCTATTACCTGTGGTGATAACTTGTTTCTCGAGGTCTTGGTAGCGATTAAATGAGAAAAAACCGCTCAGTAATAAACCAATAATGAGAGTGGGAGCGAGAGTTAGTGTAATTACACGTGCTCGTAAGCCATATCTGGTCATGTTATCTAATTACATCGGAGTCTGGATATGGGAAAATAACGCATTATTTCTCAAGCGCACGATAAAGCCTTGAGCAAAGAAGTGACGTCACCGGATAAACGGTAAGCATAATCAAGTCACTCGAATCACACAATGGCTGCAATCTAGAATAGTGAAGCAGTAGAGCAATTAGACACAAATCAGGCACAGAGCATGGCACGTATCTTTCAACCTAAAAAGAAAACGCAACTGAATACCCGTCACCAAGCGGTGCAAGTAGAGCGTTTGGATCACCACGGCGCGGGCATTGCTTACCTTAAGAAGAAACCATTGTTTATTGATGGTGCGCTACCGGGTGAGGAAGTGGTAACCCAATTGGTGGAAGAAAAGAGCAAGTTCGCTCGCGGTAAGTTGATTAAAATCCTTAAACCGAGTGAAGCTCGCATGGAGCCATTTTGTCCCCATTACCATGAATGTGGTGGCTGTGATTTGCAGCATTTGAACTATGACCAACAATTGACGCACAAGCAGCAAACGCTTCGTCAGTTGATGAGAAAATTTGCCGGCAGTGATATCGAGTTAGATGCGCCTGTATTGGGTGACTCTCTTGGCTACCGTCGCCGTGCTCGTGTGAGTCTATTTGTCGATAAAAAGACTCGTCAGCTGCACTTTGGTTTCCGCAAGAAGCAAAGCAAGCAAATCGCGCAAGTAACGGACTGTCCGGTTCTAGCGCCTGAGTTGAATGTGCTGTTGCCAGAAATCTACTCGACGCTAAAAGCGTTTAAGAAGCCAGAACAACTTGGCCATGTAGAACTGGTGCTAGGTGACAATGGTCCATGCATTACATTGCGTCACTTAAGTAAATTAACAGATGAAGAAACCAACTCGTTGGTGGAATTGGCGAAGCGTCATCATGCATCGCTTTACCTGATGCCTGAAACGGACCAGCTGGATTTAATTGAAGGTGAGGCACCTTTTTACCAAGAAGCCGGTGTCACTGTGCCATTTACGCCCAATAACTTTATCCAAGTGAACCAAGCGGTAAACCAGAAAATGGTCGCTCAGGCAGTGGAGTGGTTAGACCCGCAAAGTGACGAGCGAGTGTTAGATTTGTTCTGTGGCCTAGGTAACTTCAGTTTACCAATCGCAAAACGTGCAAAACACGTGGTTGGTGTAGAAGGCGTGGCAGAAATGGTGGAAAAGGCAGCAAGTAATGCATCCTTGAACCAAATCAATAACGCACAATTTTATCACGCTAACCTTGAGCAAGATTTTGAAGGCCAAGTTTGGGCTGCCGAACAATTCGACAAAGTGCTGCTCGATCCAGCACGTGCGGGCGCGAGTGGGATCATCGATCAAGTTTCAGCGCTTGGCGCACAGCGTGTAGTTTATGTTTCTTGTAATCCTGCTACCCTTGCAAGGGATAGCCAGAGCTTGCTTGAGCAAGGCTATCAACTAACCAAATTAGGTATGCTGGATATGTTCCCTCATACCAGTCATCTAGAATCGATGGCATTGTTTGAAAAGTCTTAGTTTTTAAGACTTTGGCTACTTACTTGTGGTGGGTGGTCAATAAGCCAGCGTTTAATGCTTGGCACTAGAACTAACCTGGATAGTGTTAGTCAAACCACACAAATATAATAATTAGGATGATGAAATGGTTGCGGTAAGAAGCGCGCATTTAAACCAAGATGAACAGTTTGAACTCGAAAACTGGGTGGCTAGCCTAGGGCAAGAGAAGAACACAGCAAAACGCTTAATTGAAGTGTATCGTGATTGCCAATCCATTTTGGCGAATCACGAGCAGGCTGAGCTTTTGTTGTGGCGTGGTCGAGAAATGATAGAAATCTTGATCACCTTATCGATGGATAAAGCGACACTCGTCGCTGCGCAACTGTTTCCTCTGGTCTCAAGTGGTGCTTTTGATAGAGAAGCGCTAGAGGAAAAATACAGCAAAGAGATCATTAAGCTGATTGATGGCGTAGAAGAAATGGCAGCCATCGGACAGCTAAATGTCACAATGGAAGGCGGAGCAGCGTCCTCTCAAGTGGATAACGTTCGCCGCATGTTGCTAGCGATGGTGGATGACTTCCGCTGTGTGATCATCAAATTGGCAGAACGCATCTGCAACCTGATTGAAGTAAAAAAAGCGCCAGACGAAACTCGTCGAGCAGCGGCAAAAGAGTGTGCAAACATTTATGCACCTCTGGCGAACCGCCTCGGTATTGGTCAGTTGAAGTGGGAAATTGAAGACTACGCCTTCCGCTACCAACAACCTGAAACCTACAAGCAAATTGCTAAACAGTTAGCTGAGCGTCGTATTGTTCGTGAGCAATACATCAAAGACTTTGTCGATGACTTAACCCAAGAAATGACGGTATGCGGGATCAATGCTGAAGTCAGTGGCCGTCCAAAGCATATCTACAGTATCTGGCGCAAAATGCAGAAGAAGAGCCTGGCGTTTGATGAATTGTTTGACGTACGTGCGGTACGTATCATCGCCGATAAACTTCAAGACTGTTATGCCGCTCTAGGTGTGGTTCACACCAAATACAAACACTTACCAAGCGAGTTCGACGATTACGTAGCAAACCCGAAACCAAACGGCTACCAGTCTATTCACACCGTGATTCTTGGCCCTGAAGGCAAGACGATCGAGATCCAGATTCGTACTAAAGAGATGCACGAAGACTCCGAGCTAGGTGTCGCAGCACACTGGAAGTACAAAGAGGGTGCAAGTAGCCGCAGCGGTTATGATGAGAAGATCACATGGTTGCGTAAGCTACTTGATTGGCAAGAAGAGATGTCTGACTCTGGTGAAATGTTGGACGAGCTGCGTAGTCAGGTGTTTGATGATCGCGTGTATGCCTTTACTCCACGTGGTGACGTTGTCGACCTACCAATGGGCGCAACACCGCTCGATTTCGCTTACCACATTCACTCCGAAGTGGGTCACCGTTGTATCGGCGCTAAAGTAGCTGGTCGTATCGTACCGTTCACCCACAAGCTGCAGATGGGCGACCAAGTCGAAATCATCACTCAAAAAGAGCCAAACCCATCACGTGACTGGTTAAACCCATCTCTGGGCTTTGTAACATCCGGTCGAGCGCGTGCGAAGATTAACGCATGGTTCCGCAAGCAAAGTCGTGAGAAGAACTTAGAAGCCGGTCGTGAAATATTAGAGCATGAGCTGACTAAAATTGGCGCGACACTGAAAGACGCTGACAGTTACGCTCTGAAGCGTTTTAACGTAAATAGTGCCGATGAGTTATACGTTGGTATCGGTAGTGGTGATTTGCGTATTAACCAGATCATCAACCACATCAACGCGTTGGTGAATAAGCCAACCGCAGAAGAGGAAGACCAGCAAGCGCTAGAAAAACTGCAAGAAGCAGAAAGCAGAGCTCCAGCGCAAAGTCGTCCGAAGAAAGATGCGGTAGTGGTAGAAGGTGTCGATAACCTAATGACGCACCTAGCGCGCTGTTGTCAGCCAATACCAGGCGATGAGATCTCAGGCTACATCACCCAAGGCCGCGGTATCTCGGTTCACCGCAGTGACTGTGAACAGCTAGAAGAGCTTCGTCATCACGCACCAGAACGTATCATCGATACCGTCTGGGGTAGCGGCTTTGTCGGTTCTTACATCTTAACCGTTCGCGTCGAAGCAATGGAACGAGGTGGCCTACTCAAAGACATCACCACCTTATTTGCGAACGAGAAAATAAAAGTTACCAGCATGAAGAGCCGTGTCGATTACCGCACGCAAATGTCGATCATGGACTTTGACCTTGAAGTGACCAACCTCGAAGTGTTCTCGCGCGTTTCGAAACGTGTTGAGCAGATCAAGGATGTAATGTCGGTGAAACGCTTAGGCTAACTTTCACGTCGTACTTGTCACTTTTACTGCGTTAACTGCGTTTTCTCGCTCCATCACATAGGCGAGCTATGTTCAGGAGTCGCGAAAACTTGTTGCCTTGTCAAAGTAACAATTACTTAGTGAAAGCTGCTGATAAAATATAATGTAGAAGGTGAGTGGTTTTGGCCGCTCACCTTTTTCTTTAGATAGAAAGGTTTACAGGAACAGGAAATGAGTCATCCAATTGAACAGTTAGAACAAATCATGGCGAAGCTGCGTGACCCAGAAAGCGGTTGCCCTTGGGACTTAAAGCAGACCTTCGACACCATTGTTCCGCACACCATTGAAGAAACCTATGAAGTGGTGGATGCGATTCAAAACCGCGATTGGCCGAACTTGCAAGAAGAGTTGGGTGACTTATTGTTTCAAGTGATTTTCTACAGCCAAATGGCGAAAGAGCAGGGACTGTTTGATTTTTCTGACGTGGTCGAAACGGTTAACGAAAAGCTGACTCGTCGTCATCCGCATGTTTTTTCTGATGTAGAGTTCGAATCGGATGATGAAATTAACGCAAACTGGGAAGCGGAAAAAGCGAAAGAGAAAGCTCAAGTAGGCAAAGCTGAAGAAAGTATTCTAGACTCAATACCAAACTCTCTACCTGCACTTTCGCGTGCCACAAAGATCCAGAAAAAGTGCGCCAAATATGGTTTTGATTGGGACTCGCTTGGTCCGGTTGTTGGAAAAGTGCAGGAAGAAATTGAAGAGGTGATGGAAGAAGCGCTTCAAATTAATCCGGATGAGGAAAAGGTTGAGCTTGAATTAGGCGATCTTTTATTTGCAACTGTGAACCTGTCGCGTCACTTAGGGAAAGACCCAGAAGTGGCACTGGCAAAGGCTAACTTAAAGTTCTCGAAACGCTTTAAAGGCGTGGAAACTAAAGTTGCAGCGCATGGTAAGCAGCTCACAGACTTTACGCTAGATGAGCTTGATTCTATGTGGGATGAAGTGAAGCTAGATGAACAAAGATGAAAATACATGAATACGCGACTTTGATTTGAAGCAAAAAATAAAAAATTGCAGTGTGATAGATTTCACGTTGTGGCGTTAAGGAGCTTCTGGTATATTTACGTCCCGTCCAGAAGCACTCCATTTCCCTCATTCAACCAATTTCAGGTTAAACATGACGACAAATTACATTTTTGTTACTGGCGGGGTTGTATCCTCTCTAGGTAAAGGTATTGCAGCAGCATCTCTTGCAGCTATTCTAGAAGCTCGTGGTCTTAAAGTGACTATGATGAAGCTTGACCCTTACATCAACGTTGATCCAGGCACAATGAGCCCAACTCAACACGGTGAAGTGTTCGTTACGGAAGATGGCGCAGAGACTGACCTTGACCTTGGTCACTACGAGCGTTTCATTCGTACCAAGATGACGAAGCGCAACAACTTCACTGCTGGTCGTGTTTACGCTGACGTTCTACGTAAAGAGCGTCGTGGCGATTACCTAGGTGCAACTATTCAGGTTATCCCTCACATCACTAACGCTATCAAAGACCGCGTAATCGCAGGTTCTGAAGGCCATGATGTTGCTATCGTTGAAGTCGGTGGCACAGTAGGTGATATCGAATCTCTACCATTTATGGAAGCGATTCGTCAGCTTGCAGTAGAACTAGGCCGTGAACGCGCAATGTTCATGCACCTAACGCTAGTCCCTTACCTAGCAGCTGCAGGTGAAGTGAAAACTAAGCCAACTCAGCACTCTGTTAAAGAGCTGCTATCTATCGGTATCCAACCTGATATTCTAGTTTGTCGTAGCGATCGTATGATCCCAGCGAACGAGCGTAAGAAAATTGCTCTTTTCTGTAACGTACAAGAAAAAGCAGTTATCTCAATGAAAGATGTAGATTCAATCTACAAGATCCCTCAGCTAATCAAAGCTCAAGGTCTAGACGATCTTGTTTGTGCTCGCTTTGGCATCAATGCGCCAGAAGCTGATCTGTCTGAGTGGGAACAAGTAATTTACGAAGAAGCTAACCCAACGGCAGAAGTGACGATTGGTATGGTTGGTAAGTACATTGAACTACCAGATGCATACAAATCAGTAAACGAAGCGTTGAAACACGCTGGTCTTAAGAACCGTCTGAGCGTTAAGATTCAGTACGTTGATTCTCAAGATGTAGAGAACAAAGGCGTTGAGATCCTAGAAGGTCTAGACGCAATCCTTGTTCCTGGTGGTTTCGGCGACCGTGGTATCGAAGGTAAGATTCGCGCTGCTCAATACGCTCGTGAAAACAACGTTCCTTACCTAGGTATCTGTCTAGGCATGCAAGTAGCACTGATCGAATACGCGCGTAACGTAGCGGGTATGGAAGGTGCACATTCAACAGAATTTAACAAAGACACTAAGTACCCTGTGGTAGGTTTGATCACAGAATGGGTTGATGGCGAAGGTAAAGTTGAAGAACGTACCGAGAAGTCTGATCTTGGTGGTACTATGCGTCTTGGTTCACAGCTGTGTCACCTAGAAAAAGGTACGAAAGCTCGTGAACTATACGGCAACGCGACAATTCATGAGCGTCACCGTCACCGTTACGAAGTAAACAACAATCTTCGTCCGCAAATCGAAAAAGCAGGCCTTAAAGTATCTGGTCTGTCAGCGGACAAGAAACTGGTAGAAGTAATTGAGAACCCAGCTCACCCATGGTTCGTAGCGGCTCAATTCCACCCAGAGTTCACATCAACACCGCGTGATGGTCACCCATTGTTCGCAGGTTTCGTAAAAGCTGCTGGCGAATACCAGCGTGGCGATTTCGAGAAGTAAGTAAGGAATACAGGCAGTAACGTAAGCTGTGTTGCTGCCTTTAATTTTGACATTATATATTCAACGAGAAGGAAACATTCAATGTCTAAGATCGTTAAAGTTCTAGGTCGTGAAATCATCGACTCACGTGGTAACCCAACTGTAGAAGCTGAAGTACACCTAGAAGGCGGTTTCGTAGGTATGGCGGCAGCTCCATCTGGCGCATCTACTGGTTCTCGCGAAGCTCTTGAGCTACGTGACGGTGACAAAGCACGTTTCCTAGGTAAAGGTGTTCTTAAAGCTGTTGAAGCTGTAAACGGCGCAATCGCTGAAGCTCTAGTTGGCAAAGACGCTAAAGACCAAGCTGCAATCGACGCAGTAATGATCGAACTAGACGGCACTGAAAACAAATCTAAGTTCGGTGCGAACGCTATCCTAGCTGTTTCTCTAGCAAACGCTAAAGCTGCAGCAGCAGCTAAAGGCATGCCTCTATACGAGCACATCGCTGAGCTAAACGGTACTGCTGGTCAGTTCTCTATGCCTCTACCAATGATGAACATCATCAACGGTGGTGAGCACGCTGATAACAACGTTGACATCCAAGAGTTCATGATCCAACCAGTTGGTGCTAAGACTCTTAAAGAAGGTCTACGTATCGGTGCTGAAGTATTCCACAACCTAGCTAAAGTTCTTAAGTCTAAAGGCTACAGCACTGCAGTTGGTGACGAAGGTGGTTTCGCTCCTAACCTTAAGTCTAACGCTGAAGCTCTAGAAGTTATCGCAGAAGCTGTTGCAGCTGCTGGTTACGAACTAGGTAAAGACGTTACTCTAGCTATGGACTGTGCTGCATCTGAGTTCTTCGACAAAGAAGCTGGCATCTACAACATGAAAGGCGAAGGTAAAACTTTCACTTCTGAAGAGTTTAACCACTACCTAGCTGAGCTAGCTAACCAATTCCCAATCGTTTCTATCGAAGACGGTCTAGACGAGTCTGATTGGGCTGGCTTCAAGCACCAAACTGAACTACTAGGTGACAAACTTCAACTAGTAGGTGACGACCTATTCGTTACTAACACTAAGATCCTTGCTGAAGGTATCGAGAAAGGCGTAGCTAACTCTATCCTTATCAAGTTCAACCAAATCGGTTCTCTAACTGAGACTCTAGCTGCAATCAAGATGGCTAAAGACGCAGGTTACACAGCAGTAATCTCTCACCGTTCTGGCGAAACTGAAGATGCAACTATCGCTGACCTAGCGGTAGGTACAGCTGCAGGTCAAATCAAAACTGGTTCTATGAGCCGTTCTGACCGTGTTGCTAAGTACAACCAACTAATCCGTATCGAGGAAGCTCTAGGTGAGCGCGCTCCTTTCAACGGTCTTAAAGAAGTTAAAGGTCAATAATTCCCCTAGGTTCTAAACTTAGCGAATTATTAGCTTAACGCTTTGAAACGCTCCACTTCGGTGGGGCGTTTTTTTTATCTAAAAAACAGGAACGCTTCGCTTAGAGAGGTTAGAGTGGACTTTGCTTTTTGGCACCTTTCGTCCAACACTCATTTGTCATTCCCTAGAACAGCGAAGGAGAGAGTCGGAAATCTCTTTGTTTCATTTTGCTGCTTTTTTCCTGTAAGGAGCGTGTGAGTCTCTTTTTCTGCCCTAGAGCCAACCACGCATTTATGCTATATATGTCACCTTATCTAATTCCTTCCGGTACAGAATGTTAGCAACGATATGCGAATCTTTGTTATAGCCCTTACGTTACTGTTTGGCTGGCTTCAATATACCCTCTGGTTTGGCAAAAATGGGGTGTCTGACTACTACACAGTAGAAGATGAAATTGAAGTGCAGCAACAAGTAAACAGCAAGCTGCAAGCTCGTAATAACGAGATGTTCGCTGAGATTGATGACTTACGACAAGGTCTTGATGCGATTGAAGAACGTGCGCGACACGAGTTAGGTTTGGTCAAAAATGGCGAGACTTTCTATCGTATTATTGACGAGGACGAGCACTAATATGTCAGAGTTGGCTTTATCTCATATTGCTATTGTACCAGCCGCCGGTGTTGGCAGTCGCATGAAGGCGGACCGCCCTAAGCAATATCTCTTAATCGACGGAAAGGCGGTATTAGAACATACCGTAGAGAAACTTCTTTCTCACCCAAAGATTTCCAAGGTTGTCGTGGCGATTACCGACGGCGATCCATATTACCCTGAACTGTCCATTGCTCAGCACCCTGATGTGATCCGTGTGGCTGGTGGCAAAGAAAGGGCAGACTCTGTGCTATCAGGGCTAAACTATGTAAGTGCACACCTAGAAAGCACGTGGGTCTTGGTCCACGATGCAGCAAGACCGTGTGTATTAAAATCCGACATTGACCGTTTGATTGATGTTTGTTGCGCTCATCCAACGGGGGGCATCCTCGCCTCTCCAGTGAGAGACACCATGAAGCGAGCAAACACCGCACAAGACATCGATCATACGGTAGATAGAGAAGCATTGTGGCATGCACTAACCCCACAAATGTTTAAAACTCAGCAACTAACACAAGCGCTGACTGACGCATTAGAACAAGGTGCCACCATTACCGATGAGGCTTCGGCTCTGGAATGGCTAGGTGAAAAGCCCGCTTTGGTTCAAGGGAATGCGAACAACATAAAAATTACTCAGCCAGAAGATCTTGCGTTAGCCGAGTTTTATCTAAGCCGTGAGCGCGGCGAGTAAACAAAGGATAGAAAATGATTCGAATTGGTCATGGTTTCGATGTACATAAATTTGGCGGTGAAGGCCCAGTTATTATCGGTGGTGTTGCTGTACCTTACGAACAAGGTTTGATTGCACACTCAGACGGTGATGTTGCACTTCATGCGTTAACGGATGCTCTATTAGGCGCTATTGCTGCGGGTGATATTGGCCGTCACTTCCCAGACACGGATGACAAATGGAAAGGCGCAAATAGCCGTGAATTATTGAAAGACGTTTACCGTCGAGTCAAAGAACAAGGCTACCGTCTTGGTAATGCAGATGTCACTATCATGGCACAAGCGCCGAAGATGGCACCGCACATTGACGCAATGTGTGCAGCTATTGCCGAAGACCTCGAAACCGATATTAGTAACATTAACGTAAAAGCTACGACGACAGAACGTCTTGGTTTTACTGGACGCAAAGAAGGCATTGCAACGGAAGCAGTTGTACTTCTGTTTAAGCAATAACTAGCAATTTGCTCCTCTAAGCTGTGATATCAGCGGAAACACATCATGTCAGACATTTTATCTTCATTGGCTTACCTAACAGGTAAGCCAGTTGCATCTGCAAAAATCAAAGCGCAGCCAGAGCACTTTCAGGTTAGCGAAGATTTAGGTTTTGCCTTTACGGGTGAAGGCGAGCACTTAATGGTTCGTATCCGTAAAACAGGTGAGAACACCAGTTTTGTTGCTAACGAACTAGCAAAAGCCTGTGGTGTTAAGTCAAAAGACGTTAGCTGGGCGGGCCTTAAAGACCGTCATGCCGTGACTGAACAGTGGCTAAGTGTGCATTTACCAAAAGGTGATACGCCAGACTTTTCAGCATTTTTGGCACAATACCCAAGCATCGAAATCCTTGCCACAGACCGTCACAATAAAAAACTGCGTCCAGGTGACCTAGTAGGGAACGAGTTCGTGGTTACTTTGTCTGAAGTGACAGATGTGACGGATGTTGAGCAACGCCTTGAAAAAGTGAAACAAGTGGGTGTGCCGAACTACTTTGGTAGTCAGCGTTTTGGTAACGATGGCAATAACCTAGAAGAAGCACGTCGATGGGGACGCGAGAACGTTCGTACTCGTAACCAAAACAAGCGTAGCATGTATTTGTCAGCGGCTCGTTCTTGGATCTTCAACCGCATCGTTTCAGCTCGTCTAGAAAATGGTGTGTTTGATAAATTCATCGATGGTGATATTGCGCAGACAACTTCTGGCACTCAGTTGGTGGATGCAAGTAACATCGCAGATCTACAAGCACAATTTGCTCAAGGTGCAGTGGCAATTACCGCAGCCCTAGCAGGTGATAATGCGCTGCCAACTCAAGCGGATGCACTTACTTTAGAGCAACCTTTCTTAGATGAAGAGCCAGACTTGATGGCTTTGATTCGTGGTAACCGTATGCGCCATGATCGTCGTGATATTGCACTTAAGCCACAAAACTTAGCTTGGACTGTCGATGGCAACAACATCACACTAACGTTTTCGCTAGATGCAGGCTCATTTGCGACTTCAATCGTGCGTGAGTTGGTCATCGAAGAAAAGGTAGAAAGAGAATACTAATGGAAATGGATTCACCAAACGCGAAGTCATTGAGAATACTACTCAGCAATGATGACGGCGTGCATGCTCAGGGAATTCATGCGCTTGCTGATGAACTAAGAAACATTGCTGAAGTGACGATTGTAGCACCAGACCGAAACCGTTCTGGTGCGTCTAACTCACTGACGCTAGAGCAACCATTACGAGTGACCGAGATTGCGCCTAAGACTTTCTCTGTGCAAGGTACGCCAACAGACTGCGTGCACTTCGCGCTGAATGAGTTGATGAAAGATGACTTGCCTGACCTTGTGTTGTCAGGCATCAATCACGGCGCTAACCTAGGTGATGATGTGCTGTACTCCGGTACGGTGGCTGCTGCGATGGAAGGACATTTTCTTGGTGTTCAGGCGATTGCTTTTTCTCTAGTCGGTAAACAACATTTTGAATCGGCTGCTAAAATTGCTCGCCAGTTGGTTGAGCAGCATCTGATCCGCCCAATTCCAACCAATCGTTTATTGAATGTAAACGTGCCTGATCTTCCGTTTGAAGAACTTGGTGAGATAGAAGTGACTCGCTTGGGTGCGCGTCATCACGCTGAGAATATGATTAAGCAGAAAGATCCGCGCGGACATGATATCTATTGGCTCGGTCCTCCGGGCAAAGAGCAAGATGCTGGCATCGGTACGGACTTTTACGCAATTGAACATGGCTTTGTTTCAATCACACCACTGCAGGTCGATCTCACTGCTCACGAGTCGCTGCGCGCAATGGATAGTTGGTTAAAGGAAGAGAATTAATGATTAACCCACATGCTGACAGGTTGATAGCATTTCTTATCTCCAGTGGCATCAGTGATCAACGTGTGTTGGATGCGATTTATCGACTGCCGCGTGAGAGTTTTGTCTCACAAGCAATGATGCACCAAGCATACGACAACAATGCGTTACCAATTGGTCAGGGACAAACCATTTCTCAGCCTTACATCGTGGCGAAAATGACAGAGTTGTTAGATTTAAAATCGGACAGTAATGTTTTAGAAATCGGCACGGGCTCGGGTTATCAAACGGCAGTTCTCGCTCAAATTGTGGATCATGTCTATTCCGTTGAGCGAATCAAATCTCTGCAATGGGACGCTAAGCGTCGCCTGAAGCAATTAGATATTTATAACGTATCGACCAAACATGGAGATGGTTGGCTCGGATGGAAAACGAAAGGTCCGTTCGATGCGATTATCGTGACTGCAGCTGCGGAAAGTGTTCCCCAAGCACTTTTATCTCAGCTGAAAGACGGCGGTAAGATGATCATTCCTGTTGGTGAAGAAGAGCAACAGCTATTAAAAATTGAACGTCAGGGTGAACAATATCTGTCAACCGTGGTAGAAATGGTAAGATTTGTGCCATTAGTTGCAGGTGATTTGGCTTAAAGGTTAAAGACTAGGTGAAGAAGTTATTACATCGTTTTGGTATTAGCTGTTTGTTAGCTGCAGGACTGGTTGGTTGCGCGGCTCACTCACCTGCACCTGTCTCAAGCATAAATAAAGATTACTCAACGGTAGAGCGCGGTAGTTATCGAGGCAGTTACTATGAAGTAAAGAAAGGCGATACCCTTTATTTTATAGCTTACGTCACAGACAAGGATGTAAAAGAACTGGTTCGTTACAATGAACTTGACGCACCTTACACGATCTTTCCGGGCCAGAAGCTAAAACTTTGGGCTCCGAAATATAATTCACCTAAATTTGGTCATAAAGTTGAACCCGTTGTCCCACCAGTGGTTGTGGTGAAACCTGCTCCAGTGACTAAAACATCAACAGCGTCAAAGTCGTCAAATTCAAGTAAAAGCTCTACTCAACAACCTAAGCCAACTACGACAAAAGTTGCACAAAAACAGCCGCCAAAGAAGGTTGAACAATCGAAATCAAAAGAGTATGTTGGTTCAAAAGGTAACCAAAATGTTAAGAAGCCAGCGCCTACAACGACAGTAAAAAATGACAAAGTGTCTAAGTGGTTGTGGCCTACAAAAGGGAGAGTAGTTAAGAATTTTTCAGCGGGCGAACAAGGAAATAAAGGCATCGACATCGCAGGACAGCGTGGTCAACCTATCGTTTCAACCGCAACCGGCACCGTTGTGTATTCTGGTAATGCGCTACGAGGTTATGGCAACTTAATAATAGTTAAACATAACGAAAATTATTTAAGTGCATACGCTCACAACGATCGATTGCTGGTCTCAGAAGGTCAAAGTGTTAAAGCTGGACAAAAAATCGCGACCATGGGTAGTTCGGGTGCGAAATCGGTTAGGCTTCACTTCGAAATTCGTTATCAAGGTAAGTCCGTTAATCCAAAGCGGTATTTGCCTTAAAACTTTGAATAACAACTTGCGACATCATTTAGCGACATATTGAGTTGTCATGTCTTGCTAACTCGCCAGGGGGAGGCGTTATGAGTATCAGCAACACAGTAACCAAAGTTGAAGAGTTTGATTATGAAGATGCAGCAGTAGGCCGCATTAATAACGAACTTACAAAATCACCATCCAAAAAAGAGAAGAGCTCGCAAAGAGAGGAATTTGATGCGAGTAACAAAAGCTTAGATGCAACACAGCTTTATCTAGGTGAAATCGGCTTCTCACCTCTACTCACAGCAGAAGAAGAAGTACTTTATGCTCGACGTGCATTGCGTGGCGATGAAGCTGCTCGAAAGCGTATGATTGAAAGTAACTTACGTCTGGTAGTGAAGATCTCTCGTCGTTACAGCAATCGCGGTCTAGCACTGCTTGATCTTATCGAAGAGGGCAACCTAGGTTTGATCCGTGCGGTAGAGAAGTTTGATCCAGAACGAGGCTTCCGTTTCTCAACTTACGCGACGTGGTGGATCCGCCAAACGATCGAACGTGCGTTGATGAACCAGACCCGTACCATCCGATTGCCAATTCATGTGGTTAAAGAGCTGAACATTTATCTGCGTACCGCGCGTGAACTTTCTCAGAAGCTCGACCATGAACCAACAGCAGAAGAGATTGCTGCACAGCTAGATATCCCAGTAGAAGACGTAAGCAAAATGCTTCGCCTTAACGAGCGTATTAGCTCAGTTGATACACCAATCGGTGGCGACGGTGAGAAAGCGCTGTTGGATATTATTCCGGACGGCAACAATTCTGACCCAGAAGTTTCAACTCAAGACGATGACATCAAGGCTTCTTTGATCCATTGGCTAGAAGAGTTGAACCCAAAACAGAAAGAAGTGCTTGCACGTCGTTTTGGTCTGCTTGGCTATGAGCCATCAACACTTGAAGAAGTGGGACGTGAGATTGGTCTAACACGCGAACGTGTTCGTCAGATCCAAGTGGAAGGGTTGCGTCGACTACGTGAGATCTTGATTAAGCAAGGTCTGAATATGGAAAATCTTTTCAACGTAGAAGATGATTAGGTAGAAGCGCTATAGAGGCGAGTTCAGAACAAACAAAAGGCTATGGGGTACCATAGCCTTTTTGCGTTTTACTGGATAAGTTCAGGAACTAGAGCATCTTCTTCAAGCGGTAAAGCTCTTCCAATGCCTGACGCGGCGTTAGATCGTCAGGATCGATATTCGACAATGCTTGTTCAACATCACTTGGTTCTGGGATCAAGCTGAGTTGGTTTGCCACATCGACCGTACTAGGGCGAGGCGAATCATTGTCTTGACCTAATTGTTCAAGTTGCGACAGCTTGTTACGCGCATTCTTAATCACTGGCTTTGGAACACCAGCTAAACCAGCAACTGCTAGACCATAAGACTTGCTTGCCGCACCTTCTTGAACTGCATGCATAAAGGCAATGCTGTCACCGTGTTCAACCGCATCAAGGTGAACGTTGGCTAGGTTTGGCAGTAGGTTTGGCAGCTCAGTCAGTTCGAAGTAGTGCGTTGCGAACAGCGTCATTGCACCAATCTGAGTTGCAAGCCATTCTGCACTTGCCCATGCCAAAGACAGACCATCGTAAGTACTGGTACCGCGACCGATCTCATCCATTAGTACCAAGCTGTTCTTAGTAGCGTTGTGAAGAATGTTGGCTGTTTCAGTCATTTCTACCATGAAGGTTGAGCGACCAGATGCCAAATCATCAGATGCACCGATACGAGTAAAGATGCGGTCTAGAGAGCCAATATGAGCCGATTCTGCAGGTACGTATGAACCAATGTGAGCCATCAAAGCAATCAATGCGGTTTGGCGCATATAGGTCGATTTACCACCCATGTTTGGACCAGTGATGATCAGCATTTTACGGTTTGAACTAAGCTCAATCGGGTTGGCAATAAATGGTTCGCTAGTCACTTGTTCAACGACAGGGTGACGGCCGGCTTGAATGCTGATGCCCGCTTCTTTATCCAAAGTTGGGCGACAGTAATCAAGTGAATCTGCACGCTCGGCTAGGTTTTGTAATACGTCTAGCTGAGAAATCGCCGAAGCAAGGTTTTGCATCTTCTCAAGGTTTGGCATCAACAGATCAAACAGCTCTTCCCACAGTTTCTTCTCTACTGCTAGCGCTTTTGACTTTGAATTGAGAACCTTATCTTCATGCTCTTTCAACTCTGGAATGATGTAGCGTTCAGCGTTTTTCAGTGTTTGGCGACGGACATAGTGTGGTGGAACCAAGTGGCTTTGCCCACGACTTACCTGAATGAAGAAACCATGTACAGCGTTGTAGCCAACTTTTAGGGTGTCGATACCATGACGTTCGCGTTCGTCAGCTTCGAGTTTTTCTAGATACTCGGTTGCGCCATCTGCAAGTTTACGCCATTCATCAAGTTCCGCGTTGTAGCCCTCCGCAATCACGCCGCCCTCGCGAATAACTACTGGTGGGTTTTCTTTGATTGCGCGCTCTAGCAAATTGCATACTTCATCCATTGGCGCAGCGAATTGAGCCAGCTTTTTAAGGTATGGGTGAGCGAGAGAAGAAGTGACAGCTTCCAACTCTGGCAGTTGTTGCATCGCATGGCGTAGACGAGCCATATCGCGCGGACGTGCCGAGCGAAGCGCCAAACGAGCAAGGATACGTTCAATATCACCAATCTGCTTGAAGATAGGTTGAATGTCGGTGAACAAACTTTGATCTTTGATTTCACCAATCGCATCAAGACGGTTGTTGAGGGTATCTACACATCGCATTGGTTGATGCAACCAGCGTTTCAGCATTCGGCTGCCCATAGGGGTTGCACAGTGATCAAGAACTTCAGCTAGTGTATTATCAGTGCCGCCAGATAGGTTTTGCGTCAGCTCTAAGTTGCGACGTGTTGCCGCATCAAGAATGACGGAGTGATCTTGGCGATCAAATGTCAATGAACGAATGTGCGGCAAAGCAGTACGCTGAGTGTCTTTTACGTACTGGATCAAACAGCCAGCAGCACACAGACCAAGTGATGCGTGCTCAACACCAAAGCCAACCAAATCGCGCGTGCCAAATTGTTGGTTCAGCTGCTGTTTTGCAGTATCGAGTTCAAACTCCCAGACAGGACGACGGCGGTTACCGTTGCGATTCGACATCAAATGTACGGGGTCAAAATCTTCAGGGAAGAGTAACTCACGAGGTGCGGTACGTTGCAGTTCAGCGGCCATCGCTTCTTCGGTTTCTGGCTCAACCAATTGGAAGCGACCGGAGGTCACATCTAAGGTCGCATAACCGAATTTTCCGTTGTGATGGTAAATCGACGCAATCAGGTTATCGATACGCTCAGATAACAGTGCTTCATCCGTCACGGTACCTGGCGTTACGATACGTACCACTTTACGTTCAACCGGGCCTTTACTGGTTGCTGGATCGCCAATCTGTTCACAGATCGCCACAGACTCACCAAGCTGAACAAGTTTGGCTAGGTAACCTTCAACGGCGTGGAATGGAACGCCAGCCATAGGGATAGGTTCACCTGCCGATGCGCCGCGTTTGGTCAACGAAATATCAAGTAATTGAGATGCACGTTTCGCATCATCATAGAAAAGTTCGTAGAAGTCGCCCATGCGGTAGAACAGCAAAATTTCTGGGTTCTCAGCCTTTAGCTTGAGATATTGCTGCATCATCGGAGTGTGTTTTTGTTCAGCTTTCACAGGTAAGTACTTTTGTTTATTTCCGTAGCGGCTTAGGATACGTGAATCCCTATCAAGTAAAAAGAGACAAAGGGCATTTTTGGCTATGGAAAGAGCAACAAAATTGAGTGCCGATTTAGGTGCGTTATTGGCTAAGCACGGGCATGTTTTAACGACAGCGGAATCATGTACAGGTGGTGGTGTTGCAACCGCTATTACAGATATTGCTGGTAGTTCTGCTTGGCTAGACCGTGCGTTTGTGACTTACAGTAACGAAGCCAAAATGGAGATGCTTGGCGTACAAGCTGCAACGCTAGAAGCGCATGGTGCAGTGAGTGAGCCAGTTGTAATTGAAATGGTACAAGGCGCAATTAAAAACTCAAATGCTACCATCGGCGTGTCCATCAGTGGTATTGCAGGGCCGGGTGGGGGCAGTAAAGAAAAGCCCGTAGGTACAGTCTGTTTTGCTTTTGCTGATAATCAAAATTGGCAGCTGGTAGAAACCAAGCATTTCACCGGTGACCGTGCCGAAGTTCGCAAAAAAGCGGTCGAGCATGCACTGACTCAACTGCACCAGCATTTGATCTAGAATTTCTCAAATTGCGTTAGCCCAGCATTGATAAGGGCTAGAGCAAATCATAACTTTAGGTCAGCTAAATTTTTTTCATACAGGTATAGACACTGTATGAATCAACAGTATAATAACTTTCATTGCTGAGCAGTTCTTCTGCTTAAGAAAAATGAATTACTATTCGTCGCCCAAAGAAGATGAATAAATCGGAGAAAGTAATGGACGAGAACAAACAGAAAGCGCTCGCCGCTGCGCTAGGTCAAATTGAAAAGCAATTCGGTAAAGGCTCTATCATGCGCCTTGGTGATAACCGCGCAATGGACGTAGAAACCATCTCAACGGGTTCTCTTTCTCTTGATATCGCTTTGGGTGCTGGTGGTCTACCAATGGGTCGTATCGTAGAAATCTACGGTCCAGAATCTTCAGGTAAAACAACACTAACTCTTGAGCTTATCGCTGCTGCGCAACGTGAAGGTAAAACTTGTGCGTTTATCGATGCAGAGCACGCTCTAGATCCTGTATACGCGAAGAAACTTGGCGTTGATATCGATGCACTATTGGTTTCTCAGCCTGATACTGGTGAGCAAGCGCTAGAGATCTGTGACGCACTTGCACGTTCTGGTGCTATCGACGTTATGGTTGTCGACTCAGTTGCAGCTTTAACACCGAAAGCAGAAATCGAAGGCGAAATGGGCGATAGCCACATGGGTCTTCAAGCACGTATGCTATCTCAAGCAATGCGTAAGCTAACGGGTAACCTAAAACAGTCTAACTGTATGTGTATCTTCATCAACCAAATCCGTATGAAGATTGGTGTGATGTTCGGTAACCCAGAAACAACAACAGGTGGTAACGCACTTAAGTTCTACGCTTCTGTTCGTCTAGATATCCGTCGTACTGGCGCAATCAAAGAAGGTGACGAAGTAGTAGGTAACGAAACGCGCATCAAAGTTGTTAAGAACAAGATTGCAGCACCGTTTAAAGAAGCAAACACGCAAATCATGTACGGCCAAGGTTTCAACCGTGAAGGTGAACTGATTGACCTAGGCGTGAAGCACAAGCTAGTTGAAAAAGCGGGTGCATGGTACAGCTACCAAGGCGACAAGATTGGCCAAGGTAAAGCAAACGCTTGTAACTACCTACGCGAAAACCCAGAAATCGGTAAGACTATCGATGCTAAGTTGCGTGAAATGCTACTTTCACCAGCACTGCCTGAAGCGCCAGAATCAGCTGAAAAATCAGAGCAAGAAGAAGAGTTTTAATCTTCTGATTGAATTATATTGAACAAAGCCCTGCTATGCGGGGCTTTGTTGTATCTGCTGAAATCAAAACCGTAGGACAATAAAAGTCTGTATAGCAAAAATAGTTTTAGGAACACTATGTACCAAAAGCGTCAAGCGCCGAGCTTATCCAGCAAAGAAGCGGCTATTCAATTATTGAGCCGTCGTGACCATGGGCAATACGAGTTATACCAAAAGCTGGCTCTAAAAGGTTATGAAGAGGCAGAGATAGAAGCGGCAATCAATTTTTGTCTCGACCATAATTATTTGGATGATCTGCGTTATGCAAAAAGCCAAGTGCGCCAGCATGTTTACAAAGGTCACGGTGAGCGCCGCATTCGTCAAGAATTGAACCAAAAGCGTGTGGTAGAATCCATCATTGATATGGCGATGGCAGAAGAGCCACAAGACTGGTTTGAACTGGCAAGAATGGCTGCTGAGAAGAAATTCAAAGGAATTAAAGCCAAAGACCAGAAAGAGTACGCTAAACAGGTGCGATTTCTGCAATATCGTGGCTACAGTTTTGACCAAATTAGCTACGCGCTGAGCTTTGAGGACGAAGATTCATAGTGAATGACTCACGTTGATTTTTGTTTTACCTTAAATTTTTTCTTCTACCCCCTCTTTTCCGCAAGAAAACTAGTCGTAGCTGACTGCATGATCTACAATACGGCAAAATTCTAACTCGACTATTTTCAGGAAGAGCTGCATGTACATGAGCACTGATGAGGTTCGTAACGCGTTCCTCAAGTTCTTTGAGAGCAAAGGACACCAAATCGTAGAAAGTTCATCGTTAGTTCCACATAACGACCCAACCCTGCTGTTCACAAACGCGGGTATGAACCAATTTAAAGATTGTTTCTTAGGCTTAGAAAAACGAGCCTACACTCGAGCGACTACGGCTCAACGTTGTGTACGTGCTGGTGGTAAACACAACGACCTGGAAAACGTTGGCTTTACAGCTCGTCACCACACTTTCTTTGAAATGCTAGGCAACTTCAGCTTTGGCGATTACTTCAAAGAAGACGCGATTGCTTTCGCATGGGAATTTCTAACTGAAACTCTTAAGCTGCCAGCAGACCGTCTACTAGTAACGGTTTACGAGACAGATGACGAAGCATTCGATATCTGGAACAAAAAAGTAGGCGTTCCAGCAGACCGCATTATCCGCATCGGCGACAAGAAAGGTGGCAAACCATACGAGTCAGACAACTTCTGGCAAATGGGTGACACTGGCCCTTGTGGTCCTTGTACTGAAATCTTCTACGATCACGGTGAGCACATCTGGGGTGGTCGTCCTGGTACACCTGAAGAAGATGGTGACCGTTTCATCGAGATCTGGAACAACGTATTCATGCAGTTCAACCGTCACGCAGACGGCACAATGGAACCGCTACCAAAACCGTCAGTAGATACTGGTATGGGTATTGAGCGTATTTCTGCAATCATGCAAGGCGTTCACTCAAACTACGAAATCGATGTATTCCAGGCTCTTATCAAAGCTGCCGCTGAAGTAATCGGTTACGAAGACCTATCAAACCAATCGCTACGTGTTATCGCTGACCACATTCGTTCATGTTCATTCCTGATCGTTGATGGCGTAATGCCTTCAAACGAAGGTCGCGGTTACGTGCTACGTCGTATTATCCGTCGTGCAGTTCGTCACGGTAACAAGCTAGGTGCACAAGGTGCATTCTTCCACAAATTGGTTGGTGTACTAGCAGACATCATGGGTACGGCTGGTGAAGAGCTGAAGCGTCAACAGGCAGTGGTTGAAAAAGTACTGCGTATCGAAGAAGAAAACTTCGGTCGTACACTTGAGCGTGGTATGGCGATTCTAAACGAAGCGCTAGATAACATTTCTTCGCAAGGAACGGACGGTAAAGTACTAGACGGCGAAACCGTATTCAAACTTTACGATACTTACGGCTTCCCAGCTGACTTAACTAATGACGTTGCACGTGAGCGTGAGTTCGCGATCGACGAAGAAGGTTTCGAGAAAGCGATGGAAGAGCAACGTCAGCGTGCACGTGAAGCAGGTAACTTCGGTACTGACTACAACGCAGCAATCAAAGTTGATACGCAAACAGAATTCTGTGGTTACGCTGGCACTAAAGGCTCTGGCTCAGTTGCTGCGATGTTTGTTGAAGGTAACGAAGTCGATTCACTATCTGCAGGCGACAAAGCAATCATCGTACTTGGTGAGACACCATTCTACGCTGAGTCAGGCGGTCAATGTGGTGACGCTGGTGAAATCCGCACTGAGTCTGGTGTATTCCGTGTTGAAGACACTCAAAAGCTAGGCAACGCAATCGCACACCACGGTGTAATGGCAGAAGGCGTGCTAGCGAAAGGTGACGAAGTAGCAACTATCGTTGACGCCGAGCGTCGCGCAGCTATCTCTCTAAACCACTCAGCAACGCATTTGCTACACGCAGCGCTACGCCAATTGCTTGGTGAGCATGTTACTCAGAAAGGCTCACTCGTGAAGGCTGATGGTCTACGTTTCGACTTCTCACACCTAGAAGCAGTAACTGCAGCAGAGCTGAAAGAAGTTGAGCGTCTAGTCAACGCGCAAATTCGCCGTAACCACAAGGTTGAAACCAACGTGATGGACATTGAGTCTGCGAAGAAGAAAGGCGCAATGGCATTGTTCGGTGAGAAGTACGATGACGAAGTACGCGTACTGTCTATGGGCGATTTCTCTACTGAGCTTTGTGGTGGTATCCACGCATCAAGCACGGGTGACATCGGTCTATTCAAGATTACTTCTGAAGGTGGTATCGCAGCAGGTATCCGTCGTATTGAAGCGGTAACGGGTGAGGGGGCGCTAGACGCAATCGAAGCTCAAGCGGCTAAGTACGAAGAGAAACTGGCTGAATCAGCACAGAAAGCGAAATCTCTAGAGAAAGAAATCCAAAAACTGAGAGACAAGATGGCAGCAGCAGAAAGCGCGAACATCATGGGTAAAGTTCAGGATATCAACGGTACTAAAGTACTGGTTGCTGCTCTAGAAGGTGCAGATAACAAGAACCTACGTACTATGGTTGATGACATCAAAAACCAAGTAGGTAGCGGTGTTATCCTTCTTGCGAACGTGAACGATGACAAGATCGGGCTGATTGCAGGCGTAACCAAAGACCTTATCGGCAAAGTGAAAGCTGGTGACCTAGTTAAGATGGTTGCTGAGCAAGTTGGCGGTAAAGGCGGTGGTCGCCCGGATATGGCTCAAGCGGGTGGTACCGATATTGCGGCGCTACCTGCGGCGATTCAGTCTGTACAGCCTTGGCTAGAAGAACGCCTATAATTTTTTAGAAAATGACTTACGCTCAATCAATGTTCTTTGATTGGGCGTAATTTTTTTATGATAACCAAGTGGTTTAATTGACCGTATTTTAACCAGGTCATTTACGCTGCTTGGTTTTTGTTGTAACTACCGCTTATATAATTTTCAACTAGTAGAATATGAGTGGTCCGAATGAGACTTTGGTCTTGGGAAGGTGAAGACTGGTGAAAAAGCCCCTTATCGTGCAAAAGTTTGGTGGAACCTCAGTGGGTTCAATTGAAAGAATCCACCAGGTCGCTGAACACATCATTAAGGCGAAAAATGATGGTAATCAAGTTGTCGTTGTTGTGTCTGCAATGTCAGGCGAAACAAACCGACTTATGGAACTTGCTAAACAAGTAGATAGCGTTCCAACGGCTCGAGAACTTGATGTTTTGCTCTCTGCTGGTGAGCAAGTGTCGATGGCACTGATGGCGATGACTCTCAATAAATTGGGTTACGCTGCGCGCTCACTTACCGGAGCACAAGCGAACATTGTGACGGATAATCAACACAATGACGCGACGATTAAACACATTGATACTTCTACGATTATGGATTTACTTGAACAAGAGCAAATCGTCATCGTAGCGGGTTTCCAAGGTGTGAATGAAAATGGGGATATCACCACATTAGGTCGAGGTGGCTCGGATACGAGTGCAGTGACACTAGCTGGCGCATTAAACGCTGATGAGTGTCAAATCTTTACCGACGTTGATGGTATTTATACTTGTGACCCACGTGTAGTGAAAAACGCTCAAAAGATGGCGGTGATCGATTTTCCTTCGATGGAAGCGATGGCAAGCCGTGGAGCGAAAGTGTTGCACCTTCCTTCTGTGCAATATGCATGGAAGAATAATGTGCCACTACGTGTGCTTTCGACATTTGATGTGAATGAAGGCAGTTTGGTAAAAGGAGAGTCAGGCTTAAAAGCCGTCTCTGGTATAGCCATTCAACGTGACCTTGCCATTATTGAAGTCGATAATGAACATTTGTCTAGCATTACAAAGCAATGTCAGATGTTAGGTATCGACATTTGGAATGTGATCGAGGAAACAGAACGAACAGGTATCATGATAAAACAAGATGCATGTGCCAAGTTGGATCTGGTGTTCCGAGATAAAATCCGTAATAGTGAACTTGTAAGCCTGTTGACCGCTGTGGGGCTAGAAGCCAATGGAATGGTGGACCACGCCTGTGAATTGTTGACACAGCAAGATATTGCGATCAATTTTTGCTCAACGAATGCACTCACTATGATGCTAGTTTTGCCACCTGAATGCGTGGACGCAGCAGCAAACATTCTTCATGATGCTTACGTTACATCTAGTGAAGCATTGAATATTCAGCAAAAACATGCCTTTTTAGGCTAATTTTCGGTAACAAGGTAGTTTACGAAAATATAACTTTTGTTGGATAATAGCTTTGTAGCAAGAAAATTTAGAGATTACTCAAGGAGCAAAGAATGCTAATTTTGACTCGCCGCGTAGGCGAAACACTTATGATTGGTGATGAAGTGACTGTAACTGTACTAGGTGTTAAAGGTAACCAAGTACGTATCGGCGTTAACGCTCCGAAAGAGGTTTCTGTTCACCGTGAAGAAATCTACATGCGCATTCAAGCTGAAAAAGGCAATGGCAACGTTGCTTCTGGTAACTACTAAGCCGCTCCTGTTTACAGAGCTTAGTTTGAATGAAAAAGGCTAGCCAATCGGCTAGCCTTTTTAGTTTCTGATAAATGTCATTTTTTAAGAGAAGACTCTCTTTTTTTCATCATAATAGGGTGGTAAAGTTTGTTTAATGATCACTTTGATTAAATCCGCATCGGTTAAGCGATTTTTGCGTTTTTTTTCAAAGAAAGTGTTTGACATATTTTCGGTAAAACGTAATATGTGCCTCCGCAAGACGGTGAGGTGGCCGAGAGGCTGAAGGCGCTCCCCTGCTAAGGGAGTATACGGTTTATCCCGTATCGAGGGTTCGAATCCCTCCTTCACCGCCATTCTTGCAACGTTGATTTATCAACAAAAAGTGCGTCCTTAGCTCAGCTGGATAGAGTACCTGGCTACGAACCAGGCGGTCGGAGGTTCGAATCCTCCAGGACGCGCCATCTCTCTTATGGGAGATAACAATGAAAACGGTGAGGTGGCCGAGAGGCTGAAGGCGCTCCCCTGCTAAGGGAGTATACGGTTTATCCCGTATCGAGGGTTCGAATCCCTCCTTCACCGCCATTCATTGACTGGCCCGATGGCCTTTTTTTTGTTTCGTAAGAAACTAGTGTGATTTGCTTCACAACTTCTTAGCAAGAAGAACTGCGCGTCCTTAGCTCAGCTGGATAGAGTACCTGGCTACGAACCAGGCGGTCGGAGGTTCGAATCCTCCAGGACGCGCCACTATTTAATAATTCGTTTGATAAACGGGTTATACAAAGTAAAATAAAGATTATTGCGCGTCCTTAGCTCAGCTGGATAGAGTACCTGGCTACGAACCAGGCGGTCGGAGGTTCGAATCCTCCAGGACGCGCCACTCTTTAGGGTTTCCTTGTGAACTCCTGATATTGGTAACACTGATATCGAAAACTGCGCGTCCTTAGCTCAGCTGGATAGAGTACCTGGCTACGAACCAGGCGGTCGGAGGTTCGAATCCTCCAGGACGCGCCACTCTTTAGGGTTTCCTTTGTGAACTCCTGATATTGGTAACACTGATATCGAAAACCGTGCGTCCTTAGCTCAGCTGGATAGAGTACCTGGCTACGAACCAGGCGGTCGGAGGTTCGAATCCTCCAGGACGCGCCACTCTTTAAAAAAGCCTCGCTTATGCGAGGCTTTTTTGTATCTGGCGTTTGGTTATGACACTGTGCGTTTTTCACTTATTCATAGCTATTTATTCGCACCAGATCCTATCTTAAGCTCATGATTCTTGGCTCATTGAACCAACACATGGTTTCGCTTAAATAGTCACCTTGAAGTTTCTGCTTACGGTATCTTTAGCCTGACAGACTGATAAAGACAGATAGACCGCTCAAACATTGATGAAAATAAATCTGTTTCATTATTGTTAATTTGATGTTTTTGTTGTGTTAATTCACTCTATCTTTCTGTTTTTATTTTATTTTCTTTTCCAAGGCTCTTTTCATTTTTAAATCCTAATCGCAGTTTTTATAAGCACTTTAATTTAGTGTGGTTATGGTTTGAACGATCTTATGTTCAGCGATGATTTTCTCTCGAATTGTGATCTAGGTAGTGAATAAATAATCAATATTAAAGATTAATTAAAAGCTTCCTTAAACAAAATTGACAAAATTTAACCAATCGAGATAATCCATTGGTCGGGATTTGACGCTATTAGAGTCCTGCGCATTGTCAGGATGACAAAGAAAGGAAGCAACATGACGAATATAGGAAGCCTGCTAGTAGATGCGGCCACCCTGATGCTAACAGGGATGGCGGTCGTATTTATTTTCCTCACCATTCTAGTTTATCTCGTTCGGCTGATGTCTAAATTGGTACCAGAAGAAGTACCAGCGCCGATCGCAGCACCGAAAACAAATACTAACGTTCAATCAACCTCTTCAGCTGTTAGTCCACAAGTAGTGGCAGCGATTTCGGCTGCGATTCATAAACATCGCGCCTCTGTCGCGAAGTAGCCGAAAATAGGATTAAAAAGGAGTTTAAGAGCATGTCTAAACCACTAGCTATCACTGATGTGGTCCTTCGTGATGCCCATCAATCCCTGTTTGCTACGCGTATGCGTATCGAAGATATGCTGCCTATCGCAGCTGAGTTAGATAAGGTTGGTTACTGGTCGTTAGAGACCTGGGGTGGCGCAACGTTTGACTCGTGTATCCGCTTTTTGGGGGAAGACCCATGGGAGCGTCTACGCGAACTAAAAAAAGCGATGCCAAATACACCAATGCAAATGCTACTGCGTGGACAAAACCTTTTAGGGTACCGCCACTATGCTGATGACGTAGTAGAGAAGTTTGTCGAGCGTGCTCATGCCAATGGTATGGATGTGTTCCGTATCTTTGATGCAATGAACGATGTTCGTAATTTCCAAAAAGCGGTTAAAGCCACGGTAGATGTTGGTGCACACGCGCAAGGAACGTTATCTTACACCACAAGCCCAGTACACAACGCAGATACTTGGGTCGATCTTGCTAAACGTCTTGAAGACTTAGGTTGTCACTCTCTGTGTATCAAGGACATGTCCGGCTTACTTAAGCCTTATGAAGCAGAAGAGCTAATCACGCGCATTAAAGCGTCTTGTGATGTGCCGTTAGCGCTTCATTGCCATGCAACTACGGGTCTTTCTACGGCGACCGCAGTGAAAGCTGTGGAAGCGGGTATCGATATCCTTGATACCGCGATTTCTTCGATGAGCTGTACATACGGTCACACGCCAACTGAAACAGTGGTTGCGATGCTGCAAGGCACAGAGCGAGATACCAATCTGAAATTGGATCAAATTGAGCCTATCGCAGCTTACTTCCGCGAAGTGCGTAAGAAATACGCTAAGTGGGAAGGTCAATTGAAAGGCGTCGATTCCCGCATCCTGATTGCTCAGGTTCCTGGTGGCATGCTGACAAATATGGAAGGTCAACTTAAAGAGCAAGGTGCAGCGGATCGTATAGATGAAGTACTGGAAGAAATTCCACGTGTGCGTGAAGATCTTGGCTTCATTCCGCTGGTAACACCGACGTCTCAGATCGTTGGTACTCAAGCGGTGATTAACGTACTCACTGGCGAACGCTACAAGAGCATCACCAAAGAAACGGCCGGTGTTCTAAAAGGCGAGTATGGCGCAGCACCAGCACCTGTGAACGCAGAACTTCAAGCGAAAGTCCTTGACGGTAAAGAGGCGATTACATGTCGTCCAGCTGATTTACTTGAAGCTGAAATGGAAACGCTTACCGTTGATTTGATGGAAAAAGCGCAGTCTGAAGGTATTAAGTTAGCAAGTGAGCGTGTAGACGACGTGCTGACTTATGCACTATTCCCTCAAGTTGGTCTGAAATTCCTGAAAAACCGTGGTAACCCAGACGCATTTGAACCGGCACCAACGCTAGAAGCAGCAAAACCTGCTGTGGCGCCAGCTGCACAATCTACCGCTGGTGGCGTTGAAACTTATAGCGTTCGAGTTGATGGCCAAGTTTATGAAGTGGAAGTTGGTCCTCAGGGGCAACTAACATCGGTAACGCCAACTGGGGCAGCCGCACCAGCTAAACCTGCAGCGCCAGTCGCTCCTGCTAATAGCACCGCTGAAGCGGTTCCGGCTCCTCTTGCTGGTAACATTTTTAAAGTGAATGTTCAGCCTGGAGCGGAAGTGGCGGAAGGTGATGTTCTTCTGATCCTAGAAGCGATGAAGATGGAAACCGAAGTTCGTGCGGCTCGTGGCGGTGTGGTGCAAGAGCTTAACGTGAAAGAAGGTGATGCCGTTACTGTAGGTTCACCACTGCTGAGTCTGACGTAAGGGAGCATCATGGACGGATTGATGACCTTATGGTCAGAAACAGGGATCGCTAACTTTGAGTTCGGCCAAATCTGTATGATGTTGGTTGGTTGTACCTTGCTGTTTTTGGCGATCAAAAAAGGCTTTGAACCCTTACTGTTATTACCAATTGGTTTTGGTGCCATCTTGGCGAATATTCCAAATGCTGGTTTTACTGAGCCGGGAGGCTTGCTGTACTACGTTTACTACATTGGGATCGAATCGGGCGTGTTCCCGCTGCTGATCTTCATGGGCGTAGGTGCGATGACCGATTTTGGTGCCTTGATTGCGAACCCGAAAACCTTGTGGTTAGGCGCTGCAGCGCAGTTTGGTATTTTTGCGACGTTATTTGGTGCGATCTTGCTTAACTATGTTCCGGGTATGGAGTTCTCCATGGCGGATGCATCGTCTATCGCGATCATCGGTGGTGCGGATGGACCAACCGCGATCTTCCTAGCTAGCAAACTCTCTCCGGATCTGTTGGGCGCGATTGCGGTTGCCGCATACAGCTACATGGCGTTGGTACCAATTATTCAACCACCAATCATGAAAGCTCTAACAACCAAAGAAGAACGCCAAATCAAGATGGCTCAGCTTCGTCATGTTGGTAAGTGGGAGAAAGTTCTGTTCCCGCTTGCTGTGTTACTGATGACAATATTGTTCCTACCATCGGCAACGCCTTTGGTTGGTATGTTCTGTTTGGGTAACTTGATGCGCGAAGCTGGTGTGGTGGACCGCTTATCAAAAACGGCGCAAAACGAGCTTATAAACATAGTGACTATCTTTTTAGGTCTTGGTGTTGGCTCTAAGCTGCAAGCTGATCAGTTCCTAAACCTAGAAACGCTAGGTATCTTAGGGTTAGGTGCGGTGGCATTCAGCATCGGTACTGGCGCAGGTGTTCTAATGGCGAAGCTCCTGAACAAGTTCTCGAAAGAAGACATCAACCCACTTATTGGCGCAGCGGGTGTTTCTGCGGTACCAATGGCAGCGCGTGTGGTGAACAAGGTCGGTCTAGAAGCGAACCCACAAAACTTCCTGCTGATGCACGCGATGGGACCAAACGTAGCTGGTGTACTTGGCTCTGCTGTGGCTGCGGGTATCTTGCTAGCGCTTGTGGGCTAGTCACTACTCTCAAGTAACTTGGTTGATGACAAAGAATTATCCACCAATTTACAAATTGGCGATTAACTTCGGCAAACAAAATGGTTTATAGTCAAAGGGATGCTTTTGCATCCCTTTTTGTTTTCTCTCAGGGAATGGGTTATGGAACACGAACAGATAGCTATTACCGAATTCGGCGACGCAGAAGTCCTTGCGACTCAAACCACATCCACACCAGCTCCTCAAGCGGGGCAAATTCTCGTTAAAGTGGCCTATTCAGGCGTCAATCCTATCGACGTAAAAACGCGCGCGGGCCTTGGTTGGGCGGCGGCACAAAACAAGGACAATTTACCTTGGGTACCTGGTTATGATATTTCAGGTAAAGTTGTTTCTTGCGGAGAGGGTACGTCTCGTTTTGAAGAAGGTGATGAGGTCGCTGGATTTATCGGTTTCCCAGTCCGAGGAGGCGGTTATAGTCAATACGTTTGTGTCCCTGAAGCTGAACTTAACCATGTACCTAAGAGCGGCACTTTAGAAGCGGCGGCTGTATTGCCATTAGCAGGACAAACTGCCGCTCAAGCATTGAGTAAGGCGAATGTCACCGAAGGTGATCGTGTGCTGATTTTAGCTGGAGCTGGAGGCGTAGGGCATCTCGCAGTGCAAATCGCTGTGGCAACCAAAGCGGAAGTGTTTACCACTTGTAGTGAACGAAATTTAGACTACCTCGCAACACTTGGTGCACATGCAGTGAACTATCAATTTGCGCCAGTGTCAGAACGTGTTGAAGATGTGGATGTTTTGATTGACCTCGTTGGTGGTGATGCCGCTTTAGACGCTCTCAAATGCTTGACGGATAATGCTCGAGTTATCACTGTTCCGACGATTACCGCTGAACTAATCTGTGAGAAAGCCAAACTGCTAGGCTTTGAAGCCAGCGGTATGTTGGTGGAGCCAGATCGTGAGCAACTCGATACCTTACTCTACATGGTTGGGGTTGGGTTGCTAAAAACTGAAGTACAACACATCTATCCGATGGACGAGGTTGTGGAAGCCCACAAACAAGTTGAGTCGGGAAGAACGCGAGGCAAGATCTTGCTTGATATGACATGCTAGAGGCATTTAATACTGCTTTTGCAAACTTAGCTCTATGGTTTTCCGACTCCGCATTATGGGTGTTGTTCATGACAGGTTTTCTCAGTGCTACCTTATTACCGGGTGGTTCTGAGGCTGGATTGATTGCCACCTTATCGTTAAACCAGTACTCCGTTTCTTCCATCATTATTGTTGCTACGATTGGTAATACCCTTGGCGGTCTTACCAACTATTGGCTTGGGCTGTGGATTCCAAATAAAACCCAAGATGAAAAGCATGGCCACACGGCATTGAAGTGGTTGTCCAAATATGGGTATTGGGGATTGTTTTTTAGTTGGTTACCAGTAATTGGTGACCCACTATGTTTAGCGGCAGGATGGCTAAGGATGAAATTTTTGCCGTGCTTAATAGTTATATTTTTAGGTAAAGCAGCAAGGTATAGCTTGTTGGCTGCTATCTATCTCGGTTTATTTTAAGGAAAGCAAATGAGAATGTTTTGGGTGAGCGCGTGCTCATTGTTGGTGATCACGGGCTGCGCATCAAATATGCCTGTTTCATCATTGCCTGATGGGGTGACGTTTGTAGAGTCATCGAAAGCAGAAGAAGGCAAAGTAAAAATCCCATACCAGAAATATCAACTTGATAATGGTTTGACAGTGATTTTAGCGCCAGAAGATTCCGATCCATTGGTGCACGTTGATGTGACCTACCACGTTGGCTCTGCTCGTGAAGAAATCGGTAAATCAGGTTTTGCTCACTTTTTCGAGCACATGATGTTCCAAGGTTCTGAGAATGTCGGTGACCAACAGCATTTTAAGATCATCACAGAAGCGGGTGGCACACTTAATGGCACCACGAACCGTGACCGTACTAATTACTTCGAAACCGTTCCGGCTAACCAGCTAGAGAAAATGTTGTGGTTAGAGTCGGATCGTATGGGCTTTTTGTTGGATGCGGTTTCACAGCAGAAGTTTGAGATTCAACGTTCTACGGTGAAAAACGAACGTGCTCAGAGTTACGATAATCGTCCTTATGGCTTGATTTGGGAGCGAATGGCAGAAGCGCTGTACCCAGAAGGTCATCCATATTCGTGGCAGACCATTGGTTACGTTGAAGACTTAGATCGGGTGGATGTTAATGACCTGAAAGCCTTCTTCTTGCGTTGGTATGGTCCAAATAATGCTGTTTTGACCATTGGTGGTGATATCAATGTTGAACAAACACTGGAATGGGTGAATAAATACTTCGGTTCGATCCCTCGAGGTTTAGAAGTTGAAAATGCACCAAAACAGCCAGCGAAGTTGGAAGAAAGCAAATTCATTACCCTAGAAGATCGTATTCAGCAGCCAATGGTAATGGTAGCTTGGCCAACAACCTACAGTGGTGAAGCCAACCAAGCTTCATTGGATACACTTTCAAGTGTATTAGGTAGCGGTACCAACAGTGTACTCTATCAAGATCTAGTTAAGACGCAGAAAGCGGTAGATGCCGGTTCATTCCATGACTGTGCGGAGCTATCTTGTAATTTCTATGTCTACGCTATGGGCGAATCTGGTGACAAAGGCGATTTAACCAAGCTGTACGATGAGCTTATGGCGTCGTTAAATCAGTTTGCTAAAGATGGGGTAACTAAAGATCGCCTTGAGCAGCTGAAAGGAAAAACCGAAGCAGATGCGATTTTTGCGCTCGAAAGTGTCAAAGGCAAAGTAACGCAACTGGCGTCTAACCAAACTTTCTTTGGCAAACCTGATTTGATTGAAAAGCAACTTGAACAGCTGCGTGCGGTGACGCCTGAATCTGTAGAGAAAGCATACAGTGATTTCATTCAAGGTAAGAACAAGGTAACGCTGAGCGTTGTGCCACGCGGTAAGACCGAGCTTGCGGTAAAACCAGCGACATTTGTGACACCAAAACGAACCTTGCCAGAGTACCAAAAGATCTCAGACGATCAGTTAGCTTACCGTCGTGCAACGGACAATTTTGACCGTTCAGTGCAACCACCAGTAGGTGCTCCTGTTGAAGCGACGATGCCGAAGTTGTACGACATCCACTTCAAGAATGGCTCTGAACTTTTAGGTACGGTGAGCAGTGAGACGCCGACAGTTACTTTGCAGTTTAGCTTGCCTGCGGGTACGCGTTTTGTTGAGAAAGGTAAAGAAGGCTTAGCTCAGCTAACGGCTGCAATGTTACAAGAAGGCACGACTCAGCATACCGCTGAAGAAATTCAAGCGGAGTTAGACAAGCTTGGTAGTGTTATTTCTGTAGGTGCAACAGGTTACACGACGAATATCAGTGTTTCTGCATTAGAGAAAAACCTTGCACCGACGCTGAAAGTTGTCGAGGAAATGTTGCTATCGCCAGCGTTCAAGCAGGAAGATTTTGACCGTGTCAAAGCGCAAGCTCTAGAGGGGTTGGTTTATGAGCATCAAAAACCAAGCTGGATGGCTTCGCAAGCGAGTCGCCAAGTGCTGTATGGAGACTCTGTTTTTGCTCGTCCAAAAGATGGTACTAAAGCAGGGCTGCAAGCGTTGACTCTGGATGATGTTCGTGACTTCTATGGGAAACACTACACGCCACAAAGTGCACAGATTGTTGCGGTTGGCGATATCAGCAAAGCTGACATTGAGAAACAATTGTCATTCTGGGCAAACTGGCAAGATGAAGCGGCACCCTTGTACGCTCCTCAAACCATCGCACCATTAGGCTCGCAAAAAGTGCATCTAGTGGATAAACCAGGAGCACCGCAAAGTGTCATCATGATGGTTCGTCAAGGTATGCCTTATGATGCGACGGGTGACTTCTATTTGGGTCAGTTAGCAAACTTTAACTTGTCCGGAAACTTTAATAGCCGTATTAACCAAAACCTTCGTGAAGACAAAGGTTATACCTATGGTGCCTATGGTTATTTCTCCGGTAATGTAGAGACAGGTTCTGTTGTATTTACTGCGCAAGTGCGTGCGGACTCGACAGTTGCGTCTATCATCGAGATGGAGAATGAGTTGAACGAGTTCTCACAATCGGGCATGACTGACGATGAATTGAAATTTATGCGCCAAGCAGTCGGTCAAAAAGATGCACTGAAATACGAGACGCCAACACAGAAAGGCAAACTCATCAGTGATATTTTGAAATACAACCTAGATAAAGATTACTTACAGCAACGCAACGCTATTGTTGAGACGGTCGATAAACAGACGCTCAACGCTCTAGCTGAAAAATGGTTCGACCCGAATGACTATCAGATAGTAGTTGTCGGGGATGCGAAATCCCTTCGCCCTCAACTAGAAAAGTTAGGGAAAGACGTGGAAGAGCTTGAAATCATTCGATAGAGTACACATTTAATAGCGGAGAGGAGACTCTCCGCTATTCGTTTCTAACTAGATAAATGACTTTTTGATGGGTTATTTATCTAGATGGATTATATATCAACAACTTAGCTTTCACTTGCCACGCTTGGCGAGTGTCCTGCTCCCAATATAAGCGAACCTCATTTTGACTGATTTTGCTGCGCGACTAAAACAAGTTGCAACAAACCCAGAAGTATTTAAGCAGTTTGGACGCGGTGTTGAGCGAGAAACTTTGCGCTATCGTCAGGATGGACACCTAGCAGCAACGCCTCATCCAGAGGGGTTGGGCTCAGCGTTCACAAACAAATGGATCACGACTGACTTTTCAGAATCGCTATTGGAGTTTATTACGCCAGTTTCACATGATATCCCTGAATTGATCGGGCAACTCAAAGATATCCATCATTTCACCCAAACCAAAATGGGTGAAGAAAAAATGTGGCCGCTGTCTATGCCTTGTTATGTGGGGGCGGAAGATGATATTCAACTGGCTCAGTATGGTTCATCAAACTCAGCAAAAATGAAAACGCTTTACCGTGAAGGCCTAAAACGCCGTTACGGTAGCTTGATGCAAATTATCTCGGGCGTGCATTTTAACTTCTCTTTCCCTGAGTCATTCTGGGACGCTTTGTATGGTGAACAAGATGAAGAAGCGCGCCAAGAGACAAAATCAGACGCTTACTTTGCGCTGATCCGCAACTACTACCGCTTTGGTTGGATGATCCCGTACTTCTTTGGTGCGTCACCAGCACTGTGTGGCTCGTTCATTCAAGGTCGTGAAACCGATCTACCATTTGAAAAAATTGGCGGCACCTTATACCTACCAAAAGCGACTTCTCTGCGTCTAAGTGATCTCGGTTACACCAACAGTGCGCAAAGCGTGCTTAAGATTGGCTTTAATACCATCGAGCAGTATCTTGATGGATTAGATGATGCGATTCGTCGTCCATCAGAGCAGTTTGCCGAGATTGGTGTAAAAGTTGATGGCGAATACCGTCAACTTAACTCGAACATTCTACAAATCGAGAACGAGCTGTATGCCCCAATTCGTCCTAAGCGTGTGGCTAAAAATGGTGAAAAACCGTCAGAGGCTCTTAAACGTGGTGGCGTGGAGTACATTGAAGTACGTTCGCTAGATGTGAATCCATTCAGTGCGGTTGGTGTGAGTGAAGAGCAAGTTCGGTTCCTAGACCTGTTCCTAACATGGGCAGTACTTTCTGATTCAGACCCAATGGATAACTGTGAGCTTGAATGCTGGCGAGATAACTGGAACAAGGTGATTGTCTCTGGTCGTGAGAAAGGCTTGATGTTGCAAATTGGCTGCCAAGGCGAACGCTTGTCTCTGCAAGATTGGGCACACCGCGTATTTACCGAACTTCGTCAGATTGCTGCTGAAATGGACGCAGTTGCTGGTGGCAATGAATATCAAGCGGTTTGTGACAAGCTTGAGTCTTGGATTGATGAGCCTGAATTGACGATTTCAGGTCAACTGCTTGAACTGACAAAAGAGCATGGTGGTTTAGGTAAAGTGGGCTGTGCTCTGGGCATGAAGTTCCGTGAAGAAAACCTAGCGCATAGCTACGAGCAATACTCAGAAGATGCGATGGAGACGGAAGTCGCGACATCGGTAGAAAAACAAAAGCAGGCAGAGCAAAGTGATATCTTATCCTTTGATGAATTCTTAGAAGATTACTTTGCATACCTAAAACAATAATCAGTAGTAAGGGCAGGGATTGGACATTAAGCCGTTAGTTGTGTCTGTATTCGGAAGCGTGATGTTAGCCGGTTGTGCGACTGCGCCTCCAAAGCAACAAGACAACCTATGTGAAATATTCCGAGAAAAGTCTGGTTGGTATGAAGATGCCAAAGATATGGAAGAAGAGTGGGGCACGCCGATCAACGTCGCCATGGCGATCATTAAGCAAGAAAGTAGCTTCCGCCATGACGCTCGTCCACCTAAAGACTATGTTCTCGGTTTTATTCCATGGGGGCGTGTAAGCAGCGCATACGGCTACGCTCAAGCTCAAGACCCTGCTTGGGAAGACTTCCAAAAAGCGACGGGACAAGGTGGTTCACGCACCAACTTTGATGATTCAATGATGTTTGTCGGTTGGTACACACACGAAACTCGTCGCCAATTAGGCGTTTCGTTGTGGGACCCTTACAACCAGTACCTTGCGTATCATGAAGGACGCGGCGGCTACAAACGTGGAACTTACAAGAGCAAACCAAGCTTAGTTAAGGTTGCGAGACGCGTCGAACAAACTGCGAAGACTTATGGCTGGCAGCTGAAGCAATGTCGTCAGGAATTAGAAGACAACAGCGGCTGGTTCTTTTAGCCCACCTAATTAATTTACTGTGGCGGGATAATGAACAGAAATGACAACCAATACTTATAAGTGTTGGTGATTACAATCAGGAGAGATGTAATGCCTTTATTAGACAGTTTTACCGTAGATCACACCCGTATGAATGCACCAGCGGTTCGTGTGGCTAAAACGATGCAAACTCCAAAAGGGGACACCATCACGGTATTCGACCTGCGTTTCACCGCACCAAACAAAGACATCCTTTCTGAGAAGGGAATTCACACTTTAGAGCACTTGTACGCAGGCTTTATGCGTAATCACCTAAATGGTGAGAGCGTTGAGATCATTGATATTTCACCAATGGGTTGCCGTACCGGTTTCTACATGAGCTTGATTGGTACGCCTTCAGAGCAGCAAGTGGCTGACGCTTGGATTGCGGCGATGGAGGATGTATTGAAAGTAGAAAGTCAAAACAAGATCCCTGAGCTGAATGAGTACCAATGTGGTACAGCAGCGATGCACTCTCTGGATGAAGCTAAGCAAATTGCGAAGAACATTCTAGAAGCGGGTGTAGCGGTGAATAAGAATGATGAATTGGCACTGCCAGAGTCGATGCTTAAAGAGCTACGTATCGACTAACTTCCTCCCTAAGTTTTAATACTTGAAAACAAAATAGCCTGACAATGTCAGGCTATTTTTATTGATTTGAATATTTGAAGAGGTTAACTACTCTTTTTCAGCTTAGGATATACCTTAACAAGCTTGATGCGGTTCTCTTCAATGTCAACGATTTCCATTGGGTGACCTGCGACTTGTATGCTCAAGTGACTTTCAGGAATGTCTTGCAAATGTTCTAGAATCAAACCATTCAAGGTTCGGGGGCCATCGGTCGGAAGTTTCCACTTCAAGCCTTTATTAATATCACGGACATTCGCGCTGCCTTCAATCAAGAAGCTACCATCCCCTTGCGGTGTAATTTCTTCTGACAAGCTTGGTGTAATAGAGGTGGTGAATTCACCGATAATCTCTTCTAGGATATCTTCTAATGTGACTAAGCCGTTGATATCACCGTACTCATCGACAATCAAGCCGATGCGTTGCTTGTTGCGTTGGAACTTCAACATTTGAACGTTGAGTGGTGTGCCTTCAGGGATGTAGTACACCTCATCGGCAGCACGCAACAAGGTCTCTTTGTTGAATTCGTTTTTCTCTAACATCAAACGGTATGATTCACGTAGACGCAGCATACCAACCACTTCATCAATCTGATCGCGATACAACACAATGCGACCATGTGGAGAGTGAGTCAGTTGGCGGACGATGGATTTCCAATCATCATTGATGTCGATACCTGTGATCTCATTACGTGGCACCATGATGTCGTTCACCGTGACGTGCTCGAGATCCAAGATCGAAACCAGCATATCTTGGTGACGACGAGGGATAAGGCCACCCGCTTCATTTACCACGGTACGCAGTTCTTCTGAGCTTAGATGATCTTCGGTAGTGTGATCGGCTTTCACACCGATCAAACGAATAAAGCCATTGGTAATGAAGTTTACTAGCATCACTAGTGGAGACAGTATCTTCATCAAAATGGTAAGAAGAATACTACTAGCGTAGGAAACTCGCTCAGGATAAAGCGATGCGATGGTTTTCGGTGTGACTTCGGCGAAGACCAGCACCACCATGGTGAGTGCACCCGTTGCAATCGCGACACCTAAGTCACCATACAGACGCATACCGAGAATGGTTGCGATGGCAGAGGCCAAGATATTAACGAGGTTGTTGCCGATAAGGATGAGACCAATCAGGCGATCTGGGCGGTCTAGTAGTTTTTCGACTCGCTTCGCCCCTTTATGCCCATTATTGGCTAAGTGCTTTAAGCGGTAGCGGTTCAAAGACATCATCCCTGTTTCCGAACCGGAGAAGTAACCTGATATGACGATAAGACACGCGAGTAGCGCAAATAAGATACCCGTAGATATGTCGTCCAAAACGCTGCTGTTCCTTGTATGTGTTTGGTTAATTTATGACCGAGCTTGACCATTAAGTCAATGTAATAAGGGGTACTCTATTTTATTTGCCCATCAATATAAAGGATAAGGAGCCTAAGGCTCCTTATTAATTGCAATTTTATAGATGGAGAACATCAACTTAAAATGATCTCTTTCACGAAGCGACTGCCGAAGTAGGCCAAGGTTAACAATGTCGCCCCCGCCACGGCAAACCACGTGACCTTCTTACCGCGCCAGCCTTTCTGGTAATGTCCCCAAAGTAGAATCGAGTACACCACCCAGGCGATGAATGAAAGAATGCCTTTATGGGCTTTACCCTGAGCAAACATGTCTTGTACGAAAACGAAACCAGTCAATAAGGTTCCAGTAAGCAGTAAGTTACCAATCAAGATAATTTTGAATAGCTGGCGCTCAACCATCATTAAAGGTGGCAAATTCGGGTTGATTGCTAACGACTTCTTCGCTTTAAGCTTGTGGTCGAGCCACGCCAGTTGCAGTGCGTAAAGTGCACCAATGGTTAAAGTCGCGTAGGAGAACAACGCAAAAGAAATGTGAATAAGTAGCTTAGGGTCGTTTTCTAAATGCTTAATAAAGGTGCTTGGTAAGAACGTAGCAGCAGTTAAGTTGATGGCAGCAAAGCTATAAACCACAGGAAGAAGAAACCACAAACGATTCTTTAGCATCGCAACGCTCATCACCAGTGAGATAATAAAGCTGATTAGAGAGGCGACATTAAGAATACTGAGGTTTTGGCCTGAACCGCCGAAAATGAGGTCACTCAGAATCCAAGCGTGAAAGAACAACGCACATGCCGCACTGACAAGTACTGTTTTCGCTTTGATTCCGGACTGTTGAGAGAGTCCAGGTATGATGGTCGCAATTGCCAGAACGTAAAGAATGGCGGCTGCGATGGCAATTAAGCTATCCATGAATCCTAAAGGTTATTGTGCACAATGGTTAAAATTATACCTTGCATTACTCTTTGGGGCTACGGTAGATCTTTCATCAATCATGAGAGATGAGATATTGAAATTAACAAGTTAACTCACGATATAGGAATAGAGAGGCGCAACGGGTATGACTGTGACGTTGGCTAAGGTATACTCACACTAATTAATCGCCATTTTAGCGAAGAGACAAAGATGTTTGAGAATTTAACGGATCGATTATCCAAAACGCTGAAGAATATCAGTGGCAAAGGTCGTCTGACCGAAGACAACATTAAAGAAACCCTACGTGAAGTACGCATGGCATTGTTGGAAGCGGACGTTGCCCTTCCTGTCGTACGTGAATTTGTAAACCGCGTTAAAGAAAAAGCGGTAGGCGTAGAAGTTTCTAAATCCCTAACTCCGGGTCAAGAGTTCATCAAGATCGTTCAAGCTGAACTTGAAGCAGTGATGGGTGAATCTAATGAAGCGCTTAACTTAGCCGCGCAGCCGCCAGCGGTACTTTTGATGGCGGGTCTACAAGGTGCGGGTAAAACCACATCGGTAGGTAAGCTATCTAAGCTTCTAAAAGAGCGTGACAAGAAGAAAGTTTTGGTTGTGTCTGCCGACGTTTACCGTCCAGCGGCGATCAAACAGCTAGAAACACTAGCATCAGACATCGGTGTCGACTTCTTCCCATCTTCGCCAGATCAAAAGCCACTTGATATCGCCAATGCCGCAATCGACCACGCGAAGAAGAAATTCTACGACGTATTGATTGTCGATACCGCAGGTCGTTTGGCGATCGACGAAGAAATGATGGGTGAGATTAAAGATCTTCACTCAGCGATAAACCCGGTTGAGACACTGTTCGTTGTTGATGCTATGACAGGTCAAGATGCGGCGAACACAGCAAAAGCATTCGGTGATGCGCTACCGCTAACCGGTGTGATTCTGACTAAAGTTGACGGTGATGCACGTGGTGGTGCAGCGCTATCAGTTCGTCATATCACGGGTAAACCAATCAAATTCCTAGGTGTTGGTGAAAAAACCGACGCACTAGAACCATTCCACCCAGATCGTGTTGCATCGCGTATTCTTGGTATGGGTGACGTACTGTCACTTATCGAAGACCTACAACGTAATGTTGACCAAGACAAAGCAGAGAAGCTAGCGAAGAAGTTTAAAGAGAAAAAAGGTTTCGACCTTGAAGACTTCCGTGAACAGCTAGGTCAAATGCAGAACATGGGTGGTATGATGGGCATGCTAGATAAGCTACCAGGTATGTCCCAACTGCCATCAGACGTTAAAGACAAAGTTGATGACAAAATGTTCAAGCAAATGGAAGCGATCATCAGCTCAATGACGATGAAAGAGCGTCAACGTCCTGAAATCATCAAAGGTTCGCGTAAAAAGCGTATCGCTGCTGGTTCTGGTGTTCAGGTTCAAGATGTTAACCGTCTACTGAAACAATTCACCCAAATGCAGAAGATGATGAAGAAGATGCAAAAGGGCGGCATGAAAGGCATGATGCGTAACATGCAAGGCATGATGGGCGGTATGGGTGGAGGCGGTGGCTTCAATCCATTTGGTCGCTAAACGATTGCGTAGACTTTAGTTTCAGGGTGTTAGCTACATCACAAACTTGAATTTCAATTTATGTTGGTGAAAAAGTAACTAAATCCCTTGCATTGCTCCGGGAGAAGAGTAAAATTCCGGAGCTTTATTTTGGCACGAGACCCCAAATTATTCATTTTTATGGATGATTGTTGGGGTTAATTTTATTTTTGAGAAAGCAAAGAGGACGACATGGTAACCATTCGTTTGGCACGTCACGGCGCTAAAAAGCGTCCATTTTATCAAATCGTAGTAGCGGACAGCCGCAACGCTGCAACTGGCCGTTTCATCGAGAAAGTTGGTTTCTTTAACCCAACTGCACAAGGTCAAGAAGAAGGTCTACGTCTAGACCTAGACCGCGTTAACCACTGGGTTGGTCAAGGCGCGTCTCTATCTGACCGCGTTGCTAAGCTAGTTAAAGACGCTCAAAAAGCGGCTTAATTTTTTTACTTCAGAAGTAGAAACTAGTTTATGTCGATGAAAGGTAAAGAAACAATGAGCAACGAAAAGATTGTTGTAGGCAAGTTTGGTGCTACTTACGGCATTCGAGGTTGGCTTAAAGTTTTTTCCTACACAGACAATGCTGAAAGCATTTTCGATTACAGCCCTTGGTTTATTAACCAAAAGGGTACGTGGGTTGAGTACAAAGTAGAAAGCTGGAAGCGCCATAACAAAGGTATGGTGGCTAAGCTGGAAGGTCTAGATATTCGTGAAGACGCGCATCTAATGACAAACTTTGAAATTGCTATTGACCCTGCGGTACTTCCTGAATTGTCAGAAGATGAGTTCTACTGGCGTGAATTGTTTGGGATGCAAGTAGTAACCACTCAAGGTTACGATCTAGGTGTCGTATCTGACATTCTAGAAACTGGCTCAAACGATGTTCTGGTTGTTAAAGCAAATCTTAAAGATGCTTTCGGGCAGAAGGAACGATTAATCCCGTTCCTTGAAGAGCAAGTGATCATCAAAGTTGATCGCGAAGCTCAACGGATCGAAGTTGACTGGGATCCTGGATTCTAATCTCCAAAATTACAGAGCGAGATAAACATGTGGGTTGGCGTAATTAGCCTTTTTCCTGAAATGTTCCGTTCTGTTACTGATTATGGAGTAACAGGTCAAGCGGTTAAAAAAGGTCTTTTGTCTATTGAGACTTGGAATCCTCGAGATTTCACTCACGACAAACATCGCACTGTCGATGACCGACCTTACGGTGGTGGCCCTGGTATGTTAATGATGGTTCAGCCTTTGCGCGATGCCATTCATACCGCGAAAGCAGCCTCACCGGGTAAGACGAAAGTCATTTACCTTTCTCCTCAAGGTCGCAAGCTCGACCAGAAAGGGGTTGAAGAACTGGCAACGAATGAGAATTTACTTCTGATTTGTGGTCGTTACGAAGGGGTAGATGAACGCATCATTCAATCTGAAGTCGACGAAGAATGGTCGATTGGTGATTTTGTGATGACGGGTGGTGAGATACCAGCCATGACGTTAATTGATTCAGTCTCTCGGTTTGTTCCGGGTGTACTTGGCGATTTTGCGTCGGCAGAAGAAGACTCTTTTGCAAATGGTTTGTTAGATTGCCCTCACTATACGCGTCCTGAAGTGTTGGATGACAAAGAGGTACCAGCGGTACTGATGTCAGGCAATCATAAGGACATTCGTCAATGGCGACTAAAGCAGTCGCTGGGCCGAACTTGGCTAAGAAGACCAGAGCTCCTGGAAAACCTAGCTCTGACTGACGAACAGGAACAATTACTTGCTGAGTTCATTAGTGAACATAACGCAAAGTAACCTAATTTATTTAGTATCAGTTTATTCTAGGAATTTAAAAAATGAGTAACATCATCAAGGCTCTTGAAGAAGAGCAAATGAAATCAGACCTGCCTAAATTTGCACCAGGTGACACTGTTGTAGTTCAGGTTAAAGTTAAAGAAGGTGAGCGTGAGCGTCTACAGGCTTTCGAAGGCGTTGTAATCGCAATCCGTAACCGTGGTCTTCACTCTGCTTTCACTGTACGTAAGATCTCTAACGGTGAAGGTGTTGAGCGTACGTTCCAAACACACTCTCCAATCGTTGATAGCATCGAAGTTAAACGCCGTGGTGCAGTACGTCGTGCCAAGTTGTACTACCTACGTGAGCGTTCTGGTAAGTCAGCTCGTATCAAAGAGAAACTTGCTAAGAAGTAATGCTATAACTAGCGTTCTCATCGTAAACGGAGCCCAAATGGGCTCCGTTTTTTTATGCGCAAAAAGGGTGCTGTGCTTAGGGAATGAACTTCGTCCTTCGATAATTAGGAATGCTGCGCTTCGAGATTTGAGAGCGCTTCGCTTTAGGAACCGAGAGGTGTTATTGGAGGGCTAGTGTAATAAGTTTGGCCTCGAAGGTGTTGACAGAACTTGTCCTTAGAAAGACAAAATTAACCGAATCCCGAAAAACAAAAAGGGCCGATGTTCTCACATCAACCCCTCTCTTTATTCTCGAAGCGTTCTCGTTTCTCGACTCTAGCCTCTATTCTTAGTACTGGTCTTCAGACCAACCGTCGCTGTCCGACATATCTGGTGCGCCAGGGATGGTGTTCTCTTCATCTGCCCATTCGCCAAAATCAATCATTTGACATTGCTTACTGCAAAAAGGGCGATGAGGGCTTTGTTCTCCCCACTCTACGTCGGCACCGCACTGTGGGCATGGAACGATAGTAATTTTAGACATGGTTAAAGAGTCCCATTGTGTTGAAGTGTCAAAGGGGTATAAAAATAATAGTGTGTGTCGTTGTTAGCTACAAACTGCAATTTCAAACTCGACGTCTTGCGTACAAGCTTGCCCACTTTCAAACGATATAAATTTAATCGCAAAGCGGTTCTTGTGTCCTGAAATCATCGGGTAGACGCCGTATTCCATTGGAATATGCAGACGTAGGATATTTGCTTCTTCAGCGTCGCTTTGAAAAAAGCCTGCACGAGCTATTTGTGCTTTAAAGTGGCCAGTTTCACGAGTAAGTTTCAACCATAGAGATAAAGCATCAGATAAAGGCTTTAAACTAGATTGCCACTGATTCGCATCATGCTTTTTCCGTTCGATTGGTAGGTGTAACCAATAATGCAGAGCAGGAAGATCAAAGCAGCATGACCCACCTGGTAAATTAAATCTTTGGCGGATTGAGCTTAGAAAACGATCTTCTTTTAAGGATTGACCAAAACGCTCTGCACGCATGAGATGCTCATGAATGGTATCTATCTCTTTTAGAAGGGCACTAAGGGCTTCTTGATCGACGCCATCGACATTTAGCCAATTTCGATAGGAGAGGCGTTGCTTCTCAAGATCTTTCGCCAATTCACTTTTCAATTGAATTTGTTCAAAGATCTCAAGCATATCGAAGATCGAGCGAAAGAAAAGTTGGTACTGATGGTTATCGGTAAAACCAGAGGCTAAGTGAGCCTGACGCAGCAGAGACTCTACTCTTAAATATATGCGAGTTTTCTCATTTAAAGGATGTTCAAATTTGTGCGTGGTCATCAACTTAAGCCCTATTGAATTTCAATTCCTATTTTCGCAGATTTTTCTTACACATGGCTAGGTACTTTTCGTGCAAATCTGTGATTTGAAGCAAAAGTTCAGGGTCATTTGGGTTATTCTTAACCACATCATCAGCCAGAGCGAGTCGTTGCTCTCGAGATGCTTGGGAAGCTAAGATCGCTTTTGCTTGTTCTTCGCTAACGTTATCTCGTTTCACTGTTCTGGATATTTGAGTTTGTGGTTCTACATCAACAACAAGGACACGATTACATAAGCTATCAAGTTTGTTTTCCACCAATAAAGGAACAACTAAAAGTGCATAGTCAGATGTCACTTGTTCTAAGTCTTCGATCATCTTCTCACGGATCATTGGATGTAATAATCCATTGAGCCAGGCTTTCTCTTCGGGGGCTGAGAAAATCCTTTCCCTTAATTTTGCTCTATCAAGCGTTTGATTCTCATGGAGAATATCAGCGCCAAAGTGTTCGACAATAGCATTAAGCCCTGGTGTTCCTGGTTCCACCACTTCACGGGCAACGATATCGGCATCCACAATGTCAATTTTAAACTGTTGCTTAAATAGGTTTGCCACTGTGGTTTTGCCGCTTGCAATACCGCCAGTCAGGCCAATAACAAAAGCCATTTACACTCCTAGAATTGACGTAAAGTACCAGTTGAGAATTTGGTTGCCCCAAATTAGGCTAACCCAACCTGCGATCGCTAGGTAGGGACCAAAAGGAAAGGCTTTCTCGATACCTTGTTTTTGCAAGCGCAATTGGATAAGACCAAAGATGACGCCTACCACCGAAGAGAGCAAAATGATCATCGGTAAAGATTGCCAACCTAGCCAAGCACCTAATGCGGCAAGGAGTTTAAAGTCGCCATAGCCCATTCCTTCTTTGCCGGTTAGAAGTTTGAATGCCCAGTAAACACTCCAAAGGCAGAGGTAGCCAGCCATAGCGCCAATAACGGCGTCTTGTAAGCTAACAGGGCTTATTCCGCCGAGAGCAAGCGCAATACCTGCCCACATCAAAGGCAAAGTAAGTTGGTCTGGCAACAACATGGTATCGAGGTCGATGAATGTGGCTGCAATCAGTACAAAAGTAAAGAAAATCAGAGCTGAAGTGAAGTAGCTAAAACCGAAATGAAAGGCGATAAAACCCGAACAAAACGCAGTAAGCAGTTCGACAAGAGGATAGCGAGCACTAATAGATGATTGGCAGTTGTGGCATTTACCTCTCAGTAATAGCCAGCTAATCACAGGGATGTTATCTCGGATACGAATTGGCGTTCCACATTGCTGACAAGAAGAGCGTGGGACACTTAATGTGAGCTTTTCTTTTGGTGGCTCGATCTTGTATTCAGGGAATGATTCAGCGCATTCGCGTCGCCACTCTAGTTCCATGATCTTGGGTAGCCGATAAATAACAACGTTGAGGAAACTACCTACGATCAAACCAAAAATCGTAGCGAATACAACGAATAGCCATGGGTAGTAGTGGAATACTTCCATATCTGTCTCTTGCGCGATGAATCAAATAGCAAAGTGCTGTTTTGATAGGATTAATTATCTAAAGCAACATTCTATCCCAATACGCTCATCAAATTAAAGATTGGTAAGTACATTGCTGTGACCAAACCTCCAACGACAACACCAAGAAAAACAATAATTAATGGTTCCAGGATCTTACTTAGGTTATCGACAGTATTGTCGACCTCAAACTCGTAAATAGTAGCGACTTTATTGAGCATATCGTCTAGGCGACCGGATTCTTCCCCAATCATTACCATTTGTAAAACGAGTTCAGGAAACACATTACAATTTCGCATTGCGATATAAACAGGCATCCCTGCCGCAGTATTGTGATAAACCTCTTCAATGGCGAGTTGGTAGTGTAAGTTACCCGATGTTTTTGAAGTGGTTTTTAAGCTTGTGAGTATTGGAATTCCGGAACTAAAGCTGGTGGCCAAGGTTCGACTAAATTTTGCTATAGCGGCCTTCGATAAGACTCCCCCTAAGATTGGTAGCTTGAGCGAGTTTTTAGCGAGGAGTAACCTAAAAGAATCAGATCGTTTGGCTAAAAAACGACTTGAGAGAACTATCGCTACACTTGCCGATAATATAAAAGGCCCCCAAATCTGCATCCATGAAGATAAGCTGAGTACTTGTTTTGTAAACCAAGGGAGCTCGGCTCCAAATCCAACAAACATCTTCTCAAATTCAGGGATCACTTGAGTTAGCATCAGATATGACACAGAGAGAGCCACTAAGATAACCATTACAGGGTAGATGAGTGCTTTGATTACTTTTGCCCTAAGTTGTTCGCTTTTTTCTCGGTAAGTTGCCAGACGCTCAAAAACCTGTGAGAGGTTACCTGACTGTTCTCCGGTGGATATTAGGTCAGTATAAAGCGGATCAAAATGATGGCTCGCTAGACGCATAGCTTTGGATATCGGGGTCCCAGCTTCAACGGCTTTGCTAATACTGATTAGAACTGATTTCATTTCAGCTTTACGGTGGTTCTCCGTGACCAGCTTTAATGCCGGTACAATAGGAACGCCAGTGGCAAGCATGGTTGCAATTTGGCGAGTGAAAATGGTGATGTCCTTTGCTTTGACTTTATGGCTCAGTTTAGTCAACAAGGAAATATTCGATTTCTTTAGCTTTCTGACTTTAATATGTTGTGCGACTAAGCGCTCCCTAACTTCCTGTTCTGTTAAAGCAAGAAGCTGACCTGACGTTTGTTTTCCAGAACTGTTGATGCCTTTCCAGCGAAAGTTTCTAAGATTTGGCTGTTTGGTCTTCATCTAGTATCGTCACTCACAAAAATAGAACTCGCTGCAGTTCGTTTAAGCTGGTTATACCTTGCTTTAATTTTTCTATACCTGACATTTTTAAAGTGTGCATTCCGTTTTCAACGGCTAGTTTTTCAAGTTGAGAGCTGCTTACTCCGTTAGCGACCGCTTGAATGAGTGGTTCATCAAAGATCATAACTTCATAGATTCCCGTTCTCCCCAAATACCCGTTATTACATTCACTACAACCTTTTGTATTTGCTTGATAAATCACCTCATCCGTAATACCTAATTCTAAAAGAGGTTTGTCTGAGTGATTTGCGATTTGTTTACAGTTGTTACAGAGCTTGCGAGCTAATCTCTGAGCAATCACTAAGCTCAGTGAAGAAGATAGGTTATAGTTTGATACGCCCATATTACTAAGGCGAGTGACGGTTTCGGCCGCTGAGTTGGTATGTAATGTGGACAATACTAAGTGACCCGTTTGTGAGGCCTTCATTGCAATTTCTGCCGTTTCAACATCTCGGATTTCGCCAACCATAACGATATCCGGGTCTTGCCTTAAAAATGAACGCAGAGCTTCAGCAAATGTGAACCCAATTTTGGGCTGGATTTGAACTTGGTTGATACCGAGTAAGTTAATTTCAACAGGATCTTCAGCTGTCGATATATTAACTTCAGGCTGATTCAAAATGTTTAAACCAGCATATAGAGAGACTGTTTTGCCGCTTCCTGTTGGTCCCGTCATCAGAATCATGCCTTGAGGACGTTTAAGGGCTTGTAGGTATGCTTGTTTCTGTGATTCGCTGTAGCCTAGACATTCAATGGCTAATGATGAAGAACTGTTATCGAGTAACCTTAGGACGATCTTTTCACCGAATAAAGTCGGCAGTGTTGATACTCGCATATCAATAGCAGTATCACTGTTCAGTTTGAGCTTAATTCGACCATCTTGAGGTAAGCGCCTTTCTGCAATATCAAGCTTGGACAAGATTTTTAATCGCGCAGATAAACGTCGGCTAAGATGACTTGGAGGCTGTTGTACCTCCATAAGAATGCCATCACAGCGAAGTCTGACTCGATAGATATTTTCATAAGGCTCAAAGTGAATATCAGATGCTCCTTTTCTTACGGCATCGAGCAAAATTTGGTTAATATAACGACTGACCGGCGATTCGTCTTGGCTGAGATCTTCGATGTTCTCAATCTCATAATCTCCAATCTCAACCAAGCTTGCGAGCTCATCTTGGTTTATTTCTTTTAATCCCGATTTTTCCTGACTAAGTGCTCGACCATATAAGCGCCGAATCGCAGCGGCCAGCTCGCGAAAATCAGCCAGAACAAGCTCGACTTGCAAGCCTGTCGCAAAACGAAAGTCGTCTTCGGCTTGAAGATTGGTTGGATCAGCGACGGCTAGAATAAGCGTTGAAGAAGAGCGATTTAATGGCAGAGCGTTATGGCGAGTGATAAGCTCGCGTAAACCCAGTTTTTTGCACAATGAAGCGTATTCGTATTCATTGAGAGAAGTGCAAGAAATTCCAAAAACAGAGCTTAGGTGCTCTGTTAATTCATGAGATTGGAAAAAGCCAGAATTGAGCAAAGCTTCTGGCATTGATATACCAGAAGCTTTAGCTTGCTCAAGTAACAGCTCTTCTTGGGAAAAGGTCAGTATTCCTGCTTGGCGAAGAACTGTTGAGAGGTTGGTTAACATCTATATTATCGACAACCGTCTAATGCAGGAACATTTGCGCTAGGTGCACATGTCCAACCTTCAGCTACTGAACGTGTCAAGGTCAGAGTTTCTGCATTCATAGAACTGTTACCATTGAAGGTAAACACGAGGGTAGCTACATCATTCGCAACGTTTGAAGTGATTGCTCCCAAGTCGTTAGCTGCGCCATCAATTCCTAGTTCGGCTAAAGTTGCAGCAGCGGCAGTGCCGTTCTCTTGATAGAAAAGTTCCGCAGGTGTTACTAATGACTTTATACTTCCAAGCCCTGATGCTGCTTCGCTTCTGGCAACATAGTCTTGGTAAGCTGGCACTGCAATTGCTGACAGTACACCAATAATCGCCACTACAATCATCAATTCAATCAGCGTAAAACCTTGCTGCTTCTTCTGTTTATTCGTTTTCATCTTGTTTCCTTAAGATAAACTTAGTTAATGCTTATGCATGGCGGGAAGACTAAAAAGAACAGGGGGGGCTTAAAATACAATGAGTCTATAGATTCGAGTCGCTTAGGTATCTTTCACTTGTTGTTACATTTTGCTTACATTCTTTTGCGATGAATTTTGAGCTTATAAATAAAAAGAGGAGCCTAAGCTCCTCTTCATATTAGTCATTTTTTGGTGACGAATTTAACGTTCGTTATTTGAAGCGCATCGAAAGGTCCATCGCTTTTAGGTGCTTAGTTAAAGCACCGACAGAGATGTAATCTACTCCGGTTTCTGCGTATTCAGCGATGGTTTCTAAAGTTACATTGCCTGAGTTTTCTAATGCCGCGCGACCTGCATTGATAGCAACTGCTTCACGCATCATATCGGTAGTGAAGTTGTCTAGCATGATGATGTCTGCACCCGCTTCGATCGCTTCTTTTAGCTCGTCCAAGCTCTCAGTTTCTACTTCAACTGACTTGCCTGGGTTGAGATCTTTCGCTGTCGTGATTGCTTGAGTGATACCACCACATGCAATGATGTGGTTTTCTTTAATAAGGTAAGCATCGAACACGCCAATACGGTGGTTGAAACCACCGCCACAGGCTACTGCGTATTTCAGGGCACTGCGCAGACCTGGAATGGTTTTACGTGTATCTAGTAGACGACACTCAGTGTGAGCAATTTTTTCAGCGTATTCAGCAGTGATGGTTGCGCAACCAGAAAGGGTTTGAATAAAGTTCATTGCGTTGCGTTCACCGGTGAGCAAATCTCGGGCAGGACCTGTTAACGTACAAAGCGTTTGGTTTGGTACAACTTTGTCACCATCTTTGACATGCCACTCGATGGTTACTTTGCCGCCCAGTTGCTTGAATACTTCATCAGCCCATGCTTGACCGCAAAACACGCCGTATTCACGTGTGATGATGGTGGCTGCATTAATGGCGTCAGCAGGGATAAGCGATGCGGTGATGTCTTTTTCTGCATCCAATGTGCCACCTAGATCTTCTTTTAGGGTATCGGCTACGGCACGAGTGATTTCTAATGGAAGCTGTTGCTTAAGGTATTCTAGGCGTTCTTGGCTGTTGTGTGTGTTCTTCATCGCAAATCTTGTCTTGAAAGGGAGATGGCAACGAATGATACTCTCCGGTGTCAATAATTTCAGCAGTTAATTTGCAAAGTAGAGAGGTTGATATGTGCCTAAAAATCGAGAATGGTTGGTTGACGAAGGCAAAGCACGTGCCATCGCCATTTTTTGATGCTCGTTCAGACAAAGAAGACATCTCTCTGCTGGTGGTTCACAACATCAGTTTGCCGCCAGGGCAGTTTGGTGGTTCTTACATAGAGGACTTTTTTACGGGCAATCTCGATCCTAAAGCACATCCATTTTTTGAGGTAATTCACAAAATGGGCGTTTCGGCACATTGCTTAATAAAGCGTAATGGTGAAATAGTTCAGTTTGTTTCTTTTCTTGATAGGGCATGGCATGCAGGGCAGTCTAGCTTCGCTGGCCGTGAACGTTGCAACGATTATTCGATTGGTGTTGAGCTCGAAGGTACCGAGTTTATTGCCTATACAGAAGAACAATATCAATCACTTACGGCTTTGACCCATGCGGTCATGCAGACCTACCCGAAAATCACTTTACCTCGGATTACAGGACATCAGTTCATTGCTCCCTTGAGAAAAGCGGACCCTGGTCTAAGCTTTGACTGGGTCAAGTTCCGGCACCAAGTAAACGCCGACTTGTAGCGAAAGTGTAAATTTAAAAAACAGAAATAAATAAGGCATACACTCAGGTATGCCTTTTTTTGATACAAGAAATATGAGCGCTTGTTAAAAGTTAACTACATTTTGAACGTTTAAAACGGTCAGTGATGAATAACTGTACAGATAATTTTGTCATTTTTTGTTTTTGTTGATCAAATTTACTAGCACGCAGACTCCCCAACTGTTTTGTTTATGTAATTGGTCATACCAATTTTATTGCTGTTTTAATGGGCGATTGTTATCAAAGTGTTGGTTGTAGGTCTGTTCTATGATTTAGGTCAATTTTTGGCTGGACAGTAACGTTTTAATTATGTTAATTTCTGCACCAACTTAAAATTGGTATTACCAATTACCTGCAAGAGTAGAAGAACAATAAATTATGGCTTATCAAAGGATTCGTCAGCCAAAGCTCTCTGATGTTATTGAACAAGAGCTAGAAAGGTTGATTGTGGAAGGAACACTCTCTCCGGGGCAGCAGTTGCCACCAGAGCGCGAACTCGCTAAGCAGTTCGATGTGTCTCGTCCATCTGTCCGTGAAGCCATTCAGCGTTTAGAAGCAAAACGTCTGCTTACTCGTCGTCAAGGCGGTGGCACATTCGTTAGCGAAAACATCTGGAAAAGCTTTTCAGATCCTTTATTGAACTTATTGTCAACTCACTCCGAAACGCAGTTAGACCTACTTGAATCGCGTCATGCGATGGAAGGCATTTCAGCGTACTTTGCAGCATTACGTGGTACCGATGAGGATTTTGCTCGTATTCAGGCATGCTTGAATCAAATCAGTGAAGAGCAAAAAGGCGATAACGTTGAGGCAGAAGCTGCTGCGGTTATGCAGTTTCTGATTGCTTTGACCGAAGCGGCACACAATGTCGTCCTGCTTCATATTGTTCGTAGTCTTGCCCCTTTGCTTGAGCAAAATGTTTTACAGAATCTAAAGCTCTTACATCGCCGCGATGAAGTGGTCGATAAAGTAAGTAAACACAGAGCTAATATCGTGGATGCGATTGTTTCTGGTCAGCCTGAAAAGGCACGTGAAATGTCTCACTCACATTTAGCTTATATTGAAGAAACATTGTTGGATTTGACTCGAGAAGAGTCTCGACGAGAGCGTTCTCTGCGTCGAATTCAGCAAGGTAACGATTCTTAACACAAGAACCGCTTACTTAAATAAGTAGATCCAACCAACAGAAGGATAGATCGCCATGTCTGACATGAAGCATGACGTAGATGCACTGGAAACTCAAGATTGGCTACAAGCCCTTGAATCCGTTGTTCGTGAAGAAGGTGTAGAACGTGCACAGTTTCTACTAGAAACCGTTCTAGAAAAAGCACGTCTAGACGGCGTTGATATGCCAACTGGCATCAACACAAACTACATCAACACTATTCCAGCTGCACAAGAGCCAGCTTACCCTGGTGATGTAACTCTTGAGCGTCGTATTCGTTCGATTATTCGCTGGAACGCAATCATGATCGTATTGCGTGCTTCTAAGAAAGACCTAGACCTTGGTGGTCACATGGCTTCTTACCAGTCAGCAGCAGCGTTCTACGAAGTTTGTTTCAACCACTTCTTCCGTGCTCCAAACGAGACGGACGGTGGCGATCTAGTTTACTACCAAGGTCACATTTCACCGGGTATCTACTCTCGTGCATTCGTTGAAGGCCGTCTAACTGAAGAGCAGCTAGACAACTTCCGTCAAGAAGTAGACGGTAAAGGCGTACCTTCATACCCGCACCCTAAACTAATGCCAGAGTTCTGGCAGTTCCCAACAGTATCTATGGGTCTTGGTCCAATCTCTGCTATTTACCAAGCGCGTTTCCTTAAGTACCTAAACGGCCGTGGCCTGAAAGATACTTCTGCTCAACGTGTATACGCTTTCCTAGGCGACGGTGAGATGGATGAGCCAGAATCACGCGGTGCTATCTCTTTCGCTGCGCGTGAGAAGCTAGACAACCTATGTTTCCTAATCAACTGTAACCTACAGCGTCTAGACGGCCCTGTAATGGGTAACGGTAAGATCATTCAAGAGCTTGAAGGTCTGTTTAAAGGTGCTGGTTGGAACGTAGTTAAAGTTATCTGGGGCAACAACTGGGATGCACTACTAGCTAAAGATACGACTGGTAAGCTACTACAGCTTATGAACGAGACGATCGATGGCGACTACCAAACATTCAAATCTAAAGATGGCGCATACGTACGTGAGCACTTCTTTGGTAAGTACCCAGAAACAGCTGCACTAGTTGCAGACATGACTGACGACCAAATCTTCGAATTGAAGCGCGGTGGTCACGATTCTTCTAAGCTGTTTGCTGCATTTAACAATGCAAAAGAAACAAGCGGCAAGCCAACAGTAATCCTAGCTAAGACTGTTAAAGGTTACGGCATGGGCGAAGCGGCTGAAGGTAAGAACATCGCTCACGGTGTTAAGAAGATGGACATGACTCACGTACAATACCTACGTGATCGTCTAGGTCTACAAGACATTCTTTCTGATGAGAAAGTGGCTGAGCTTCCATACCTGAAACTGGAAGAAGGCTCTGCTGAGTACGAATACTTGCATGCTCGTCGTAAAGCTCTGAAAGGTTACACGCCACAGCGTCTACCTAACTTCACACAAGAGTTCAAAGTACCAGAACTAGAAGAGTTCGCTCCTCTACTAGGTGCTCAGAAGCGTGAAATCTCAACGACTATGGCTTACGTACGTACGTTGAACATTCTGCTTAAAGACAAGAACATCGGTAAGAACATTGTTCCTATCATCTGTGATGAAGCGCGTACGTTCGGTATGGAAGGTCTATTCCGTCAAGTGGGTATCTACAACCCAGACGGTCAAGAATACACACCGGAAGATAAAGGCATCGTTTCTTACTACAAAGAAGCAACATCAGGCCAAGTTCTTCAAGAAGGTATCAACGAACTAGGTTCAATGGCATCTTGGGTTGCTGCTGCTACTTCTTACAGCACAAACGATCTGCCAATGATCCCGTTCTACATCTACTACTCAATGTTCGGTTTCCAACGTATTGGTGACATGGCATGGCTAGCAGGTGACCAACAAGCTCGTGGCTTCCTACTAGGTGCTACAGCTGGTCGTACAACACTGAACGGTGAAGGTCTACAGCACGAAGATGGTCACTCGCACATTCAAGCGAACACTATCCCGAACTGTATCTCTTACGACCCAACATTCGCTTACGAGCTAGCAGTAATCATGCAAGATGGTATCCGTCGTATGTACGGTCCTGAGCAAGAAAACATTTACTACTACCTAACAGTAATGAATGAAAACTACGCAATGCCAGCAATGCCAGAAGGCGCTGAAGAAGGCATCCGTAAAGGTATCTACAAGCTTGAGTCTCACGAAGGTGCTAAGGGTAAAGTTCAGCTAATGAGCTCTGGTACTATCATGAACGAAGTACGTAAAGCAGCGACTATCCTAAGCGAAGAGTACGGCGTAGCATCTGACGTGTTCTCTGTAACTTCATTCAACGAGCTAACTCGTGATGGTCAAAATGCAGAGCGTTACAACATGCTTCACCCAGAAGCTGAAGCGAAAGTGCCTTACATCACTACTGTTCTTGGTAACGAACCAGCAATCGCTGCGACGGATTACATGAAGAACTACGCTGAGCAAGTACGTGCATTCATGCCAACTGAGTCTTACAAAGTTCTTGGTACTGACGGTTTCGGTCGCTCAGACAGCCGTGAGAACCTACGTCGTCACTTCGAAGTTAATGCAGGCTACGTGGTAGTTGCAGCACTAACTGAACTAGCGAAACGTGGTGATGTTGAGAAGTCTGTTGTTGCTGAAGCAATTGCTAAGTTCAACATCGACACTGAAAAAACAAACCCACTTTACGCTTAATACAGCGCTTAACTAGAAGGTAAATAAGCAATGGCAATCGAAATTAATGTACCTGACATTGGTGCGGATGAGGTTGAAGTTACTGAGATTCTTGTAAGCGTTGGCGACAAGGTTGAAGAAGAACAGTCTCTGATCACTGTTGAAGGCGACAAAGCTTCTATGGAAGTTCCAGCGTCTCAAGCAGGTATCGTTAAAGAAATCAAAGTAGCAGAAGGTGATTCTGTTACGACTGGTTCTCTTATCATGATTTTCGAAGCCGAGGGTGCAGCTGACGCTGCACCTGCTCCTGCGGCGGAAGCGGCTCCAGCAGCAGCTCCAGCTCCAGCAGCAGCGGCAGCAGAACTAAAAGAAGTTCACGTTCCTGATATCGGTGGCGACGAAGTAGAAGTTACTGAGATCATGGTTAAAGTTGGCGATGCAGTAGAAGAAGAGCAATCACTTCTAACTGTAGAAGGCGACAAAGCTTCAATGGAAGTTCCTGCACCATTCGCTGGTATCGTTAAAGAAATCAAGATCGCTTCTGGTGATTCAGTTTCTACTGGTTCTCTAGTAATGGTATTCGAAGTAGCTGGTTCAGCACCTGCAGCAGCTCCGGTTCCTGCGGCGGCAGCACCTGCGGCGGCTCCAGCGGCAGCAGCTGACAAAGAAGTAAACGTACCAGACATCGGCGGTGACGAAGTAGAAGTTACTGAGATCATGGTTAAAGTTGGCGATACAGTAGAAGAAGAGCAATCTCTAATTACTGTAGAAGGCGACAAAGCTTCTATGGAAGTACCAGCACCATTCGCAGGTACAGTTAAAGAGATCAAGATTGCTGAAGGCGACAAAGTAACGACTGGCTCTCTAATCATGATTTTCTCTACAATGGAAGGCGAAGTAGCTGGTTCAGTTCCTGTAGCTCCAGTTGCATCAGCGGCTCCTTCGGCAGCAGCTCCAGCGCCTGCGGCGGCTCCTGCTCCAGCAGCAAAAGCTGAAGCGGCACCTGCAGCGAACGATTTCCAAGAAAACGGTGACTACGCACACGCATCTCCAGTTGTTCGTCGTCTAGCTCGTGAATTTGGCGTTAACCTATCTAAGGTTAAAGGTACTGGTCGTAAGAGCCGTATCCTGAAAGAAGACGTTCAAGCTTACGTTAAAGATGCACTTAAGCGTCTTGAGTCTGGTGCTGCAGCATCTGGCAAAGGCGGTGACGGTAGCGCGCTTGGTCTACTACCTTGGCCAAAAGTTGATTTCAGCAAGTTCGGTGAAACTGAAGTTCAGAAACTTTCTAAGATTAAGAAAATTTCTGGTGCTAACCTGCACCGTAACTGGGTAATGATCCCTCACGTTACACAGTGGGATAACGCTGACATCACTGAGCTAGAAGCATTCCGTAAAGAACAGAACGCAATCGAAGCGAAGAAAGACACTGGTATGAAGATCACGCCACTTGTGTTCATCATGAAAGCGGTAGCGAAAGCACTAGAAGCGTTCCCAGCGTTTAACTCTTCTCTATCTGAAGATGGCGAAAGCATCATTCTTAAGAAGTACGTGAACGTAGGTATCGCAGTAGATACGCCAAACGGTCTGGTTGTTCCTGTATTTAAAGACGTGAACAAGAAAGGCATCTACGAGCTATCTGAAGAGCTAATGGCTGTGTCTAAGAAAGCACGTGCTGGTAAGCTAACGGCAGCTGACATGCAAGGTGGTTGTTTCACAATCTCTAGCCTTGGTGGCATCGGCGGTACGGCATTTACGCCAATCGTAAACGCGCCAGAAGTTGGTATCCTAGGTGTTTCTAAATCTGAAATGAAGCCAGTGTGGAACGGTAAAGAGTTCGAACCACGCCTACAACTTCCACTGTCTCTATCATACGACCACCGTGTGATTGATGGTGCAGAAGGTGCACGCTTCATTACTTTCCTAAACGGTGCATTATCAGACATTCGTCGCCTAGTACTGTAATTTAGAAAGTAATAGTTAAGGTGGCTTTCGGGTCACCTTACTTCTTTATATAAAAGACTATTTTTAGACGACAATTTCTCCCATCGTTCAGAATCTGAAAGATGAATTGTTGTCTAGCTCACAGGCTAACTTAAAGCTGCTTTCACACTGTTAACATCTCTGTAAAATATTGATCGTTTGAAAGCCTAATAATTTAAGAACATCTACTCAGCCTGTTAGGGATAATGACTACAAGAGGTCACAATGAGCAAAGAAATTAAAGCCCAAGTTGTTGTACTTGGTTCTGGTCCTGCTGGTTACTCAGCTGCATTCCGTTGTGCGGACTTAGGTCTAGAAACAGTACTAGTTGAACGTTACAGCACTCTTGGCGGTGTATGTCTAAACGTTGGTTGTATTCCATCTAAAGCACTTCTTCACGTTTCAAAAGTTATCGAAGAAGCGAAAGCGATGGCTGAGCACGGTGTTGTGTTTGGCGAACCACAAACAGACATCAGCAAAATCCGTATTTGGAAAGAGAAAGTTGTAAACCAACTGACTGGTGGTCTTAGCGGTATGGCTAAGATGCGTAACGTTACTGTAGTAAACGGCTACGGTAAGTTCACAAGCCCTAACTCTATCCTTGTAGAAGGCGAAGGCGAGTCAACAACTGTTAACTTCGACAACGCTATCATTGCTGCAGGTTCTCGCCCAATCAAACTGCCATTCATCCCGCATGAAGACCCACGTATTTGGGATTCAACGGATGCTCTAGAGCTGAAAGAAGTACCAGAAAAACTGCTTATTATGGGTGGTGGTATCATCGGTCTAGAAATGGGTACGGTTTACCACTCTCTAGGTTCTAAAGTAGACGTAGTAGAGATGTTTGACCAAGTTATCCCTGCTGCGGATAAAGACATCGTTAAAGTCTTTACTAAGCGCATTAAGAACAAGTTTAAGCTAATGCTTGAAACTAAAGTAACAGCAGTTGAAGCGAAAGAAGACGGTATCTACGTTTCAATGGAAGGCAAGAAAGCACCAGCGGAAGCTGAGCGTTACGATGCCGTTCTTGTTGCTATCGGTCGTGTTCCAAACGGTGCACTAATCGACGCTGAAAAAGCAGGTATCGAAGTTGACGAGCGTGGTTTTATCAACGTTGATAAGCAAATGCGTACTAACGTTCCTCACATCCACGCGATCGGTGACGTTGTTGGTCAACCAATGCTTGCTCACAAAGGTGTGCATGAAGGCCACGTAGCGGCTGAAGTTATCTCTGGTAAGAAGCACTACTTCGATCCTAAAGTAATCCCATCAATCGCTTACACTGAGCCAGAAGTAGCATGGGTTGGTAAGACTGAGAAAGAAGCGAAAGCAGAAGGCATCAACTACGAAGTGGCAACATTCCCTTGGGCAGCATCAGGTCGTGCAATCGCATCTGACTGTGCAGACGGTATGACTAAGCTAATCTTCGATAAAGAAACTCACCGCGTAATCGGTGGTGCTATCGTTGGTACTAACGGTGGTGAACTACTTGGTGAAATCGGTCTAGCTATCGAGATGGGTTGTGATGCAGAAGATATCGCACTAACTATCCACGCTCACCCAACTCTACACGAGTCAGTGGGTCTAGCTGCTGAAGTATTTGAAGGTTCAATCACTGACCTTCCAAACAAAAAAGCAGTTAAAAAGAAAAAGTAACTTTTTCTTAGCTACTCGCTAATGTTTTTAGAAACCGCTGATTCGTCAGCGGTTTTTTTATTGGAAGAAAAGAACGCTACGTTTGGAGGTTCGGGAGTGTTCCGCTTTAGGAATCGAGAGCTGGTTGTGGGAAGGCTAATGAAAGAGGGTCGGCTCTAAAGGAGTTGACTTGTTTCAAGAAAGACAAATTATTATCGCTTATCGCTTATCGCTTATCGCTTATCGCTTATCGCTTATCGCTTATCGCTTATCGCTTATCGCTTATCGCTTATCGCTTATCGCTTATCGCTTATCGCTTATCGCTTATCGCTTATCGCTTATCGCTTATCAAAAACAAAAAAGGCCAATACCTAAGTATCAGCCTTTGATTTAATCAAATTCGCGTTTCAGCTTAATGGTCGCGGTTGTAGATGCAAAGCATATCTAAGTAAGAATTAACTAAGCTAGCTAGTTCAGATTCACTCTTAGAACGATTTGCTTGTACAAATAACGAATAACAAATGCCGTGGAACAAGTTTGCCAAGTGCTCTGGCTCATGCTCAGAACAAACTTCACCACGTTCGATCGCTTTGATGAACATGTTTTGCACCAGTAGTTGGTTAGTGCGGTTTGTCGTTACAAATAGTGGCCATACTTCATCACGTGTTGATGCACTCCACTCAAACCATACTTTTAACCAATGACAATCTTGGCTTACTAGCTCTATCATTGCGTTAGTGATGTTGGCGATATTCTCACGTGCATGAATGTCTAAGTCGATATTATCTGAAAGGAAGTTAGAAAACTGACGTACAACATGATTCAAAACTTCATCAACCAAATCTTCACGAGTAGGGAAGTAGTTAAATACTGTCGCCACAGAAACTTGTGCGATTTCAGCAATGTCTGCGTGGCCGCCACGGCCAATACCTCGACGAGCAAACACTTCAAGAGCGATTTCCATCAGCTGTTGTTTACGTTTTAGAGGTGAAAGCCTAGTACGAGGCCTCTTTGCAATTGAGTCCATAATAAATTTCCTTGCCATTTGAGTTGATTATTTAGCGTTTAATACGCTTATATTTGATTATTCTAATAATTGCTTAAAGCTTGATGAGTGTAATGGTGCATATGATTAAGGTCAATATGCAATCAATAATTTATCGATAGGAATGTCATTACTGGAGCATTTTTCATCAACTGCTTATCAGAACTTAGATGTAGATCTAAAAATCCCTTTGGGGTGCAGAGCGCTTTTATCACTCAACTCGTGGTGTTACACTACGCTGCGTAAAAAGGTGATCGTTTGCGTACGACCAACCTCAACTCACAAGAATATTGAGCACAGTATGAAACATACAGTAGAAGTTATGATTTCTGAGCAAGAAGTTCAGGAGCGTATTCGCGAATTAGGCAAGCAAATTACAAAACGTTACCAAGGTAGTGAAGACCTGGTTTTGGTTGGTTTGCTTCGTGGTTCATTTGTCTTTATGGCGGATCTAGCACGTGCCATTGATCTGACTCATCAGGTCGACTTTATGACTGCCTCGAGCTACGGTAATACGATGGAAAGCTCTCGTGATGTGCGTATCCTTAAAGATCTAGATGACGATATCAAAGGTAAAGATGTTCTGATCGTCGAAGATATTATTGATACGGGTAATACGCTGAACAAGATCCGTGAGATTCTTTCTCTACGTGAGCCAAAATCGATTGCTATCTGTACGCTGTTAGACAAGCCATCACGTCGTGAAGTTGATGTGCCTGTTGATTACGTCGGTTTTGCGATTCCTGATGAGTTTGTTGTTGGTGTGGGTATCGACTACGCTCAGAAATATCGTCACCTACCGTTCATTGGTAAAGTAGTACCTCAAGAGTAATCACCACAACTCTTGGTTGAGAATATAAAAAAACGCCCGTTAAGAGATTAACGGGCGTTTTTTCAATCTAGGCAGTGATTAGCGACAAAGCAGTTTATTATCCGAGTTGAGGATAGTTGCTAGTGCTTTCTGATACGACGCCTCAACGGTCTCTTTTGAGTTTGAGCGGATGCCTAAATATTCAAGGCGACCATCTTCAATCCCATAAACAACGCCATGAATTTCTACATCCTGACCACGTTCCCAAGCATTTTGCATAATGGTCGAGTTACCTAGGTTGTAGACTTGTTCAGCTACATTTATTTCACCAAGTTTATCAGCACGGTCTTCGACTGGCATTTGGTCAAGATAAGTACGGTGTTTAAAGTAGAGATCTCGGATATGAAGAAGCCAGTTATTAATAAGCCCAAGTTGAGGGTTATCGATAGCAGCATTTACACCACCACAACCATAGTGCCCGCAGACAATAATATGCTTCACTTTTAATACGTCGACCGCGTATTGCACAACCGAAAGACAGTTTAGGTCGGTATGGATCACTTGATTAGCGACATTTCGGTGAACAAAAAGCTCGCCAGAAAAAAGTCCGGTTAATCGCTCTGCAGGTACACGGCTATCGGAACATCCAATCCAAAGAAAATCAGGCTTCTGACCTTCGGCTAGCTTTGCAAAATATTCTGGACGATCAGATTTAATTTCTTCCGACCATTTCGAGTTATTTTCGAATAATTGTTTAATTTCCGGCATCTGGCAATCTACTTCCCTAATAATTCAAAAAGCTCATCGCTCGAGTGTGCTTACAAAGCGATCAGCGCTGTAACTATACACAATGTTACAATTTCGATCCCGTTAAATATTCATCAAAGATGACTCATCTGACGAGTTCTCGCTGATAAAATCATAAAATATGCAGGCATCATTCATTAAACAAATAGGCTTGCTAATAAAGTGGTCTTTTTTGGTTTTTTTCTACATCGAATTATTTGATAAATTGATGGAATTTTATCTTTTTTATGCAGGGAGCAAATTCAATGTTCGGTAGTCGCTTTAAGGATATCAACTTGAAAGGGGATCTGTTTGGGGGCGTTACGACGGCCATCATTTCACTTCCTCTTGCATTAGCTTTTGGTGTGGCATCAGGTGCCGGTGCGGAAGCGGGGCTTTGGGGGGCAATAATGGTGGGGCTTTTCGCTTCGCTGTTTGGTGGCTCGAATACCCTAATTTCTGAGCCAACCGGTCCGATGACAGTAATCATGACAGCTGTGTTGACCAGTATGATGGCGAAGTACCCAGAAACAGGTATGGCAATGACCTTTACCGTGGTGATGATGGCTGGGGCATTCCAAGTTGTGCTTGGTACATTAAAGCTGGGTAAGTACGTCACGCTAATGCCCTATAGCGTAATATCAGGCTTTATGTCCGGTATTGGTGTGATTCTGATTATCTTACAGTTATCTCCTTTACTTGGTCATGCAGCTCCTTCTGGTGGGGTTATTGGGACGCTTTCAGCATTGCCAGAGACTATTTCAAACCTTAAGTTTAGTGAGCTGTTTTTAGGTTTGCTAACGTTAGGTATCTTATTCTTCTTCCCTAAACAGTACCGTAAATACGTTCCGGCGCAGCTGGTGGCGCTTGTCGCGGTAACCTTGCTATCTGTCATCGTATTTGACGTAGAAGACATTCGCCGAATCGGTGAAATTCCAGCGGGCTTACCATCTTTGGTTGTGCCACATATCGATCCAGCTATGTTCACTGAGATGGTTATTGATGCATTGGTATTGGGTACACTAGGTTGTATTGATACCTTATTAACCGCAGTGATTGGTGACTCTTTGACGCGTAAAGAGCACGATTCGGACAAGGAGCTGCGCGGGCAAGGTTTGGCAAACATGATCTCTGGCCTGTTTGGTGCACTGCCAGGTGCAGGCGCGACAATGGGGACCGTAACCAACATCCAAGTCGGTGCTCGTTCACCATTATCCGGAGTCATTCGCGCACTGATTCTGGCGTTGGTGGTACTGGTTGCCAGTGGCCTGACGGAGCCAATCCCAATGGCGGTGCTGGCCGGCATTGCGGTGTATGTCGGTTTCAATATTCTTGATTGGAGTTTTATCCAACGTGCTCATAAGGTGAGCTTCCCGGGGATGGCGGTCATGTATGGCGTAATGCTATTGACGGTGTTTGTTGATTTGATCGTCGCTGTAGGATTGGGGGTATTCATTTCTAATATCATTATCATTGAGCGCTTGAGTCGAGAGCAAGCACGCCAAGTGAAGGCAATCAGTGATGCGGATGAAGATGATGTGCCGCTAACAGACAGTGAGCGAGGCCTGTTGGATCGAGCGAATGGTAAAGTGTTGTTCTTCTATCTTTCGGGGCCAATGATCTTCAGTGTATCGAAAGCCATTTCTCGCCAACACTCTAGTATCTCCGATTATGAAGTGATGATCCTCGATCTGACTGATGTGCCGATGATTGATGTCACGGTAGGCTTAGCGCTTGAGAATGCGATCAAAGATGCTTTGGATGCGGAGTGTGAAGTTTACTTGCTGTGTCCGAACCAACGCACTCGTGAACAGTTAGAGAAGTTCCATGTGATTGATTTAGTGCCTGATGAGAACACCTACAAGTTCCGATACGAAGCACTGAATGCGGCGATAAAGCATGTAGAAACAGATGAGCATAAAATGCTAACTATGTAATCTAAGTGACTTATTTAAAAGCGCTACCGGAGATAATTGGTGGCGCTTTTTTGTTGGTCTGAGATGGGACATTGATAGTTAACCTCAGTTCGGGATAATTTAAGCCATTCAGTACAGCTACTTAAGCGCCTAACTTCGTTAAAATCAACGCAATAGACCAGCTATTGACTTGTGATTTTGCCTTGTTTGGCGTCTTAATTAGCAGCACTGCCTAAATTGATAGGCTAACTATATGAATGTTTTAACATTGGTGACTTTCTTATCCCGAGCTGAGGTTAGTTATTTCTAGTTTTATGGAAAGGTTTATTTGTATTCATCGTTATTCAACGATAAACTAATTCAACTTCAGTGCAATACCGTTTTTGATTTTTGATTAGCTATCAATGAGCTACTACGGTATTGGCATTCACGATTCATCAACAGATGGCAACTATTACGCAATGTACGCATTAGAAATTGAACAGCTTCGCAAGACTTATGCGGGCGGATTTGAAGCGTTGAAGGGTATCAGTCTAAAAGTAGAAAAAGGTGACTTTTACGCGCTTCTAGGGCCGAATGGTGCTGGCAAATCAACCACTATTGGCATTATCTCTTCATTAGTAAACAAAACTTCCGGTACGGCTAAGGTTTTTGGTTACGACATTGATACGCACCTTGAACTAGCGAAGCAAAACCTAGGTTTGGTACCGCAAGAGTTCAATTTCAACCAATTTGAAACGGTTGAGCAGATTGTGATTCAGCAAGCGGGTTACTACGGTGTATCTAAAACGCTGGCGAAAGAACGTGCTGAGAAGTATCTGACCAAGCTCGATTTATGGGAAAAGCGCAAAGAGCGTGCGCGTAACCTATCGGGTGGTATGAAGCGTCGTTTGATGATTGCGCGAGCCTTGATGCATGAGCCTCAACTACTGATTCTTGATGAACCGACGGCCGGTGTGGATATCGAGCTACGTCGCTCAATGTGGGATTTCTTAAAAGAGATTAACCAAGAGCAGGGCATTACTATTATCCTAACCACACACTATCTTGAAGAAGCAGAAATACTATGTCGCAACATCGGTATCATCAATAAAGGTCAGCTGATTGAGAACACAACGATGAAAGCGCTACTCGGAAAACTTCGTGTTGAAACTTTCATTCTCGATGTCGAGTTTGATGGTGAGATGCCTGAGTTAACGGGTGTGAATAGTCAAGCGATGATCAATGGTTCGCTAGAGATTGAACTGGATAAGAGCCAAGGGTTGAACTCAGTGTTTAGTCAACTCTCTGAGCATGGTGTGAAAGTACTTTCTATGCGTAACAAGGCGAATCGTTTGGAAGAGCTGTTTGTCAGCATCGTGCGTGGAGGTAACCAATAATGTACAAGTTATATTGGACGGCTTTTTGTAGTCTGCTGACAAAAGAAATCAATCGCTTCACTCGTATTTGGGTACAGACCTTAGTGCCACCAGCAATTACGATGACGCTGTACTTCATCATTTTTGGTAGCTTGATTGGTTCCCGTATTGGGGAAATGAACGGGTTCAGCTACATGGAATACATCGTGCCGGGTTTGATAATGATGTCGGTGATCACCAACTCGTACTCCAACGTGGCGTCGTCGTTCTTTAGTTCTAAGTTCCAGCGTAACATTGAAGAGTTACTAGTGGCGCCAGTGCCGAACTACATCATTATTCTTGGTTTTGTTATGGGTGGTGTGGTTCGTGGTTTGTTAGTGGGGACCATCGTGACGTTCGTGTCGCTGTTCTTTGTAGATCTGCAAGTCGACCATTGGGGCATCATAATTGCGACAGTATTTATGACTTCTGTAGTGTTCTCACTCGGTGGCTTGATTAATGCGGTGTATGCGAGAACGTTTGATGACATCTCTATCATTCCTACCTTTGTATTAACGCCACTCACTTATCTTGGTGGGGTGTTTTACTCAATCAACCTGTTGCCTGAGTTTTGGCAAGGGGTGTCTAAACTGAACCCTATCGTCTACATGGTGAATGCATTCCGTTATGGCTTCCTTGGTGTGTCTGACGTGGGTATTGTCACTTCGTTTAGCGTACTAACGGTGTTTGTGGTTGCGCTTTATGCGGTCGCTCATTACCTAATCACCAAAGGTATTGGTTTAAGAAGCTAATACAAAAATTATTGAAAGAGCAGCCATCAGAGCTGCTCTTTTTCTATGCATATCTATACATTCTCATACAATTTTTCCTCTCTTAACATGCTAGTTTTTACTCATTTACTGTAAATGCATTTGTTGTAAACGAGTGATGCCATGAATATCGTCCCGTCGCCCTCTTTTTCCTTTAAATTGCTGTATCCCAAATACTGGTCCGTGTGGTTTGCATTTGGGTTGTTAGCATTGATCGTCAACGTTCTTCCGTATTCGTTATTGCGTGCTGTGGGAACAGGTATAGGCTCCCTTGCTATGTTGCCAATGAAGCGTCGCCGAAAAATTGCTAAGCGTAATCTTAAGCTTTGTTTTCCTGAATATAACGATCAACAGTGTGAGGAGTTGGTTAAGGTAAACTTTAAATACACCGGTATGGCACTGATTGAAACGGGGATGGCTTGGTTTTGGCCTGAATGGCGGGTAAAACGTTTGGTGGCGGTGGTTGGTAAAGAACACATTCTAGAACAAGAAAGAGATGGGCGTGGTGTGCTGGTGATATGTAGCCACCATCTTAACTTAGAGATGACGGCCCGTATTTTTAGCCAATTTGCAAAAGGATACGGTGTGTATCGCCCGAACTCAAACCCAGCTTATGAGTTTATTCAGCATCGCGGTCGAACGCGCTTTGGGCATCAAATGATAGACCGAAAAGACGTGAAGTCGATGCTCAAGGTTTTGAAAAGTGGTCAGCGACTGTGGTACCTGCCTGATCATGATTACGGGGTGAATAATTCTGTCTTTGCGCCTTTCTTTGCCGTCGAACAGGCAGCAAGCACGGCTGGCTCGAGTGTATTGATTGATGCAACCAAGTGTGCAGTGATGTCCGGAGTGACGGTCATGAGCGACAACCAATATACGCTTTACATTGGTGAAGATCTGAGTGAGCAATTTGAAAGACGCAATCCGGTTAAAGCGGCGAGTATCTTGAATCAAGAAATCGAGGGGATGATAAAACGAGATATTCCTGCATGGATGTGGTTACACAAGCGATTTAAGACTCGGCCTGAAGGGCTGCAGAGTGTTTACTCATAAAGTCAAATCACCATATGTAAAAAAGGTCGGCATATAGCCGACCTTTTTCAAGCGATTGGTTTACTCTGCATTTGCTGAGCTATCTTCACTTGACTCTTCTTCTTTAGTTTCTACAACCATATCAACCGTTTGGTTATCGATTAGGCGTGTTTTACCTAAGAATGCAGACATCAGGATCACCGCTTGTGCAGTCTCTGTAGTGATGGCTTGAAGTGTACGAGCATCACGAATGAAGATTTCATCTGGCTGTAGGCCAGCTGCGCGCAATTGGTCGTTCGCATCTTCAATCACTGAAGCGTAATCATCACGACCGCCACGCATAGCACTGCTGATCCAACGCATCGTGCGAGCCAATACTGGTGCGCGTTGACGTTCATCGATGGTCAGTAGACCGTTACGCGAACTCATGGCAAGGCCATCCATCTCACGTACCGTTGGGACGCCAATAATTTCGATGTCCATCGCTAGGTCTTCAACCATCTTGCGAATCACAGCAAGTTGTTGGAAGTCTTTCTCACCGAAGCAAGCAACATCAGGCTGAACAATGTTGAAAAGTTTGTTCACGATGGTGGTTACACCGCGGAAGTGACCTGGACGTGAGGCACCTTCAAGGATGCTTGATAGGCCTGGAACGTCAACGAACGTTTGTTTGTCTAAGCCTTCAGGGTAGATGATTTCTGGTGTTGGTGTAAACACCACTTCTACGCCTTCGCCACCTAGTTTGCTTAGGTCTTCTTCTAAAGTGCGAGGGTAGTTGTTTAAATCGTCTGCACGGTCAAACTGCATCGGGTTTACAAAGATGCTTACGACAACGACATCAGCGTATTCGCGCGCTTTACGAACAAGTGTTAAATGACCTTCATGTAGATTGCCCATCGTTGGGACAAACGCCACTTTACGGCCTTCTCGTTTAAAGGCTTTGATCTGTTCACGAACTGCTGAAATTTCCGCAAAAGTTTGCATGCATTTATCCTCTAGGCAATGGTATGAGCTTCGTCTGGGAACGCACCGCTTTCAACATCAGCCATGTATTGAGCCACAGCTTTGCGCATATCACCTGCTTCAGCAAGGAAGTTTTTCGAGAATTTTGGCATGTAATTCGCCGAAATTCCAAACATATCGTGCATTACAAGAATTTGACCGTCTGTCACATTACCAGCACCGATGCCAATCACTGGCACATCAAGTACTTGTGTAATGCGCGCTGCCAAGTCAGCAGGAACACACTCTAGTAAAACAATTTGAGCACCGGCTTCTTGCAATGCCAGAGCGTCTTTAACCATACGATCCGCTTTTTCTTGATCGCGACCTTGTACCTTGTAACCACCAAAGATGTTTACAGATTGAGGTGTTAGACCAAGGTGAGCACAAACTGGAACTGCACGTTCAGTTAGCATCTTAACGGTATCAACTAACCAATCACCGCCTTCAATTTTTACCATGTTTGCACCAGCACGCATTAGCGTTGCTGCGTTCTCACACGCTTGCTCAGGCGTTGCATAGCTCATGAATGGCATATCAGCCATCAATAGACAATTAGGGCTACCAGCGCGCACACAGCGTGTGTGATAAGCGATATCTTCAACGGTCACAGGTAATGTATCTGATTTACCTTGCAGAACCATGCCTAGAGAGTCACCTACCAATAAAACCGGCATTTCTTGGCTTTCAAAAAGTTGGGCAAAGCTTGCATCGTATGCAGTTGAAGTAGCAAATTTACGACCTTCTTGCTTCCACTTAATCAGGTCGTTAATGGTCATTTTTTTCATTGTTTTTTCCTCACTAGGAGTTGGCTATGACTGCCAAATGCTGAGGCCGTTTCGATCTACTTGCTTAAGTAGTGACGACACCTCGGTCCCGTCTGGGAGTTGTAAACTTGGTGCAATTTCCGCAAGAGGGTAGAGTACGAACTCGCGCTCTCTCATTCCATAATGTGGAACTGTCAGTCTTTCGGAATCAATCACCTCATTGCCGTACAGAATCATGTCGAGATCCAAGGTTCTTGGCCCCCAACGCTCATCTTTACGGACACGCCCTTGCTCTTGCTCAATTGCTTGAGTGCAATCGAGCAGTTCAAGAGGCGTCAAATTGGTTTTTATCGCCACCACCGCATTGATGTAATCCGGTTGGTTCTGTGGTCCCATCGGAGTGCTGCTGTAAAGCGAAGAGGCTTGCACAAACTCACAGTTTGGTAGCGTTTTTAAAGCCTCAATTGCTTGTTTCGCTTGGCTGACAGGATCAGCCAAGTTACTGCCTACCGCAATGTACGCTGTGATCATGACTTTGGCTTGCTCTTTTTCTTGCGATAGGTTTTACGGCGGCGTTGGCCAGTTTTTGGTGTTTGACCATCCAGATCGGCTGCCATCGCTTGGCGCATTTCACGGCCTGCATTTTGGAAAGTTTCCCACCACTTGGCAAGCTTCTGAGTATCGCCGCCCTCAATTTCACCGCGCATTTCAAGAAAATCAAATCCAGCTCTAAATTTATTGAGCTCCATTAGACGGAATGCGCGCTTACCGTTGCGTCGTGGAAGACGTAACTGCAGCTGCCAAATTTCACGAATGGTTGCGGTATGACGGCGTGGAATTGCGATGGTACGAACTTGGTCGTCAAGAATGATATTACTCGCTTCCATAATCGCATCGTAATGGCACAGATTGCGCTGTTCCATTAATTTGTCTGCCATCGCACACAGTGGATACCACAACATTGCAGCAAACATAAACGCAGGGTTAATACGTTTACCTTCTTCGATACGCATATCGGTTGAGTCGAGCACTAAATCAAGCATTTGCTCGGTATGAGACTCGTAGTCTTCGGTAAAGTGCTCAGCAATGACTGGGAATAGTTGCTGGAATAGATTGTACTCGCGCAGCAGATGGTAGGTTTCTAGACCATGGCCGGATTGCAGCATCTTCAATGATTCTTCGAAAAGGCGAGCAGATGGAATATCACGTAGTAGTGGTGCCATCTCTTCAATCGGTGCTGCAGTATCTTCTTCGATATCGAAGTCGAGTTTCACCGCAAAGCGAACCGCGCGTAGCATACGCACTGGGTCTTCACGGTAACGGGTTTCTGGGTCACCAATCAGGCGAACAAGACGGTCTTCTAGATCTTCAATACCACGCGCATAATCGTGAATTGAGTAATCTGCGATGTTGTAGTACATCGAGTTAATCGTGAAGTCACGGCGCTCTGCATCTTCATCAATAGTGCCGTAAACATTGTCACGAAGTAGCATGCCTTCTTTAGACTGTTGGGAGACGTTCTTGTTCTTTTGCTCTTGGTGGTGACCGCGGAAGGTCGCAACTTCGATGATGTCTCGGCCAAACATGATGTGAGCCAGACGGAATCGTCGACCAATCAAACGGCAGTTTCTAAATAGCTGCTTGATCTGTTCTGGTGTCGCGTTAGTTGCGATATCGAAGTCTTTTGGTTTTTGTCCAAGCAGTAAGTCTCGAACCCCGCCACCCACAAGAAAAGCATCGAAACCAGCACCGTTTAGTCGGTAGAGCACCTTCAGTGCATTATCACTGATCTGCTTACGCGAAATGTTGTGCTCTTCACGAGTAATTACATTGAGAGCGAGTTCTGGGATCATGGCAGATTCGCTTGTTGTATAGTCGTTTGTATTCATGTGCATCTGGCAATAACTGGGTTTAATCCAATTTTGCTTTGGTTAGTTTTTTACGCCTCTAGGGCCAATTTTGCGGCTAATGATAGCCTACACAGTGCCATTTGAGAATCACGGTGTGATCTCGATCTCTGCTGGAAGCTGTTCTAAGTGCCAATTTTCGCATCCCCAACACAGTATTTCATCTATGTTGGTGGCTTTAATTTCCGATGGGATATCGAAGCCCAAAAATGTCATGGCATGCAGCAGAGCTGGTCTCGGATTGTTGATATCAATGGCTGTCGCATGATTTTGCTTCGACAGCTTGTTGCCATTGCTGTCCATCGCCAAAGGTAAATGCAAGTAGCTTACTTCTGGTTGACCAAGGATTTGATACAAGCTGATTTGACGACCTGTGGGTTCTATTAAATCGGCACCACGGACGACCTCGGTCACGCCTTGGTCGATATCATCTAATACTACCGCAAGATTATAAGCAAATAATCCATCTCGGCGTTTAATAATGAAATCTTCATTTACCAATGGTTCTGGAATGGTCATCTGACCATGCCTCTGGTCGAGAAAACGAGCGACTGGCTTGGTCATTTTTAGGCGAATTGCGCCTTCTTTCAAGCCCCTGTCACGGCAAGTGCCGGGATAATAACCACCGTGCTCTTTAATTTGCTTACGCGAGCACTGACAGTAATAGGCGTCACCGTTCTCCAGCCAAGCATCAATTTGTGCTTGATATAAGTGGTGGCGTTCGCTTTGGTAAACAACATCGCCATCCCAATGTAGGCCATAAGCTTGTAGCGCTTTCAGGATTGCTTCAGAAGCGCCTGGCATTTCTCTCGGTGGATCAAGATCTTCAATACGAACGAGCCAGTCACCATGATTAGCCTTTGCTTGAAAGTAGCTACCTAGAGCTGCGACTAGAGACCCAAAGTGTAATGGCCCAGAAGGGGATGGTGCGAATCGACCTACATAGCGTGTCATGCGTGTATCTCGAAATTATTCTAATAAAGCTAAGCCAAAACAAAAAGGGAGCCTGAGCTCCCTTTCAATAATCATAATGCTTGGTTGATTAACCCTGCATTTGTTTCTCTTTGATTTCTGCAAGTGTTTTACAGTCAATACAAAGGTCTGCGGTTGGACGCGCTTCAAGGCGACGAACACCAATTTCAACACCGCAAGATTCACAGAAGCCGAAATCTTCTTCAGTGATTTTATCTAGTGTTTTTTCGATCTTCTTGATCAGGCGACGCTCACGGTCACGGTTACGCAGTTCTAAGCTGAACTCTTCCTCTTGAGAAGCTCGGTCAACTGGATCTGGGAAGTTTGCTGCTTCGTCCTGCATATGGTGTACAGTGCGATCGACTTCTTCCCTGAGCTGATTACGCCAAGCTGTTAAGATCTTTGTAAAGTGTTCAACCTGCTCTGGTGACATGTATTCTTCACCAGGCTTTTCCTGATATGGCTCCACACCGGCAATGGCTAGGATGCCTATCGTTTTCTTCTTTGATTCTGGCATACAGCATCTCCTACTTACACCTAGTCAACTGCTTTGCAGTCAATTTAAGGCGGGTATCTATAGCAAAAAGAGGCGGTGCAGGCAATTACTGAATCGCAAACTTATCGTCATTGTGAAGGTGACATCATTTTTTCTCTTAATTGATAAACTCAATAGCAGAGATCAGTTTGATTTCAGTATTACTCAGTTCAGCTTTGTAGCAGAGAACTTCTACGCCCGCTTCTTGTGCTTGTTTTAGTAACGTTGAATATTTCGCGTCTATATGGTGTGCCGCAGATACTTTTTCAATACCTGAATGTAAAACAGTGAATAAAAGTATGGCTCTACTTCCAGTTTGTGCCATTTCTGTGAGCTCTCTTAGGTGTTTTTGTCCTCGAGTGGTCACGGCATCTGGGAAATATCCTTGTCCTGGTGAGCTTGTCTCATCAAGCAGGGTGACGCTCTTCACCTCTATATAGCACTTTGGTTTGTCACTTGCGCTGAGCAAGATATCAATTCGACTATTTTCATTACCGTATTTCACTTCAGTTTGAAGTTGGTCATACCCAAGCAGTTCTGAAATGACATTATTTTCAATCGCTTCTACTGCTAATTGGTTAGCGCGAGCAGTATTGATACAGATTCTGTGCCCTTGTGCGGTCTCACTAAGCTCCCAACTGTTTGGGTATTTACGCTTAGGGTTGTCAGAAGTGGAATACCAAACTTTATTACCCGGCGTTGCGCAGCCCGTCATTGCACCAGTGTTAGCGCAATGAATAGTACGAACTTCACCATTATCTAATTGGATATCGGCGAGGAAGCGTTTGTAGCGTTTGAGTAGAATTGCTGATTCTAAAATGGGTTCGAAGTGCATTTGCTTATTTAGCCATGAGGGTTTTTATGTACAATGTTGCCAACATTACATCATAGGGTATTTCCTTTGTCACAATTGCCGATTGAAGCCGTGATGCCACAATTACTTGCGGCGGTTAAAAATCAACATCAAGTGATCCTTAAAGCCGCTCCAGGTGCAGGCAAATCCACTTACTTTCCTCTGCAACTATTAAAAAGCAAAATCACGACAGGTAAAATCGTGATGCTAGAGCCGCGACGTCTTGCTGCACGTAATATAGCCTGCTATCTAGCGCAGCAGTTGGGAGAGCAAGTCGGTGAGCGCGTGGGTTATCGTGTTCGTGGTGAGGCAAAAGTAAGTGAAAGCACTCAGCTTGAGATTGTGACCGAAGGGATCATGACTCGCATGATTCAAAACGATCCTGAACTAGATGGTATCGATTTGCTGATTTTTGATGAATTTCATGAGCGTAGTATTCACGCAGATACCGCGTTGGCATTTAGTTTAGAAGTTCAAGAGGCACTACGAGACGACTTAAAACTGGTCGTAATGTCTGCAACGCTCGATCAAGACGCATTGCAATCTTTGCTACCAGAAGCGGCTTACATTGAATCGGAAGGGCGCAGTTTTGAGGTGGAAACGCGTTATTTACCGCTTGGGGCGAACGATTATCTGCCTACATCCATGGCAAAAACGATAGAGGGCTTGATACATAAAGAATCAGGCTCTTTACTTGCTTTCCTTCCCGGTATTGCGGCCATCAAACAGGTAGAAGAGCGTTTATCGCATCTGCCTGATAATGTAGAAGTGTGCCCTCTGTATGGTCAACTCAGCTTTTCTGAGCAGCAAAAAGCCATCTCTCCAGCGGCTTCAGGTAAGCGCAAGGTAGTACTCGCGACCAATATTGCCGAAACCTCATTGACTATTGAGGGAATTCGCTTGGTGGTGGATTCGGGATTAGAGCGTGTGGCGCGCTTTGATTTGAGAAATGGACTGACGCGATTAGAGCAAGTCCGAGTGGCGCAATCCTCGGCGATTCAACGAGCTGGCCGAGCAGGTCGTATCGAAGAGGGTATTTGTGTTCGTTTGTATTCTGAAAGTCAATTCAAACAGCAACCACAAGTACAGCAACCGGAAATCCTGCATTCTGATTTAGCAAGTTTAGTAATGGAACTGGCATTTTGGGGAGCGGGGGATATCTCTGACCTTAAATGGCTAAACATACCTTCTTCGGCATCGCTTGCCCAAGCTAAACAGTTGCTGATTTCTCTAGGATTGCTTACCGAGCAAGGTCAACTGACTCATGAAGGTAAGATTGCCCACGTTCTAGGTGTTGAACCTCGTTCTGCGGCCATGCTTATCCAAGCCCAGCGGCATAGTGAAAAAATGCTAAATACAGCGCTGGCAGCGGTCGCCCTTATTGAAGAGCCAGAGCGTAATGTGACTAACATTTCTCACAGTCTTCATCGTTGGGTGAGTGGTACGCATTCTAAGAAAACAATACTGAGTAAGCGTGTTCAAACCTTAGCTCATAAATTGGATACCGTATTCCGCTTATCGAATGTCGATGAGCGAGTGCTTTCATTGGTGTTAAGCCTGGCTTTTCCAGACCGAATCGCGCAGCAACGCGTGAATCAATATGGGCGCTTTACCTTAGCCAATGGTCACGGAGCTGAATGTCGAGCCGAAGATACGCTCGGTGGCAGTGAGTATCTCGTAGCTGTTGATTTGATGCGTTCGCATTCTAATTCGAGCCAAATTAATCTAGCTTGTGATTTAGATATCAACGCGTTGCAAGCAACTTTTCCTTCACTTTTTGCCGCGGTAGAAATGGTTGATTGGGATGACAAGAAAGGCCGTTTGATCGCAGAGCGTCAAGTCAAACTTGGTCAATTGGTGATTAAACGAGAAGCGTTGCCGAGTCCGGGTAAAGAAAAAATGACACAAGCTTTACTCACGTATGTCCGCCGCCAAGGGCTACACAGTCTAAACTGGTCACCTGCAGCGGAGAATTTACTGGAGCGTATTCGTTGTGCAGTGGAATGGTTGCCTGAGCAGGCTTGGCCAAGTTTCGATGAAACTCACTTGTTGGATAGCTTGGAAGAGTGGCTAGAGCCGTATATGAATACGGTGTCATCAGCAAAAGATTTGGCGAAGGTGAACTTAGTAGAGGCATTAAATGCTCGACTAGGCTGGCCTTTAAATCAAAACATTGATGAATGGTTACCAGAAGATTACCGCCTGCCAACCGGTTCGAAAAAACGAATTCGTTATCAGTTTGGTCATGAACCTGTGCTATCGGTTCGCATGCAAGAGGTGTTTGGTGAAAGCGCTTCGCCAACGGTAGCGCAAGGTCGTAAGCGATTGGTATTAGAGTTGTTGTCTCCCGCACAACGCCCTCTTCAGGTGACAACAGATTTAGCTGCCTTTTGGGCAGGTAGCTATAAAGAAGTGCAAAAAGAGATGAAAGGTCGTTATCCAAAGCATGTATGGCCGGACAATCCAGCAACCCATGTAGCGACAACGAAAACAAAAAGACAAATGAACAATGACTGATACTAAAAAGCCTGGAGCAAAAAGAGCCCCAGCCAAGAAAACAACGTCAAGCAAAACGACTACCGCTAAGAAAAACGGTGCAAAGCGACCGAGAAAATCACCACCGAAGAAGCCGAGTAATGGAAAACGCTCTTGGCTGAAAATGATTTGGTCATTCTGTTGGAAAGCGGGTATTGCACTTGCCGCAGTGTTGCTTTTTGTCGGGATCTACTTAGATAGCGTAGTGAAAGATCGTTTCGATGGGCAGTTGTTTGATCTGCCAACGGTCGTGTATGCGCGTATTCTGAATTTGAGTCCGGGTGAAAACATTACCATCAAAGAGATGCGTAACGAGTTGGATGTGTTGAATTACCGCAAGGTGAGTCAACCGCGCTATCCTGGTGAATATTCCTCTTCTTCGACGCGTATTGAATTGATCCGCCGTCCATTTGAATTTGCTGATGGCCCAGAGCCCGATCGCCATGTCATGCTGCACTTTTCAGACAGTGGTCTAAAGCGCATTCAATCCTTAGAGTCAAAAGGTGACCTTGGTTACTTACGCATTGAACCTAAAATGCTGGGCATGTTAGAGAAAGATCAAAACGAGCAACGTCTGTTTTTACGCCGAGATCAATTCCCAGAAGTGCTTGTCGATGCACTGTTAGCAACCGAAGACCGCGATTTCTATCAGCATGATGGCGTTTCGCCACTGGCGATTGGCCGTGCCCTTGTCGCTAACATTAAAGCGGGTCGTACCGTTCAGGGCGGTAGTACTCTGACTCAGCAGTTGGCGAAAAACCTATTCCTGACTCGCGATAAAACCTTATGGCGTAAAGTTCGTGAAGCTTACATTGCACTGATTCTGGATTACCGTTACAGCAAAGACCGTATTTTAGAAGCGTACCTGAATGAAGTTTACTTAGGTCAGAGCGGTGGGGATGCTATTCATGGTTTTGCTTTGGCATCGCGTTACTACTTCGGTCAACCGATTCAAGAGCTCCGTATTGACCAACTCGCTATGTTGGTAGGTATGGTGAAAGGACCGTCTTACTACAACCCAATTCGCTACCCTGAGCGCACTAAAACGCGTCGTGACTTGGTATTGCGTCTGTTGATGCAACAAGACATGTTGACAGCAGAGCAGTACGAACAAGCGGTAAATCGCCCGCTCGATACACAGAGCAAACCTCGTATCGCGAGTCGTCAGCCTGCTTATTTCCAGCAGTTGAATATCGAGTTGAAACAGAAGGTTGGCGATAACTTTAAGGCTGAAACGGGACTGCGTTTATTTACCTCTTTGGATCCAGTTTCGCAAAGTAAGCTAGAGCAAGCGATCGCGAAAAAAGTTCCAGAACTTGCGAAACGTGCAGGTAAAGATCTAGAAGCCGCTGCTGTTGCGGTAGATCGCCATAGTGGTGAAATCCGTGCCATGGTCGGTGGTAAACGCGTTGGTTATGAAGGCTTTAACCGCGCCTTGAATGCGAGTCGTCCGATTGGCTCTTTGGTTAAACCTGCGATCTACCTGACCGCATTAGAACAACCAGAGAAATACAATTTAGCGACCACGTTACACGACACGCCGTTGAGCTTAAAAGGTAGCAAAGGTACGGTTTGGGCGCCTCGCAATTTCGACCGTAAATTCCGTGGGGATGTGCCGTTGTATTTGGCTTTAGCAAAATCGCTCAATGTACCAACTGTTCGTTTGGGCATGCAGCTTGGCATTCCAGAGGTTTCAGACACATTGGAGCGTCTTGGTGTAGATAAGAACGAGATTCGCCCTGTTCCATCTATGTTTTTAGGCTCCTTCTCATTAACACCATTTGAAGTGGCACAGATGTACCAAACGGTTACTAACTCAGGTAAGCGAGCCAAACTAAGTGCCCTTCGCTCAGTTATCGACATGGATGGCAACGTGATTTATCAGTCACTGCCTCGCTCGTCTCAGGCGGTTGATCAGCAAGCAGCTTGGTTGACAACTTTTGCGATGAAGCAAGGTGTTGCACAAGGTACGGGACGATTCCTACAAAGCCAATTCGCATGGGCTGCACTTGCAGGTAAAACCGGTACTAGTAACGACAGTCGTGACAGTTGGTTTGTCGGTGTGGATGGTCGGGAAGTGACAACTGTCTGGCTTGGCCGTGATGACAATAAATCCACTAAACTAACGGGTTCTAGTGGTGCATTGCGTGTGTATGCGGAATATTTGAAACAGCGTATTCCAGAGCGACTAGAGCTGCCATGGCCAAAAGAGGTGACTACGTTAGGTTTCCAGAAAACGTCGAACGGCGCACTAGAAATGAATTGCCGCAGTGAATACAAGTTACCAGTGTGGGACAAAACCGGACAAATTAAGCAACAGTGTGAAAAAAAATCGAACTGGTTGAACAAGTTATTTGATTGGTAGGACCACCAAAAACACGATTGCTGACTTGTGCAGTTGTTCAATTCTTAGTAAAAATAGGTGCTCAATATTCAGCAAAGGAAGAAATGAATGTTCAAAAGGTCGATCTCGAACCCTTGGATGCGTGGTATCACGCTATGGGTCTGCTCCTTTTTGATTACAACGCCTTCCTTTGCTAAACATCTCGAAGAAGACGCTTCTCGCCCTAAAATCGCTGTCGTCCTTGCTGGTGGTGGGGCAAAAGGTGCTGCACATATCGGAGTCTTGAAAGCACTCGAAGAGATGAATATACCGGTCGATATCGTTACCGGTACCAGTATGGGGGCGTATGTCGGTGGCTTGTACGCTACGGGGATGAGCGCCGACGAAATAGAGAGCTTCATCTACAGCGTTGATTGGAATAGCGGTTACCGAGACCGTGTCGACCGCAGTCAGCGTCGCGTCCGCGACAAGGAATATGAAGACCGTTATCAAATCACTACTGACCTAGGATTAAGGTTTGGTGAAGTTCGCTCACCAACTGGCGTGGTACAAGGGCAAAATATGCTACGTATTTTGCGTGAAACTACTGGCAACCTTGGGCGATTTGATTCTTTTGATGATCTAGCTATCCCATATCGTTCGGTTGCTACGGATATTGTTGAGCTAGAAGAAGTGGTGCTCGGCAATGGTTACCTTGTTGATGCCATGATGGCGAGTATGTCGGTGCCTGGTGCACTTCCTCCTTATGAACTTAATGGTCACATGCTGGTGGATGGCGGTGTGGTCAATAATATGCCGGTGGATGTCGCTCGCGCGATGGGGGCAGATGTCGTTATCGCGGTAGATATCAGCACCGATTATAAAAACAAAGAAGACTTTACTGGTCTATTTGCGGTTGCAGATCAGCTTTCTAACTACTTAGTCCGTCGCAGCACACAAGAGCAAGCAGAAACGTTGCACGGCGATGATGTTTACATTCGCCCTGATGTAGGCCAAATGGAGACGGTTGAGTTCAATAAAATGCCAGGTGCGTTTCAAGCGGGCTACGAGATTACAAAAAATCTTGAGTCAAAACTGAAAGGCTTGAGTGTGTCGAATGCGGAGTATCAAGAGTACATCGAGCACAAGCAGAATGTACGAAAAGGTCTTGAATATGGCGATGAGCGTGTTGTTGATCAGATCGTGCTAGTGAATAACACTCACTACAGCGATGTGCTACTTACCAACCGCTTAGAACTTGATACTGGGCGACAATTAACAACAGCTGAAATCGAAAAAGCGGTAGAGAATCTATACGCTTTGGATCGTTTTGAACTGATTACTTACCACTTCGAAGAGATTGAAGGCGTCAACCTGCTTGTCTTTGAGGTAAATGAAAAGTCTTGGGGTCCAAACTACCTCAACTTCCGATTCTTCTTAGAAGACGACTTTAATACTGACAGCCAGTATGGCATTGGTGTATCAGCAAATTTCACCAACTTAAATTCGCACGGCGCGGAGCTGACATTCAATGTTGATATGGGCACGGACAAGTTGATCGAAGCCGAGCTCTATTCGCCTGTGCTTTCAAGCCAACAGCTATTCGTATCTGGAAAGATCAACTACAACACCGAGAATCGTAACTTACCTATCGATGATTTTGAAAATCCAGATATTAGTTCGGTCTACGATTATCTGCCCGTATCATATACCGAATTAATTACGGAGTTGGCTGGTGGCGTGCAACCGACTTTATGGCAAGAGTTTCGAGTTGGTGGACGCTACACGAAAGGATCGATAGAAGCATCTACTTTTCAATCTTTTGGTAAATTAGATTATGAGCGTTTAGGTGTATTCGCCAATTATCGACTCGATACTCTAGATGATTTTGCTTTTCCAACTCGCGGAATGTTGATTGACTTGGACTACCTGGTCTCTCATGACAAAACACCAGAAGATTTTCGTGGTGTAAATTCTGAAGGTAATATTGAAGATACCGTGTACGAGATAACGGCGCGTTTTAAAGGGGCGGTGACTCAAAGTCGTCATACTTTAGTCGGGCAGGCAGAATACAGCTTTGTAGAGAGTAAGAACTCATCCGTTCCTCTAGACCCTAGAGAGCTAGGTGGTTTCTTAAACCTGTCAGGAATCCCTCGTAATAGCTTAATTGGGCAAAACTTATTTTATACCAGTCTGGTATATCGTTATAAATGGATGGATAACGACTTCGGGCTGTTTGAAGCCCCCGTTTATCTAGGGGCCTCGCTTGAACATGGTGGTGTTTGGTCAGATAACGATCTGAAACTAAATGAAGCACCACTGTATAACGCCGCATCGATTTTCTTTGGTGTTGATTCGCCAGTTGGACCAATCATGTTGGCATACGGTCGTACAGAACAAAACTTAGATGCTGTGTACTTGATCGTTGGAACTTCATTTAAATAACCGGGAAAAGGACAGCAAAATCTCCGCATATTTAGCCAAAATTCACAGGACTTTAGTCGTAAGTTGCTATGTTGGTCAAAATGATGAGATTTTAATTTAAGGTTAAATTTGCTATCCTTTCGCCCACAGTTTGGCCTCTACGGCGCTGTTTCTCAATCAGAATTGAATGAAAACAAGGGCAATGGAGAGCCAAGTTTCCAAGGATGTTCACTCCTTTACTTTGAAAAATAGTAATTAAAAAGGAGGAACCGCAATGAGAGGAAAAAGTCGTGCTTGAAGCCTACCGTAAACACGTCGAAGAGCGTGCTGCCGAAGGAGTTGTTCCTAAACCGCTAGACGCTGAACAAGTTGCTGGACTTGTTGAACTTCTGAAAAATCCCCCACAAGGTGAAGAAGCATTTATTCTTGACCTGCTAGAAAACCGTATTCCACCAGGTGTAGATGAAGCTGCTTATGTAAAAGCGGGTTTCTTAACTGCTGTTGCAAAAGGTGAAGTGGTCTCGCCACTTGTTAGTCGTGAGAAAGCGGCTGAGTTGCTAGGTACAATGCAAGGTGGTTACAACATTGCTCCACTTGTGGAGTTTCTAGAAGATGACGTTTTAGCGCCAATTGCTGTTAAAGCTCTTTCTCATACACTACTGATGTTTGATGCTTTCTACGACGTTGAAGAAAAAGCCAAAGCAGGCAATGCATATGCGCAGCAAGTTCTTCAATCTTGGGCGGATGCGGAATGGTTCACGTCAAAAGAGAAAGTCGCAGAAAAAATTACTGTTAAAGTATTTAAAGTGACCGGTGAAACCAACACCGATGACTTGTCTCCAGCGCCAGATGCTTGGTCTCGTCCTGATATCCCAGTTCACGCAAAAGCGATGCTTAAGATGGAACGTGATGGCATCGTGCCAGATCAACCAGGCAGCATTGGTCCTATCAACCAAATTGAAGAACTGCAAAAAGACGGCATTCCACTAGCATACGTAGGTGATGTTGTTGGTACTGGTTCTTCACGTAAATCAGCAACTAACTCAGTGCTTTGGTTTATGGGTGAGGATATCCCATTCGTTCCAAACAAGCGCACGGGTGGTATCTGTCTAGGTGGTAAGATTGCGCCTATCTTCTACAACACGATGGAAGATTCTGGTGCACTACCAATTGAGCTAGACGTGCAAAATATGAATATGGGTGATGTGATCGATATTTTCCCATACGAAGGCGTTGTACGTAAAAACGGCGAAGAGATCGCTCGCTTTGAACTGAGCAAAGTGTTGCTTGATGAAGTTCGTGCTGGTGGTCGTATTCCACTGATCATCGGTCGTGGTCTAACAAGCCGTGCTCGCACTTCTCTTGGTTTAGAAGAAACCGATCTATTTGCTAAGCCAGTTGATCCTTCAGCTTCTGATAAAGGCTACACGTTAGCTCAGAAAATGGTAGGTAAAGCATGTGGCGTAGAAGGTGTACGTGCAGGTCAATACTGTGAGCCGAAGATGACCACAGTTGGTTCTCAGGATACAACGGGCCCTATGACGCGTGATGAGCTAAAAGATCTTGCGTGTCTTGGCTTCTCTGCGGATCTTGTGATGCAGTCATTCTGTCACACATCTGCGTATCCAAAACCAGTTGATGTGAACACGCACCACACACTACCTGATTTCATCATGAACCGTGGCGGTGTCTCTCTACGTCCAGGTGATGGTGTTATCCACTCATGGTTAAACCGTATGCTTCTGCCAGATACAGTTGGTACGGGTGGTGATTCGCATACTCGTTTCCCTCTAGGGATTTCATTCCCAGCAGGTTCTGGTCTAGTCGCGTTTGCAGCGGCAACAGGTGTTATGCCTCTTGATATGCCTGAATCAATCTTGGTGCGCTTTAAAGGTGAAATGCAGCCAGGTATTACCTTGCGTGATCTTGTTCATGCAATTCCTCTATACGGTATCAAGCAAGGTCTACTGACGGTTGAGAAAGCAGGTAAGATCAACGAATTCTCAGGCCGTGTCCTAGAAATCGAAGGTGTTGAGCACCTATCTGTAGAACAAGCATTTGAACTTTCAGATGCATCGGCAGAGCGTTCAGCGGCTGGCTGTACTGTGAAGCTTTCTCAAGAGTCCATCGAAGAGTACCTAAACTCGAACATCACTATGCTTAAATGGATGATTTCTGAAGGTTACGGTGACCGTCGTACGATTGAACGTCGTGTTACTGCCATGGAAGAGTGGTTAGCAAACCCTGAGTTGATGGAAGCGGATTCAGATGCAGAATACGCACATGTTATTGAAATCGATCTAGCAGAAATCAATGAACCGATTCTTTGTGCGCCAAATGACCCAGATGATGCTCGCCTTCTGTCTGATGTTCAAGGTACGCAGATTGACGAAGTATTTATTGGTTCATGTATGACTAACATCGGTCACTTCCGTGCAGCAGGTAAACTGCTCGATAAGTTTAATGGTCAGCTCGACACTCGCCTATGGGTAGCACCACCAACGAAGATGGACCGTGACCAGCTAACTGAAGAAGGTTATTACGGTATTTACGGTCGTGCGGGTGTTCGCATTGAAACGCCAGGGTGTTCTCTATGTATGGGTAACCAAGCGCGTGTTGCTGATAAAGCAACAGTAATGTCGACTTCAACGCGTAACTTCCCGAACCGTCTAGGTACAGGTGCGAACGTTTATCTATCTTCTGCTGAGCTAGCTGCCGTTGGTGCAATTCTAGGTAAGATTCCAACCAAGGAAGAGTACCTGTCTTACATGGATCAGATTGATGCTACAGCAGCAGATACGTACCGTTACTTGAACTTCCATAAGATGGAACAGTACACCAAGAAAGCGGATGAAGTGATCTTTCAAGAGCCTGCATAATCTTAGTGAGTTTTGCTGATACTTGAATAAGCGCCCACCAATTGGTGGGCGCTTTCTTTTACAGAACACTCCGCTTCGAGAGTTGGGAACGCTTCGCTCTAGGAATCGGGAGGTACATGCTGGAATATTCGAGATACATGCATAGACTCAAAAGGTGTTAACAGTATTTGTTCCTAAATAGGCAAAATGAAATCGTCTCCCGTCTCCCGTCTCCCGTCTCCCGCTTCTCCCATCCTACATCTCCCTGTATACTCCGCACCAAATTGATACGAGAAGGCGATCACGATGGAATTTGAATTCATCCGCAACACATTGATGGGCGAATACTATGTCAAATGCAGCATGGGGCATGAGATTGTAGGTCGTTGGTTGCAAGAAGAAATTGGTAAAAACCCAGCGAAAATCGCGCAAGTTGAAGCCTTAATTGATCAGGCATTTTCTTCGCCATCTCAAGAGCATAGATTAACCGGAGCAGAGATCAGTTTAATGATCCACGGTGATGAGGTGCTAGTGCAAGAAAACGCACTGGGCCATGAGTATGAAGTGGAAATGGAAAGCGAGTTTGACTTCTACGATGCAGAGAGTACAGCCAGCTGTGGTATTGAGGACTTTTGTACCCTGATAGAGCAATGGAAGGACTTTTTGAACATTTAACGCACAGTTTTGGGTAGTCGAAGTGGGATTGCCTTATATTTGTGAAAAGGGCGCACCGAGTTGGTGCGCCCTTTTTTGTTTATAAGTTTGTTGGTTTTACTAAGTCTATATAAATCAAAGGGATAAAAAGTTGGCACGCCGCTTGGATTATTAGAAGTGTTTCAGGATGAAAGCTGCGGAGAAGATTCAATGAAAATCATTAATGCCATTATAAAGCCTTTTAAATTAGACGATGTGCGCGAAGCATTGGCTGATGTCGGTATTGAAGGGATGACAGTATCAGAGGTGAAAGGTTTTGGTCGTCAGAAAGGACACACGGAGCTATACCGTGGCGCTGAGTATCAAGTCGACTTTCTGCCAAAAGTAAAACTAGAAATCGCAACTCATGCAGACAATGTAGAGCGAGTGGTCGAAGCCATTACTAAAGCGGCTCAAACCGGAAAGATTGGTGACGGTAAGATTTTTGTTTACGACCTAAACCACGCTGTACGTATCCGTACTGGTGAGATGGATGCAGAAGCACTTTAAAGAATTCAAGGGATTGGAGAACTATCATGGAATTAACAACAACGGTAACGGAATTACGTTACGCACTCGACACCTTTTTCTTCCTCATTTCTGGTGCGTTAGTAATGTGGATGGCAGCAGGTTTTGCCATGCTGGAAGCGGGTTTAGTTCGCTCTAAAAACACAACAGAAATTCTTACTAAAAACATTTGTCTCTATGCGATTGCTTGTACGACTTTTCTATTGGTCGGCTACAACATTATGTATGTTGATAACGGCGAGGGTGGTTGGTTACCATCATTCGGTGCACTTATTGGTACACAAGGTGAAGGCGCAGACCACTCTTTAGAGTCGGACTTCTTTTTCCAAGTGGTTTTTGTAGCAACAGCCATGTCTGTGGTCTCGGGTGCAGTTGCAGAGCGAATGAAGCTTTGGTCTTTCCTTATTTTCTCGGCAGTATTAACAGCATTTATTTATCCAATGGAAGGCTACTGGACTTGGGGCGGTGGTTTCTTATCAGAAGCAGGCTTCAGTGACTTTGCTGGTTCAGGTATCGTACATATGGCGGGGGCTTCAGCTGCACTAGCTGGTGTGCTATTACTTGGTGCTCGTAAGGGTAAATACGGTAAAAACGGTGAAATCTACCCAATTCCGGGTTCAAACATGCCATTAGCAACGCTAGGTACATTCATCCTTTGGTTCGGTTGGTTCGGATTCAACGGTGGTTCTCAGTTGATGGTCTCTGACTTTGAGAATGCTACTGCAGTAGGACAAATCTTCCTAAACACCAACGCAACAGCGGCAGCTGGTGCAATTGCAGCGCTACTCGTGTGTAAAACAACTTGGGGTAAAGCAGATCTAACTATGATTCTTAACGGTGCGTTAGCTGGTCTTGTTGCCATCACAGCAGATCCTTTATCACCATCACCACTTTATGCCGTTGCTATCGGTGCTGTGTCTGGTGCGCTAGTGGTATTTAGCATCATTGGTCTAGATAAGATTAAGATTGATGATCCAGTTGGTGCTATCTCGGTTCACGGTGTATGTGGCTTCTTCGGCCTGATGGTTGTACCGCTAAGTAATGGTGATGCGACGTTCGGTGCACAGCTTCTAGGCGCGGCAGTTATCTTTGCTTGGGTATTCGGAGCGAGTCTCGTGGTTTGGGCAATTTTAAAAGCGACGGTTGGTATCCGAGTGTCGGAAGACGAAGAGTTGGAAGGTATGGATATGCATGACTGTGGTGTTGGCGCCTACCCAGAGTTTGTCACAGTGAAATAGTGGTCATATTGAAATAACTAGTTACAAAGTAAATTATCAAAAACCTGCTCTGATGAGCAGGTTTTTTTGTGTCACGTCATTGTTTTCTTATTGAACATGCATATAATAACGCAACTGATAAACGTTATCATTAGCATGGTAAAGGATTAAACAATGAAAAAACTGCTAACTCTTTCAGCGATTACTTGCGCTACTCTGGCTCCAACAGCAATGGCTGCTGAAGAAGTGAACGTCTACTCTTACCGTCAACCTTTCCTAGTTGAGCCTATGTTCAACGAGTTCACTAAAGAAACTGGCATTAAAGTAAACGTGAAGTTTGCAAAAAAAGGCCTAGCAGAAAAGTTGGCTCAAGAAGGTGAATACAGCCCTGCTGACGTAATCCTTACTACAGACATCAGCCGTCTAGCTGAACTGACTAATAAAGGTCTGGTTCAAAAGGTAGACAGCAAAATCATCGAAGAAAACGTACCTGCGCAGTACCAAGACAAAGAAAATGAGTGGTTTGCTCTGACTCTACGTACTCGTAACGTTTACTCTTCACGTGATCGTGTTGGTAAGCTAGGTAACGATTTCAACTACGCTGATCTGGCTAAGCCAGAATTCAAAGGCAAAATTTGTACACGTAGCGGTAAGCACCCTTACAACGTGTCTCTAGTATCTTCTATGATCGCGCACCACGGTGAAGCTGAAGCAAAAGCATGGCTAGAGGGCGTCAAAGCGAACCTAGCACGTAAGCCTCAAGGTAATGACCGTGCGCAAGTGAAAGCAATCAAAGAAGGTCTATGTGACGTTTCTCTAGGTAACAGCTACTACCTAGGTAAAATGGTCAACGATAAAGAGCAGAAAGCTTGGGCTGACGCGGTTTACATCAACTTCCCTAACCAAGAGACAACGGGCACTCACGTAAACATCTCTGGTATGGCGATGGCGAAGTTCTCTCCAAACAAAGACAATGCTGTGAAGCTAATGGAATTCCTAACGGGTGACAAAGCTCAGCAAATGTACGCAGAAGTAAACTACGAGTACCCGGTGAAAGAAGGCGTTAAGCGTTCTGAGCTTGTGGCATCTTGGGGTGACTTTAAAGCGGATACGATTTCTCTAGACGATATCGCTTCTCATTATGAAGCGGCGATTAAGTTGTTAGATGAAGTGAAATTTGACCTTTAATTCCATGTGGGGGTATAACTATACCCCCATTTGATTAAAGGATATGAGATGTATTTGCAGCTGCATTTGTATTTCATAAAGCCTTGCAGTATTTAGGCAATGAAGAATAAACATTCTGTATGGAAAACCAGTAGTGGGGCGATCACCTTGTTACTGGTTTTGCCGATCTTAGCGATCTTTTATACCGCCATTGGCGAAACGGATGACCTGTTTGCACACTTGATGTCGACGGTTATGCCTACCTACATCTATAACACGGTGGTATTGACTGCTGGTGTGATGATACTTTCTTTGATTCTCGGGATCCCAAGTGCGTGGTTTATGGCAATGTGTAAGTTGCCAACTGAGAAGTGGTTGCAGTGGGCACTGGTTCTGCCGCTGGCAATGCCGGGTTACATCATTGGTTACATCTTTACGGATTGGTTTGATTTTGCCGGACCAATTCAGATCTTTTTGCGTGATATGACCGGATGGGGACCTGGTGAATACTGGTTCCCTGACATTCGCACCTTAAGCGGTGCAACTTTTGTTTTGTCTCTAGTTCTTTATCCATATGTTTATCTGCTCTGCCGGGCAGCATTCATGGAGCAGAACGTCTCTCTATTACAAAGTGCACGCCTATTGAAATGTTCCCCTTGGGAGAGTTTTAGACGTATCTCTTTGCCTCTTGTGAGACCTTCGATTGCCGTTGGTTTATCTTTGGTCGCAATGGAAACTATCGGCGACTTTGGTACGGTGAGTTATTTTGCGGTCAACACGCTAACTACAGCGGTTTACGATACTTGGCTTGGTTATTCAAACCTGAATGCAGCAGCGAAAATCTCAGCAATGATGTTGATGATTGTGGTGTTGTTACTGAGCGCAGAACGTTACAGCCGTCGTAAACAAAAGTTGTTCCAAAGCCAGTTTAACAGTCATGAAGATTTTCGTTATGAACTCAAAGGCTGGCACAAATGGGGGGCTCTTATCTGGTGTTGGGGGCTAGTGGCAATTGCCTTTATTTTCCCATTGCTGCAGTTAATTGATTACGCCATTACCTACTTTGAACAAAGTTGGACTCCAGAGTTTCGTGAATATGCATGGAACAGCTTGGTTGTGTCAGTGGTAGCAGCGATTATTGGTGTCGTGATCGCTTTAACGGTGAACTTTAGCCAGCGAGTGAACGGCGGGCGTTCAAGCTTAGCCTTTATGCGCTTGTCTTCATTGGGTTACGCAGTGCCGGGTACTGTACTCGCGATTGGAGTGATGGTAGCGGTGCTGTTTATGGATCACCGTGTTAACGATATTGCTAAAGCGATGGAATGGGGCAGACCGGGCCTTATTTTCTCTGGTTCTATGTTTGCTCTGATTTTCGCTATGGTGGTGCGCTTTTCTGCGGTAGCGATTGGTAGTGTGGAAAGTAACTTAAACAAGATCTCGCCATCACTGGATATGGCTTCTCGTACCATGGGCTGCACGCCAAATGCGATGCTTTGGCGAGTGCATTTCCCGCTGGTCAAGCGTGGTGCATTGATTGCGGGTCTACTGGTGTTTATTGAGTCGATGAAAGAGCTCAATGCCGCATTGCTATTGCGTCCGTTTAACTTCGAAACGTTGGCGACATATGTATACAACTTCGCCTCGGACGAGCATTTAGAGCTTGCCGCGATGCCAGCGGTATTATTGGTCCTTGTTGGGTTGATCCCGCTTGTTGTTGTTAACCGTTCACTGGAGCAAAATCACTGATGAGCTGCGCACTATCTATTAAAAATTTAACTTGTCAGTATGACGCTCAAACAGTACTCGAATCACTTTCTCTCGAAGTGGAGCAAGGGCAAATTGTGTGTCTGCTTGGTGCGAGTGGTTGTGGTAAAACCACGTTACTTAAGGCGATTGCTGGCTTACTACCATTAACTTCAGGCCAAATGAGCCTGAACTGCCTCACTATTGATGACGGTGAAAACTGGTTACCGCCGGAACAGCGTAACATCGGTATGATCTTCCAGGATTATGCCTTGTTCCCGCATTTGACGGTAGCGGAGAACATTTCCTTTGGCTTGAAGAATGAAACCGCGCAGCAAAAACTTCTTAAAGTAGAAGAAATGTTGGGCTTAGTTCATCTTAAAGGCTACGGGGACCGTTATCCGCATCAGCTTTCTGGTGGTCAGCAGCAGCGTGTGGCAATTGCTCGCTCACTGGCTTACAAACCGGATCTTCTGTTGTTAGATGAACCATTTTCTAACATCGATACTCAAGTTCGTCACGAACTGATCCGTGAAATTCGTAAGATCTTTAAAGAGCAGGGCGTTACCGCGATTTTTGTGACTCACAGTCGTGAAGAGGCGTTTGCGTTTGCTGATAAAATGGCAGTAATGAACCACGGTGTGATCGAGCAGTACGGCACCGCATCTGAGCTTTATTACCAGCCTTCAAGTAAGTTTGTTGCGGATTTCTTGGGTGGTGGTAGTTACCTTGCAGCGAAACGCATTTCTGATGTTGAATTTGAAACTCACCTTGGTGTGGTGGAAGCAAATGCGCAACAGGAAATCCAAGTTGATGCAGAATGTGCATTACTGCTTCGCCCTCAACATGTGCAAATTGCTGCTGATGAAGAGAGTGCGGTCAAAGTACTTGAGCAGCACTTTATGGGTGACCACTGCCGCTACGTGATTGATGTCAATGGTGACAGGCTGTTGGCAACCTCAGCGGAAGCATTGAATGTTGGGGATAGCGTTACGGTGAAAGTAGAAACTCAAGGCGTGTTGGCTTTCGTCTAAGTAGTATCGTCAAAAAGAAAAAGGCCCGGCGGGTATGTCGCCGGGCAAGTGTTCTTCACCTATAGGTAGTGCACACGAAGCGAGTACACAGTTTAGTTATAAGGACAAAAAGTCCTTAAACTGTTGAAGAACACGTTCTGCAGTGTCTTTGTCTTGCATCTCTGCAAAAATTCGTAGCAGTGGCTCAGTACCTGAGAAGCGAGCAATGATCCAACCGCCGTTCTTGAAGTAGACTTTCGCACCATCTTCGTAGCTGACTTTTTCGATATCATATTCAAATTCAGGCAATTGCTTCTCAACATATATCTTGTTGAATAGCACTTCTTTTTGCGCCGGTTTAAATTTGCAATCACCTTCTGCCATGTATGCGTAGCCGTACTTGCCGTAGATTTCATCCAATAGTTCAGAAAGCTTTTTGCCAGTTACAGAAATCATCTCTACCAGCAAACTTGATGCAAATACCCCATCTTTACCTTTGATGTGGCCACGAATGGTTAAGCCACCAGAGCTTTCGCCACCGATAAGTGAGTCATCCGCTTCCATTTGAGAACTGATATGTTTAAAGCCTACTGGAACTTCAAAGCATTTTTCGCCGTGATCTTCCGCGACTTTATCTAGCAGGTGAGTAGTTGCGATGTTTCGTACCACAGAGCCTTTCCAGCCCTTGTATTCAAGCAAGTAGTAGTAAAGCAGCAGTAGTACTTCATTCGGGTGAATAAAGTTACCTTTCTCGTCGATAATACCAAGACGGTCAGCGTCACCATCGGTACCTATACCAATGTCATAGCCTTCTTGTTCCACTAGGTGCATCAAGCGGTACAGCGTTGCTGCGCTTGGTGATGGCATCAAGCCACCAAAGTCAGGGTTCTTACCATCGTTGATGACGTCAACTTCACAGCGGCCGTTAATCAATACGGTTTGCAGTGCGTTTTTCGCAACACCAAACATAGGATCGACTAAAACGCGAAGGTTGGCTTTTTTGATGGCTTCAATGTCGATAAAGTCGATGATTGAATCAACGAACTCGTTCATCGGGTTAATAATTTCAATCAGTTTGTCTTGTACGGCTTGTTCAAAGTCGATACTTTTTACATCTTGTGCTGTAAGTGTTGTGATTTGAGATTCGATCTTTTGTGTGATGATTTCATCTGCATCACGGCCACCTTCGATGAAGACTTTAATGCCGTTGTAATCAGCTGGGTTGTGTGAAGCTGTGATACATGCTGAGTAAGCGCAGCCCATTTCCTTCGCTTTGAACATCACGATAGGTGTTGGAACAAACTTATCGATAAAGCTAACCACAATGCCATTTGCTGCTAATACTTCTGTAAACCAGCGGCCTGCTTTATCAGAAAGAAAACGACGGTCATAGCCAATGACAAAGCCGCGATCAGCAACGGACTCATTGTTAGTGATGTTTGCGACTGCCTGAGCAACCAAGCGTACATTATCTTTAGTGAACTCCTCACCAATAAATGCACGCCAGCCACCTGTACCAAATTTGATCATGATTCGATCCTCGATAAGAGCGGAGTCCCTCCGCGTCTTAAAACTTTGCTAGCGAACCGATGCACTTATTAAGCTCAGTGCATCGGATAAATCAAAAGGGGAGAAGGACTCCCCTAAAAGATGATTAACCTAGAGTAACGATAACTTCGTTTACAGAGCCTTCCGCTTGAACTGGCACTGATACGCCTGTTACAGCTTCACCGTTCACGGTAATCGATTTAACGCCTTTACTTACTGAGTCTGGGTTGACTACTTTGATGTTGTACGTTGCACCTAGCCATTGACGAGTCACATCGAAACCAGGCCAGTTGGTTGGGATACATGGATCGATAGTTAGACCGTCGAAGCCAGTACGTACACCTAGGATAAAGTTAGTTACCGCGAAGTAAGCCCAACCTGATGTACCTGTTAGCCATGGGTGGTTTGCACGACCGTGATCTTGGTGGTCACGACCCATGATGAACTGCACGTATGAGTAAGGTTCTGCAATACGTTTTTCGATGATGTCGTTTTGGTTGTATGGGTTTAGTGCATCGTAGAACTTCATTGCACGATCACCACGACCCAGCTTCGCTTCTGCTACCCAAGCCCATGGGTTTGGATGCGAGAAGATAGCGCCGTTCTCTTTTACGCCTTGGTAAACGCGAGTTACGAAGCCGATGTCATCGTTTGGCGTTGCGAATGATGGTGAGTTTAGGTGTAGGCCGTATTCAGAGAATAGGTTCTCGTCTACAGCGTCCATCGCTTTTTCACCGCGCTCTTGAGATACCGCTCCAGAAAGTACTGCTAGCGTGTTTGACTCGAGGTGTACACGACCTTCTTTTTGCTGCGCAGTACCGATCTTGTCGCCGTTCTTAGTCAGACCACGGATATACCAACCACCTTCGTCGTCCCAAAGGTGTGTTTCACACGCTTCGCGAACGTTTGCTGCCATCTCAGTGTATTTCTCTACGTCAGCGTCTTTGCCTAGGTACTTCGCTAGATCGATGAATTCTTGCAGTGCCCAGAAGTGAAGGAACGACACCATTGAAGATTCGCCACCACCTAGGTTTAGACAGTCGTTCCAGTCTGCGCGCAGACCTTTACAGATACCGGTTTGACCTACGTATTCCGCAGAGAAGTCTAGTGCGGCTTTCATGTGGTCATACACACTTGCATCTCCGCCATCTGCGTATGGGATCACTTCGTCGAAGAAGCTATGCTCACCCGTTTCCATCACGTACTTACAGATGGTTGGAACTAGCCATAGATGGTCATCAGAACACGTGTCTTCGATACCGTGGATCTTATCTTCATCAGAAGGAGTTGGAACAACGGTTGGAGATTTAGATGGTTTAACGTCTGCTTTTTCTGGATCGAACCAATCTGGATCGAATAGGTGCAGACCGTAACCTGCTTTCACTTGGCCACGCAGTAGGTCAACAAGACGCTTGCGGGTCATTGCTGGGTTAGCATGAGGGACTGAAATCGCATCTTGCGCTGTATCGCGGTAACCAAGACCAGTACGACCACCCACTTCGATGAATGACGCAAAACGAGACCAAACCACACAGGTTTCTGCTTGGTATAGCGTCCAAGCGTTGATCATGGTGTCTAGTCCTTCGTTTGGTGATTTCACTTGGAACTTGTTACAACGCTCATCCCAGTGTGCTTTGATACCCGCAAATGCATTGTCTACTTCAGCAAGATCTTGGTATTTAGCACGAAGGCGATCGCCGTTGCCTTTACCGATACCTAGAATGTAAGCAAAACGCACTTCCTCACCTGGTTGAATAGTGAATTGCTTGTGTAGAGAACCACAGTGGTTGTAACACGTTTGCGCGGTGTTAAAACACTTACCTTGTTCTACGGCTAGTGGGTTTGCTTCATCGCGGTATAGACCAAGGAAACTGTCACGCTGACCGTCGTATGAATCTGGGTCAAACGTTGACGCTAGGTAGTAGAAGCCTTCGAAATCGTTCGTGTTGTAGTACAGGTCGTATTCAATCACGCCTTCGTTGTATGACGTCCCCGCAGAATACAGAGACATCTGATGGTTCTGGTTATCAGATTGAATGTGGCTGAATGAGAACTCAACAAATGAGAATGCGCTGATCGTACGTGGTTTATCTGAAGTGTTTTTAATTACAACATCCCAGATTTCAGCATCTTCGCCTTTTGGTACGAACAGTGTTTTCGTTGCCGTAATACCGCTGTATTCACATTTGAACTTAGAGTATGACAAGCCATGACGAACTTCGTAGTTTGCTTCATCTAGGCTTTTTGCAACTGGTTGCCAAGAGATTGACCAGTAATCGCCCGTCTCATCATCACGTAGGTAAACGTAGTGTCCTGGGCGATCGAATGTCGCATTTGGACGGAATTTAGTAACACGGTTGTATTCTGGAGAGTTGTAGAACGAGTAGCCACCCGCGTTGTGCGAGATAACTGTACAGAATTTCTCAGTACCTAGGTAGTTTGTCCATGGTGCTGGTACGTCAGGGCGAGTGATGACGTATTCGCGATTCTCGTTATCGAAATAGCCGTATTTCATTTGTGTATTTCCTTTTTACTAAGCTGCGCCTGCAGCCAAAAATTTAAAAACTCTTTAAGCGTGATGCTGTTGCATCTGGCTTGTTATTACTTCCACGGTTTGCGGTAATTTACGCCCTGCAAATCGAGCAGAGGGAGATGTCCTTTCAATCGTGATAAATAGTCTGTCCAATCACGGTGTTGTTTTTCAGTCCAACATGCTTCTGCCATGGCAGTCAGGCGAGGGAAAATCATGTAGTCCATACGTGATTGGTTGTTAATGATTTCGCACCATAGGGCAGTTTGAATGCCCCAAATGCGTTTTCTGATAGGGTCGTCAGCAGGCACTTCTGCCAACGGCTCATAGTTGTATGCTTTTTCTAATGGCAATGGGTTTGCCCAATCTACGCCCGGCTCTTCTGGGGCATAGTCTTGGGTCATATCTAGGTAAGTGGTTTGTGCTGGTTGCAATACCACATCAAAACCTTGGCGAGCGCAGTTCAGTGCTGCTTCTTCGCTTAGCCATGAGTAGATCACTGTATCTTTGCTAACCTTGTTGCCGTGCTGGGCTTCTTCCCAGCCCACCATACGTTTGCCCAGCTTGCGCAGCTTGTCTTCTGCGTGGCGTAGGAAGTGACCTTGCAGCTCTTTGTAATCGGTGTAACCCAATTGCTCCATTAGAGCTTGGCATGCTGGGCTCTTTGACCACACGCCGTTAGGGACTTCGTCTGCACCGATATGTACATAAGGAGCAGGGAAAAGCGCAGCTACTTCTTCCAGTACTTTGTCTATAAACTCGTAGCTGCCCGGTAGAGCAGGGTTAATGACGTTGTCGTTGTAGTGCTGGATACTGCGGTATTCTGTCGTGTCTTCTGCTTCAACTAATAAGTGAGGTAGAGACTTGATCGCTGCGCGGCAATGTCCGGGTACATCTATTTCAGGGATAATAGTGATGCTACGTTGCGCCGCAAACTCAATTACATCTTTGATTTCTTCTTGGGTGTAGAAGCCACCATAACGCTCAGATAAGTGAGTATATTGAGGTTCAACCGCTTCATTTACCCCCCGCCACGCGCCGATACTGGTTAGCTCAGGTAAGGATTTAATCTCAAGTCGCCAACCTTCGTCATCGGTAAGGTGCCAGTGAAAAGTATTAAATTTATAGTGTGCTAATAAGTTAATAAGACGCTTCACTTCCTCTACTGAATGGAAGTGGCGAGCGCAGTCCAACATCATGCCGCGGTAGCGAAAGCGAGGACTGTCTTTGACTGTGACGCAGACAAAATCGAGAGTGGATGTTTCTCTTCCTGTCTTAACTAGCTGTAACAATGTCGCTGTCGCATGTATAAAACCAGAAGTGGATCCGGATTCGATCTTAATAGATTCCTCCGATATTTTCAGTTTGTATACGCCTTCATCTAAAGTTGGGTTTCCTTTAAATATTACATTGCCACTATTCGATTCTTTTACAGAGAACTGATGAATGCGCTGAAGTTCATCAATGAACCACTTTTGAGCTGGCTGAGCCAAATCAGTATATGTCGCAACGCCGGATTGCTCATTCAGCGTAAAGTAGCCTTCACTGACTTCAATATGATTTGGTTTCGGCAGTAGCGGCTGTGCATGGGTTAAGCTTGCCGGAATGTCACTGCGTTCACGATAAGGTGAAGCCAAAACAATAGGGGTGACATCGACTTGCGCACGTTGAGGTTGACCATCTACTACAAAGTCGATCATTGCTTCATTAAAACCATCCGAGTAGTAACGAAATGGGTTGGACCCAATGCTGAATTCGCAGTAGTAGTGGTGGTTTGCCGCAAGTACTTCGCCTTCAGGTTTAAGCGTACAGAAGCTACCGACCTGAGTGAGTTGACCATTTGAAACGCTATCCGGAAGTATGTAGCGATCAAAAGCGAAGGTCAGGCTCCAACTGTTTAGATCCTGATCGCTCAAGTTATGAAAGGTGAGTCCGAAACGGCAGTTTTGTTTTTGCTCAGAAAGGACTACTAGATCAACACGATATTCCATGTTCACTCCTGCTCAACACTCACCGAGTAAAGGTTATGTTCTGGCTTTCCAGCAAACATAATCGCCCCTTCAATCGCATCAAACTGAGGTTCAACCACCCACTGTTGTACAGGAGGTGATAGCCATTTTAGAATTCGTTCTGCGATGCTGCCCATTAAACAAATACGAGTTGCGCCGCGCTTATTCAAAGCAACTAAGAACATCTCAATATCCGCTGCGGTTTGCTTGAGCATTTCAATTGCCAGTGCATCGCCTTGTTCTGCATGTTGGAAAATAGCAGGAGAAAACTGACCATAATCGCGTGGTAACGCCTGTTTAGACCAAGCCACCACGTTGTCGATTTCATTCTCAAAGTGAGCCATGACGTGCGCCGCTAATGGTGTCTTTTCACGAATGCCATCTTCTGCCAGTAAGACTTGCTGAACTAGTCGTAGCCCCATTACCGCGCCGCCACCTTGGTCGGAGATTGGGAACTCACGGCCACCAACAACGTGTTGCTCAAGACCTTTAAGGAAAATGCCGCAAGAGCCCGTTCCTGCAATCATGATCGCGCCATCTTCACCATTGTGTGCTCCGATACAAGCACCATATGCGTCAGTGTTAAGCGTCATGCTGGCAAATGGGTGCTCCAACGCCATGAATGCTTGCCAAGAGGTCTTGTGTTCTGCACCTGCAAGCGCTAACCCCACGTGCATTGAAGAAAAGTCTTGTTGGGTTAATCCGCCTTGCTGGGCTGCTGAAACAATAGATTCAAGAACTGATGCCATTGCGATTTCTGCGCCTAGCATGATGTTTGCGCTGCCGCTTTTTGCTTCGCCGATAAAGTTGCCTTGCGCGTCTTTGATACGGGCGCGACATGAAGTGCCGCCGCCATCAATACCTACAAAATACATCCCCATGCTTATTGTTCCTTGAATTCTTGAAAGTTCGCTAAAGTCGAGATGTGCTGAGCCTGACTCATTACGGCGAGTAGGTACCAAGCACCATGAGGGATCCATTGTTCTCCCCAGCGCCAGTTTTGAAGCATGTCGTCTTTCTGTGCTGGTGGATTAAATGCAATGTCTTCCTCATCTTCGAAACCGCCTGTGATGCCGTTGCACACGCCACCTTTTGCGTTGAAGAAACCATATTGAGGAAGGTAATCTGGGTTGTTACGACCATGACCGTCCAACATGCACATGTCGTAAGGGTTTAAGCCAACAATCCAGTTAATAGAGTCTTGTGCAAGCTTCGAAAGTTGCTGCTTTAGTACTGCAGAATCGATAAAAGGTTGCGCTATAAAAGCCATGGTTGCCAGTGAGCCTAAGCGTGCATTTTCACCTTGCCACCAGTAACCCGACTCATTGTTGTGTGCCACAAAGAATGCGTCACGTTTTGCTTCATCTACGCCTTTTACGTATTGGCGAGGGTAGCCAAATGGGTTCTTCACTTTGTTGGTGATAGAAACTTCAAACTCACAAGCTTGAGTAATGGTTTGTTTTACCGCAGATGCGCGTTCAGAGTCGTCTTCGATCGCTAAGTACTCACATAGCGCGATAACAGGAAGCCCGGCTTCTGCCGCATGGAAATAAGGGCGGCTACCATCTTGATTGGCTGACCAGAAGTGTTGAATGTGCTCATCACTCATTTGACGAGCTAAAAGACGGTTCGCCCACAAGCGGCTTTCTTCTAAGTATCGCGTTTCTTTCGTCGTCTTGAATAGCTCCACAGCAGCAAGCAGCGCGCAGTATTCATCGATGATATTTTCTTCACCATCATTCAAGTATTGGGTGTTGTGTTCTTTTAGGTGCCAGTAACCGTTTTCTGCAGCATTACGGTATTTTTGTTGGTCGAATTCACCGTGAACATCTAAACGTGCTGCTGCCGCTAGTGCAGCAATACAGACACCAGCACCTTGTCGGTAGCCCGCTTGGTAATCATCAAATTTATGACCGAGCTGGGTCTCGTAGGCACAGATCTCGCGTTGCGCTGTGTCTTTACTCCACTTGTCGAACACCGTCATGTAGAAGAAGCCTTTTTCGTTTTGCATACGAACAAGGAAATCAGCGCCGAATAGTGCTTCTTCGAGAAGGCGAGTAGCAGTGAATTTAGCCAGTTTGTCGTTGCCTTCAAGCAGAGACAAACCTTTCAATATATTCCACACCACCATTGGTGTTTGTTGTGGGTTCAGATAGTTCGCGTATGACAAATGGCTCAGATATTTGCTGACGTCACCCGATGCATCATACCAACCGCCGTGAACATCAGCGGTTTCATTTGAATTAAGCAGTGGTGCTTGACGATCTTGTTGATCGAAAATGCCACCACAACGTTGAGATTTAAAGTAGTGGATCACATCAGACAGCGTGCAATCGAGAAGAATATGTTCACCGATCTCAAAGTGAGACGAGCGTAAATGATCGAAACGAAGGTAATAGTGACCTGGAGTATTAAATGAGGAAAAGTCGATAAGGTAGAAATGACCTTGATGCCAGTTTGCTACTTTGCCTTGCTTCTCTACTGTCAGAGTTGCGACCGTCTGGTGGCTATCTGCGCATACGAGTAAAGCTGTGTAAGAAGACAGACGTGGTCGGCTCGTCTGGATGATCGCTTTCTTAGGGCCCAGGCGCTCGTAACCAATGTGGTTAGTCAGTAGCAGCATTCGATTTCTCCGGGAAACAATAAAATAAAATGGAAAAAGGGGTCAGGTTGATACCTGACCCTCGTTATGATTAATCTTCGAATAAGTAACAACGAACAAAGTGGTTATCGGACAGTTGCGTCACACCAGGCAGTCGCTCACGGCATTTTTCTGTTGCATGAACACAGCGTCCTGCAAATGGACAACCTACAGACTCTGGTGTCCAAAGAGGGATCTCACCTTTGTTGCCTTTCAACTTTTCGTGAATTGACTTCGATGGATCTGGCACTGCAGAAACCAACAATTGTGTATATGGGTGTTGAGGATCGTGGATGATTTCCTCGGTATCGCCCCATTCAACCATGTGGCCTACATACATAACTGCGAGATCTTCTGCGATGTAACGTGCTGTTGCGATATCGTGAGTGATGTAAAGCAGAGACATTTGCTTCTCAAACTTCATTTCTTCCATCAGGTTAAGTACACCTGCACGAATCGATACGTCTAGCATTGAGGTAGGTTCATCTGCTAGAACCACTTCTGCACCCACTGCGATGTTACGTGCCAAGTTAACACGTTGACGCTGACCACCAGATAGCTGATGAGGGAACTTTTGTGCCGTCTCTTTTGGTGGGATCAGACCAACTTGTTCCAACAAATCATACACGCGCTCTTCCAACTCTTTCTTGTTGCCCGGTGCGATCTTTTTGTGGATCAGCAGTGGGCGAGCAATATGGTGGAAGATGTTGTGTGTTGGGTTTAGCGAGCCAAACGGGTCTTGCCATACCATTTGTACGCCTTCACGGTAGGTCATTAAGTCGTGCTTAGACGTGATATCTTGAATATCGCGACCTTTGTACTCGATGATGCCATCCGTAGGTGCGTACATTTTCGCAATCATTTTTGCGGTAGTAGATTTACCTGAACCAGATTCACCTACTACTGACAAACCGCGGCTTTTGTACATTTTGAATGATACGTCGTTGATAGCACGCATCTTAGACTGCTTGATTGAGTTACTGTTTAAAGGGAAGTCCTTAACGACATTTTTACCTTCAATCAGCAGTTCGCCGAGTTGTTTGCTCATAATTCTCTCCAGTGTAATTTTGTTCTTAGCTAGCGTTATTTTTTGTTATTAAACCTTGGCTTGAGCAATCGGGTCGCCGTATAAGTGGCAGTTTGAGAAACGACCAGGTTCAATTTGACGCAGCTGAGTTGGTACTCGAGTACAAGCTTCGTGGACGCGTTCGCAACGAGCTTGGAAGCGGCAGCCTTGAGGAACTTCTAGTAAGTTCAAAGGGTTGCCTGGAATACCAGTCAATTTGGTTTTAGGACCAGTTAATGGAGGGAAAGAGCTACCCAAACCTTTAGTGTAAGGGTGGTAAGGACTTTCCAGAATTTGCTTAGAAGGCGCGACTTCAATCAGTTCACCCGAGTACATGATGCCGATGCGGTCAGAGAACTCGACCATCAATGACAAGTCATGGGTGATGAACAAAATGGAGAAGCCAAACTCTTCTTTAAGTGCATAGATCTTCTGCAGAATCTCACGCTGAACCACTACGTCTAGTGCCGTCGTTGGTTCATCCATGATGATCATTTTTGGATTCAGAGCCAAAGCAATAGCAATAACCAGACGCTGACGCATACCACCAGAGAACTGGTGCGGGTAATCGTTTAGACGGCTAGGGTGGATATCTACGATTTCCAATAAACCTTCAGCGCGAACTTTCGCTTGAGCACGAGTCATATTGGTATGACGCATGATTACGTCACAGAACTGCTCTTCCATAGTAAGAACTGGATTCAAAGCGTTCATTGCGCTTTGAAATACCATCGACATCTCGCTCCAGCGGAAGGCTTGCATGCGGTCATCGCTGTATTTGAGGATATCTTCACCGTTGAAGATAACCTCACCACCTGTGATAAACGCTGGCGGCTTATGAAGGCGCATTAGCGAGAATGCAACGGTTGATTTACCACAGCCTGATTCACCGGCTAGGCCGAATACTTCGCCTGGTGCAATATCAAAGCTGACGTTGTTACAGGCGCGGACATCGCCCGCGTCTGTAATGTAGTCTACGCATAGGTTACGGATAGAAATTAGTGGTGCAGTCATGATTATTTATCTCCGCTCCATAGTGCATTTTGTGGTGCCAATTCTGGCTCACGTTCTTTCTTGTCTTGTGATGCCAATTTCTTCCAACGCTTCATACCTTTGTGAGAACGAAGCTGAGGGTTAGCAATTTCATCTACTGCGAAGTTCAGTAGAGCAAGACCTGTAACCAGTAGAGTCAGTGCAATACAAGGAGCTAGTACTTCCCACCATGCGCCGATAAGCATTGCAGACGAAGTCTGTACGTTGTACAGCATGATGCCCCAGCTGATGGTATTTGCGTCGCCTAGACCTAGGAACGAGATTACCGCTTCTGTGTTGATTGCTAGCATTACCGAACCGATGAAGCTTGCGCCCACGATAGGGATAAGGTTTGGCAAAATCTCAACGAAGATAATACGGAACGACGATTCACCCAGTACTTCAGCGGCTTTCACAAACTCTTTCTCGCGCAGTGCCATCGTCTGAGAGCGAACGACACGGGCGCCCCAAGCCCAGGAGGTACCAGCGATGATCAAGGCAATGGTGAGCGGGCCTGCCTCCCCAATGAAAGCAGCAAGTACGAACAATAGTGGGTACTGAGGAATTACCAGCATGATGTTCATTGCTGCACTCAAAATGTCATCGACACGACCACCAAAGTAGCCAGCTGAGATACCGATTACCGTTGCTAAGAAACACACAATAATGCCAGCGCCAAAGCCAACACCTAGCGATACTCGAGCACCGTAAGCCACTTGAGACCAAACATCACGACCCATACGGGTTGTACCCATAACATGATCAGCCTTCTTAGACATGATCAGTGTGCGACGGTCATCAGCAAGGTTTTTCGCGACCCAACCATCAGGGTTATTCTGCGCCTGCTTCACAACAAAGCCCGGGTACTCATGTGGATTACCTGTACGTTTGTCAGGAGCATGCTTGGTAATTAATGGTGCGGCAATTGCCACGAACAGGAACACAGTTACGATACCTAGGCCAATACGTGCGAACGGGTTGCCCAGAATTAGTTTGAATAGATCTTTCATGATTATTTGCCTCCCTTACGTAGGCGAGGATCTAGAATCATGTACAGCATGTCAGCCATTAAGTTGAAGCACAGCATGAACATGGTCATGATGATTAGCTGACCTTGAAGTACTTGGTAGTCACGTGCGTGAATTGCGTTTAGAAGAACGGTACCTAGACCCGGGTAGTTGAAGATCATCTCGATAATTAGCTGACCACCAATCGCCATACCTAGTGACATGGAAAGTGCTGTCACACTTGGTAGAAGAGCGTTACGTGCAGCGTAATTGAATACTACGCGGTTTTCGCTCAGACCCTTACCTTTTGCCATTGTGATGTAATCTTCAGCAAGAAGGTTGATCATGTTGTTACGCATGTTTACCAGGAAGCCACCAATCTGAACAATCGTTGCACAGAATAATGGCAGGATTGCGTGGTAACCAACGTCTTTTAGGAACTCCCAGCTAGTCCAATCTGGAATAGTACCTGGAGTGTAAGCGTAACCTGATGGGAACCATTTCAGACCGATTGAGAATGTAAATAGCGCTAGCATTGCGATAACCATTTGTGGAATCGCTTGAACAATCAGTGTGCCTGGCGTAACGAAAGCATCATATTTGCTGCCACGCTTCCATGCCGCGAAGATACCTAGTACAGAAGCAATCGAGAACGAAAGTACTACTGCAGTACCAGCAAGAAATAGTGACCAGCCGAATGCACTACCTAGTAGGCTGTTAACTGAAAGCGGGTAAAACTGAATAGAAGTACCTAGCTCCCAGCTTAGAATGTTTTTGATGTATGACAGGTATTGAATGTAAATAGGACCATCAACGAAACCTAGCAACTCTTTCATTGCTGCGATTCTTTCTGGCGTAACCTGTACTGAAGCGTTAGCGAACATCATGGTAACTGGGTCACCAGGCATTGCTCGCGGAATAATGAAGTTTAACGTCGCTGCAACCAAGAGCGCGACAAGATAGAACGACAAACGTCTTAAAAAATAACCCATAACTCACACCTTACTCACCCAGATTTTTTCCCTGTTTCTGGTTTCAGGTCGCTCCTAGCGAAATTTAGAGCGAAAAATCCCCTGACGACGAGCGCCATATGTTGCTTTGGTCACGAGGGGATTTTTTATAGGCGGCACACGGAAGGTGTGCCGCGAGGAATGAACTTCTACTTATTTAACCGGTTTTAGGTCCAGTACGTGAAGTAGACGCTCTGGGATACCAGCCCAAATGTTTGGACGGCCCTTAGGATTTTCTTCGTTCCACCAACCAGTGAAGCGAGTTGTGTTGTATTGGTACATGTAAGCACCAGACATCACAGGGATAGTTACTTGGTCTTGAGCGATGATTTGCTGAATACCGTGAGCAATCTCTAGCTGCTTCTGCTTATCAGCTGTTTTGTAGAAGCTGTTAAGTAGACCATCTAGTTTCTCGTTCTTGTAGAAGTGCATCGCGAAGCGAGGCATACCGTCACCAGATTGCAGTTTAGAGTTGTAGCCGCTATCCCAGTACAAGTGTGGATCTGCGCCGTGGAAGTAGTTGGTGTACGCCACGTCGTAAGTACCTTCTAGCATCGCTTGGTTGTACACAGAGAAATCTGGTGTACGAGCACGAGCTTTGATGCCTACTTCAGCTAGTTGTTCAACTGCTAGCTGTACTGTGTTGTTGAAGTCTGTCCAACCGTTTGGAGATTGAATTAGAAGTTCAAAAGATTTGCCTGATGGAGTATCAACGAAACCGTCTTTGTTTACGTCTTTAAAGCCAGCTTTTGATAGAAGCTTCTTAGCACCTTCAACATTGTACGTGTTGTAGCCTTTGTACTTGTTGTGTGTTGCTTCGTCAGACCATGCTTCGAATGCGTAGCCTAGACCAGATGCGAAGTCATTCACTGTACCGCCGCCGTAGAATGCGATATCGATAATAGTTTGACGGTCAAGTGCCATAGAGAATGCACGACGGAAATCAACGTTTGTTAGCGCTTCATTTTTAGCTGCGTCTGGGTTCTTGAAGTTCACAACAAACGCTTGAGTGCCTGAAGGCGGGTACCAGTAGTGGTGGCTAGGGCTTGCTGCAGCGTAAGTACGGTCGATATCAGGAACGAATGAAGACGTCCAGTCCATTTCGCCGTTAACAATCTTACCTAGGAACTGGTCGTTGTTCGCAATTTGAGGAACACGTAGACAGTCTACATCTAGGTTAGCTGCGTCCCAGTAATTCGGGTTTTCACACTGGATGTATAGCTGAGGAGTGAAAGTATCGATTTCTGTAAATGGACCAGAACCTACAGGGTTTTCGTTAGTGAATGTTGATGGATCTTTCACTTTGCTCCAAACGTGCTTCGGTACGACAGGTACTTTTGCAATTTCGTAAGGAACGTTTGAGTTCGCTTCACTTAGACGGAACTTCACTTGGTAGTCGTTAACTTTTTCAACACCAGTAACCCAAGAGTTGATACCAGATTGGTCTAGCTCTGGTTTCTCTTTTACTAGGTTGAATGAGTAAACAACATCATCAGCAGTAAATGCTTTACCGTCAGACCACTTCACGCCTTTACGAATATCGAAAGTTACGCTCATTAGGTCATCGGCCATTTTGAAGTTTTCAGCTAGGCGGAATACAGGAGTGTTACCATGCATTTCGTTGAAAACTACCAATGGCTCGTAGATGAAGTCTGTTGTTGTGTGCAGGTTAGTTGCACCCAAGAACGGGTTAAAGTTACGAACAAAAGTTGTAAACTCTTTAGGGTGGATAGTCAGCTCACTACGTTCAGCTGCTGTTGCTACTGATGCGAAACCTGTAGTAGCAGTGGCAATAATTGCTGTTGCTAGTGCTGTTTTTTTAATATTGGCAAGCATAGCTGTTCCTTACTATTTGCTTTCATTTCACTAATGGAATTGAATGTCATCAATTGATAAACACTCTCTAAGGCCTACCTCTGTCATTACAACTGAGTTCTAGAGTGGCCTGTAGGCCTTAGGCAGGACTAAGAAAACACCTTATCTACTAAATAATCAAACTCGATTCCCGTCAAAAACGTTAAAACGCATTAAATCTCCGTTATAAACGTCATTTCTGATTTAATTTTGCTCGTTGAGGGTGTTTTTTGAACATTGATATGCCTCGCAGTTTATATGCTGGTAACTTTACCTTGTTAGTGTCTACTAACTCTGAGTGTGTTGTTTATGCAGGCTGTTTTGTCTTTTTATTACATTGGCGATCTGGCTCACAACGCAAAATAACGTTAATTAATTAGGTGAAATTTAATCTGCCGTTCTGTTGTGATTGACTTCTCAATCTGTATCAATTGTTGGCGAAATAAGCTCGTTAATAGAAAAATAGGGCTGATTTACTCAGGAAATAACGAAGGTAAGGGGGCTTTTTTTATATGGTAAATGAAGTGATTTTGAGGTGCGTTTTACTTGATTTGAAGGTGACCACAAGCTGCAATCCTGCACACTAAATATCTGTCTAGTCAGCTCTTTAAAAGACGCTTTTGTTAACTTAGTTCCAATCTGCTTGGGCAAGCTAAGATGAACTTAAATCGCGTTTATATATCTGAGTAGCTTCTGGCTTGAGGGGTAGGAGCTTTGTTACCTATTTGAATTAAGGAAAGCAACTCAAAGTTACTTGGGTAGAGATAAGTGAGCAAATAGAGTGGCCACGTTTATAGAGTAAAAAAAAGCCCCACCGGGCTGGTGGGGCTATTTAACAAATTGGCTAGCTAGTAAGTAACCTCTGCAGTTTATCGCGCTGTGCCTCAATATGGCTGCGATCAGGGCTTTGTTCTTTACAATGTTCAAGAATAAACTCTATAGAGCTTAATACGGTTCGCCAACGCGGTGTCTTCGGTAGCGTCTCAATACGTAGGTATTTATCTAAGGTTCGTGTTTGGAGAGTACTTCTGTCCAAGTACACTCGCCAAAGACCGCTTTGTTCAGCAAAAGCAAATTTACTCTCACCAGTAGCAGACTCCCAGTAATCTAGGGCGTGAATCATGGTATCAACCAGTATTTCTCGCATCAGATCCTGCTTATCTTTCTTATTGCCTAAAGCTTTATCTGCTAAGCGTGTAAACTCACCACCAAGCTCTTTCAACTTCTGCAGTTGGTCTTTATCGCCATCGAATGCGTAGCTAGACAACACTTCAACTGCTGTCTCAAGGTTGTAAATGCGAGTCGCGCTTGCCCCCCCACCAACGTTAAAGATGTACATGACGTCAAGGCCTGAACCTTCAGGAAGCTTGAGGATATCCGCTTCAATATTTTGGCGAACATCTTCAACATAAATATCAATTTTTCCGCAGTAATGAGGCTGTTTAACGGTTAAATATTTCGGAGCGATAAGCTCGTCTGCAGAAGAGCGTCGCAACTGTTCTAGACTGCGCTTAAACAGCTTGCATGCAGCCTCGTTGGCAAATCGAATACGTTGGTCTTCCCGTAAGCATATGATCGCTTCAGGAGCGGACTCTAGCTGCTCTAAAAGTCGCCCTTGAGTTTCTAGCAAGCTAGCTTCTACTTGAGCGCGTTGCTTTAGTTCATTTTCAAGCTGCTTATTCTCGATTCGACGTTGCTCTGCCTTACTCGCGGTTAAATGTGCTTGAATCCTTGCTGCTAACTCATGCTTATTAAATGGCTTGGATAAATAGTCATTCGCGCCGGCTTCAAATCCTCGAACACGATCTTCAGTTTGACTAAGGGCTGTGAGCATAATGACCGGAAGCTCTGCATGATCGTAGTGTTTGCGTAACTCGCTACATACTTGATATCCACTCATGCCTGGCATCATGATATCAAGTAGCAGAAGCTCCGGTTTTTCTTTTTCGACAAGCTCTAGGGTTTCTGGTCCGTCCGTTACCGTTCTTACCCGATAGCCTTCAAGTCGCAAGAAGCTTTCAAGCACTCGTAGGTTTACTGGTTCATCATCAGCAACATACAGTAGTGGCCCGTCCGGGTTTTCCGGTAATGATGGTTCCTCGTTAACCTCCACTCCATTTTCTGGAACTTGGAAGTGGCCACGAACTGAAAGGTTTTGACTCAGAGAGATTTCATCTTCACTCGCCATCGGTAGTGTGAAACTAAATGTGGTACCGACCATCGGTTGACTACTCACATAAAGAGAGCCACCCATAAGTTCAATCAGTTGACGACTGATTGATAGACCAAGCCCAGCCCCCTGGCGGTATCGGGTGGAGTCTTGACCAGCTTGAATCAGAGGTTCAAAGATGTGCTCTAATTGCTCAGCTGGAATCCCTTGTCCGGTATCCACTACTTGAACTCGAATCTGATCGTCTATCACACCGGCTGAGATAACAATCTTGCCTTCAGATGTGTACTTAATCGCATTACCAATAAGGTTATAGAGAACTTGTTCTAAGCGCTGAGGGTCGGCCGATACTGGAACAAGATCGCTAGGAACTTGATTGATAATCCGAATTGTTTTGTTACCTAGCAAGTGGCTAGATAGCTCAAGAACGAGTTGCGTTGCACTTGGTAAATTAACGGCAGACTTTTGAATATCCATACTGCCGTAGCGCATCTTATGGTAGTCAAGTAAGTCGTCAACTAGGCTAGCAAGTCGTTGGCCACTCTTGATAATAATATCGAGCTGGTATTTCTGGCTTGCAGGAATGACTCCGTTTGCTCCAGAAATTAATGTTTCGGCAATGCCAACCATCCCATGTAATGGTGTTCTTAACTCGTGAGATGTGGTGGCTAGAAATTCATCTTTGAGCTTATCAGCGAGCTGTAAATCCTCATTTTGCTTTTGAATGAGTTTAATGTTGCTTTCCAGTTCCGCATTTTGTTGTTTAATCGTCTGGATTTTTTCGCGAATAGAACGCTGCATTCGTTCGAAGCTGATTGCAAGGCGACCAATTTCGTCTTTTCGCTCAGTATTAAACGTCGTTTCATCAAGATCCCCGGCGGATACTTTCTCTGCTGCCCAGGTAAGTTTAAGTAGAGGGGAGGTGATAAAGTTAGATAAATAGTGCGATGCGATAATCACCAAAATAATGGCGATCAGCATGGCAATTACGAATAGCTTTTCTAACTGATGTACGCGAGTAAAGGCTAGCTTTTCTGGTAATTGAACAACGAGAGCCCAAGTAATTCCCCGATTGCTAATTGGTGCGAACGCAGCCATGATATCTTCACCTATACCATTAGTGTAGGTCTCCACGCTCGTTTCACCTTGTAGCGCCTTATCAACCACGATTAAGCTATTGCTAATTTCGTTACTTTTGGTGTTGATTGTCCTTGGCTTATGATCGGAGCCAACCAAAAGAGTTTCGATAGGTGTGTCACGGTTGATCTCTGCTATTAATTTGGTTATTCCGTTGCTTGGTAAGCGGAACATTGCATAGCTGTGCAAGTAGCCTTGTTGGATAATTGGAGCACCAAGCCAAGCAATCTGCTTCCCACTTTCTACTTCAAAGTCAGAGACCACAACTGGCGTGTAGTCTTCATTCACTTTACGGCGAGCATTCACATCCTCAGATAGGCGTTTAAATGTTCTACCCAAAGCGGCGTCTTTGTATCTTCCTGTCAGCAGGTTAGTGCCGTAGTTGTCGTCTTTGTTGATGGAGTACGTCACATTGCCGTCAATATCGACCAGCAGAATGTCGTTGAAATCAGAGCGTTTCAACAGCTCAAGATATGCCCAGTGATAGCGTTTGTGCAGCAGGCGGTAACGCTCGCTACCGACGTAGTTCGAAGACTCCGGCAAAATTGACGTTTTTATCTGGTCACCGCTGCCTTTTATATAGCGTTGCTGTGCATTTTCACGAGACTCTTCTTCGTCTTGACCCAAGCGATTAAATGCATTCACAAGACCATAGAAGCGTCCACCACTTGCGTACGCAAGCTCAGAACGAACAAAGCCCATGACTTCGGTTTCTTGAGCAGCAAAATAATCTAAGATCTGTTGCTGCTTAGTATCACGAACAGAAAGAAGATGAGATGTACTCTGCTCTTGTAGATCTTTACTGTGAGATTGTAGGAAGAAGATCGCAGTAATCGTTAGAGGCGTAATACTTAAGACCAGAAATGCGGTCATGAGAGTATTCTGCAGTCGCTTAAATTTCTGCTTTTTGTAAAACTTAAACATGGGATGGTTACAACTCATAAATCGGTAAGTTGTTGAAGATAAGACTTACCTTGGTTCTCGTTAAAAACGGATAAGAAGTTAATTCGTTAGAATTAACAAAATTAACGAGTTTTTTTTCTTTGACAAGAAAGTTGGTTGTAAACCGTGCTGAACAACGCAAATTTTCGTGGGAGAGGCTATTAAAGTGCGAATAACGCACAGTAATCCTACTGTGCGTTATCAAGAACGTTATTTTTTCGCGTAATAAATAGAGAACTTGTTGGTCTTATTTAGCGTCTCGCAATTATTGAATGCTTTCTCAATAATTGGCGGATACTGCAAGAAACTGTTCGCCACAATGACCATTTTACCGTTGGCCGTCATATACTTTGGTGCTTGACCTAACAGAGTTTCTGCTGCGTTGTAGTTGGTGTCTAAGCCACTGTGGAATGGTGGATTGCTGACAATAAAACGGTAGTCTTGAGCCGTGTCTGAGTAGATATCTGAGGCAAAAACACGACCTGATAACCCATTCGCTTCGAGTGTTGCTTGGCTAGAGGTAATCGCATAAGCGTTAATATCACACATCTCAATCGCGATCTCTGGGTTGGCTTTAGCCATAAATGCGCCCAGCACACCTGCACCGCAACCGAAGTCGAGTACTTTGCCAGACAATTTAGGCAGAGTCTCAAGCAGTAAACGGCTGCCTAAATCAAACTCGCCATGGCTAAATACGCCAGGAAGGCTCTTAACGGTAAGTGATTGCTCACCTAGTGTTACTGTATAGGTTTTAAACCAATCCAGTTGATTGAACGGTTTTGGCTGGTTAAGGCAAGTACCCCAGTAGAATGAACAGCGACGAGCGGTGTCGTACTTTTTCACGGGACCATAGTCTTTGAACATCTTCTCGATGCTCTTGATGCCAGAGCGGTTTTCACCGACTACAACGATTTCTGTGTTGAGACCTAACTTAGCCATCAACATTGCCAAAAGGTATTCTGCTTCTGCCTTAGCTTTAGGCCAGTATAAAAGCACCATGTCTGCTTGTGTCTCAACATCAAACTCTGAACCAAAGTGACTCTTCACTTTGTCCGATGTACGGATTTGACGGTAGTAGCTGTAGTTAGAAGTAAATACTTCCACAGACTCACAGTGACTGACTAACTCGAGAGGGAACAAGTCTTCAACTTCACCCGCGACTAAAACGTGTTTTCCATTGAAATACTCGAGTTGGCGCTGAGCGATTTGGCTAGGAGCGATATAAGCAGACATAAATTTAGTTCATCAGAAATAATTAGGGGCAGATTTTCGCACAATCTGCCCCAAGCTTGAAGTGATTAAGCTGCGACTAGCTGTTGTCTTGCTGGTTGAGGAAGTCTTTGAATTCTTCTTCGTAGATATTGAACAGCACCATGGTTACGGCAAAGATCAGTGGACCGTAGATAAGACCAATTAAACCGAATAGATGCAAACCACCTAGTAGGGAGAAGAAGATCATCAGGGTGTTCATGCCGGCACTGCCTTGCATTAATAGTGGGCGTAGTAGGTTATCTATCGAGCCAACCACGAGCACACTCCACACCGTTAGGAATATAGCCCAAGTTGTGTCGCCAGTTAGGAACAAGTAAGCAGCAGCTGGAATCCAAATTAATGCCGTGCCGACGACTGGAATAAATGAAGCAAAACCCATCATGGTACCCCAGAACAATCCTGGGAATCCTGCGAGCCACATACCGATACCGCCAGCAAAACCTTGCGCAATTGCCGTTAAGAATGAGCCCATTACAGCTGACTTCGATACTTGTTCAATCTCGGTCAGAATCTTGTCTTCTTGGCTGCGCGAAAGCGGCAGAATATGGCGCATTGCCGAAATGATTTTATCGTGGTCACGCAGTAGGAAGAACAACACAAACAGCATCAGGAAGAAGTCCATCAGGAAGTTGGTTGCGTCCCCTAGGATTTTTGCACTGATAGCGACAAGGTTTGAACCGAATGATGTGGCGAATTGCCCAATCTTTTCTGCGATGGCTTGTGGTTCAATTTTGTCAAAAGGTAAGTACTCATTAACCAGTGCTAACCCTTTGACAACCCAAGGGTGTTGGAAGATATCTTGGATACCACCATTGGTTACCCACTTGTAGGTGTTTTGCGAAAATACCGACCCTTGCTGCACGATAGCAGCAAATACAAACAGTAATGGAATCACAATAATAAAGGTGAGAACCACACAAGAGAGCAGTGAAACCAAGTTTTTGTGGTCTGGCAGTTTTCGTTCGAACCACTCATGTATTGGGAACATAAGCAATGAAATGATAAACGCCATGACGATCGAGTTGATATAAGGCTCGACCAATAAATAGCAGGCAAAAGCAGCGGCGAGTAGCGCAACAACTAGCACTCGATGACTCGACGTGATTTTTACATTATTTGGCATGTGATTAATCCAATTTACGGATGATTTACGTTTACGCCTTATACCACAGCGCAAAACATTTATTACTTTGCACCGACGATTCTTTCAAGCTTATGACATAGCTGAATTGGGAAGGAGCAATTGACCTTGTTATAATGACCACAAATCAGATGGTTATCAATCAAGAGATGGAAAAATGGGTTGTTGTAACAGTGATAAGAAATGCCAGAGTGACAAGAAGACTAAACGCATTCCTTGGTTTGGGATTGTTCTTGGGGTACTCGCCATCCTTGTGATCTTTAATTGGCAAGCATAAACAGATACTAAAAAAGGACCGAGAAGGTCCTTTTTTGCTATGAGTGTTCCAGTAAAAGAAGGCTTATTTAGCCTCTTCTGCCAGAATTGCAAAACAGCGGTCAGCTGCTTCTAGCGTTGCGTCGATTTCTTTTGAACCATGAGCTAGAGAAGTAAAGCTTGCTTCGAATGCTGATGGTGCAAGGTACACACCGTGTTTTAGCATTAGGTGGAAGAAACGTTTGAAGCGCTCAACGTCACACTTAGTCACGTCTTCGTAGCAAGTTACGGTTTCTTGATCTGTAAAGAAGAAACCAAACATGCCGCCCACTTGGTTTACTACCATTGGGATACCGTGTTTTTCTGCTAGCGCTTTAAAACCTTCAGCAAGTTGTTTTGTTTTCGCAGCAAGACGCTTCTCGTTACCTTCTTCTTTTAGAAGGTTCAAACATGCAAAACCCGCTGCCATCGCTACTGGGTTACCAGAGAGTGTACCGGCTTGGTAAACAGGACCTGTTGGTGCAACGTATTGCATGACCTCTTTACGACCACCGAAAGCACCTACTGGCATACCGCCGCCGATCACTTTACCTAGTGTGGTTAGGTCTGGTTTGATGTTGTAGTGTGCTTGTGCGCCGCCTAAAGCTACGCGGAAGCCAGTCATTACTTCATCAAAAATCAGTAGTGCACCTTCTTGGTCACAGATTTCACGTAGACCTTCGTGGAAGCCGTCTACTGGTGGGATACAGTTCATGTTGCCTGCTACTGGCTCAACGATGATACATGCGATCTCACCTTTGTTTGCCGCAAACAACTCACGTACTGAATCTAGATCGTTGAATGTAGCAGTTAGCGTGTGCTTAGCAAAGTCAGCAGGAACGCCAGGAGAGCTTGGTTGACCTAGAGTCAGTGCGCCAGAACCAGCTTTCACTAGTAAGCTGTCTGCGTGACCGTGGTAGCAGCCTTCGAACTTCATGATCTTGTCACGACCAGTAAAGCCACGAGCAAGACGGATAGCACTCATGGTCGCTTCTGTACCAGAGCTTACCATGCGGATTTGTTCCATTGATGGCACTAACTCAGACACAAGCTCAGCCATTGCTATTTCCATCTCAGTTGGCGCACCGAAACTTAGACCACGTTGCGCAGCATCGATAACAGCTTCACGGATAACAGCATGGTTGTGACCTAGAATCATTGGACCCCAAGAGCCAACGTAATCAATGTACGCTTTACCATCGGCATCAAAAATCAGTGCACCGTCTGCTCGTTCGATAAATAGCGGAGAACCGCCAACGCCGTTGAATGCACGAACTGGTGAGTTTACACCGCCAGGAATGGTTTGCTGAGCCTTTTGATATAGCTCTGATGATTTGGTCATGGGGTTATCCTCTTTTGATTGCTCGGACCAAGTGGAGCGCATTGTACCTAGCTAATCTCAAGTTAGAAACGTTTTGGGTAATTTATGTGTAGTCTTGCGGTGTAATCTTACATATCAGCATCTGATCTAAAGAATCGTCGGTGAATACTTGAACGAGTTGGTCAGGTATTGGATAATCGCTCTAATTAGCATAAATTTGACGTCTTGCTTCAGGCTTGACGCATTACACGAGTGAGAGAGGTCTTCGTGAGCGAAGTAAACGTACCATTGTCTTTTTCTGATGCTGCAGCATCACGCGTTAAGGCGTTGATTGCAGAAGAAGAAAACCCAGCACTGAAGTTGCGCGTATACATTACGGGTGGTGGCTGTAGTGGATTCCAATACGGCTTTACATTTGATGAAAGCGTAAATGAAGGCGACACAACAATCGAAAATAGTGGCGTAACACTGGTTGTAGACCCAATGAGCCTGCAATACTTAATCGGTGGCGTGGTTGATTACACGGAAGGTTTAGAAGGAGCGCGCTTCTTCGTCAATAACCCGAATGCAACGACAACTTGTGGTTGTGGTGCATCATTCAGTGTTTAATTAACACGACAACAGGCAGCCAATTGGCTGCCTGAATTTTACGTAGCAGGAAGTCACGTAAACACGCTCTTCGCTTAAAAGGCAGTTGAGTGAATAAAATAAAAAGGACTTTATATGTCTGGAGTTTCTCTCGGACGACGCCTTGTCGAACGTCCATGGCTAGTTTCTTTAACGCTTATCATCGTGCTTGCTGCGTGGCTTGCTATGGGGCAACTCAGGGCACAAGACGAATCAGCCTCTTCTCAATCTTCCCAATCTGATAACACACCTGTTGCTAAGGTGATGTTTAACTCTTTTAAAGCGCAACCGACTAGCAAAACAATTGAACTCTACGGTCGAACTGCTCCCAACCGCCAAGCTCGTCTAGGGGCGGAGGTGGCCGGGAAAATTGTCAGTTTGAACGTACAAAAAGGACAACGTGTCAAACAGGGGCAGGTGATTGCCAACATTGACGAGCGCGACCTTGATATTCAACTAAAACGTGCTAGAGCCATGTTGCGCGTGAAAGAAAAAGAGTTCAAAGCGGCAGAATCTTTGAAGAACCGAGGTTTACAAGGTGAGGTTGCATTTGCCACTGCACAAGCCGCGCTAGTTGATGCGAGAGCCAGTCTCAGTAATGTTGAAACGGCATTAAAAAATACCAAAGTTCGAGCGCCATTTGATGGCATTCTTGACCATAGATTCGTTGAGGTGGGTGACTTTGTTGGTGTCGGAGATCCCATTGCGACTGTGATTGACTTAGAAAAGTTAGTTATTGAAGCGGATGTCAGTGAGCGTCATATCCAGTACTTAAAAGAAGGTCAACAAGCTGATGTTCGAACTATCGATGGTGTTCATCATCAAGGCATCATCCGTTATATAGGACGAGTATCTTCTACTGCTACCAATACATTCCCAATAGAGATCGAGATTGAAAATCGAGAGAGCGTCATGCCTGGCGGGATCAGTGCGGAAGTCGTGTTGTCTTTGAGTGAAGTCATGGCAGTGAAAGTGACAGCTGCCATGTTGGCTCTGGACGAAGAAGGAAACCTTGGCATCAAAACGCTCCGCAATCAGCATGTACACTTTGTTCCAATTCAGCTTGTCAAAGCTGAGAAAGATGGAGTTTGGTTATCTGGCTTAGGAGACCAAGTCGATATCATCGTACTAGGGCAAGGCTTTGCACGTGATGGTGATTTAGTCGTAGCGACCAAAGTTGATGACGTCATTGACGCCGTAGATTCGCAGTAGGAGGCAATATGTTTGCTTTGATTGATGCTGCGCTATCGCGAGCTAGAACCATGTTAACTCTGCTAGTGATGATTCTTATCGCTGGTGTAATTACCTATATTACTATTCCCAAAGAATCGAGCCCTGACATTACGATTCCAATCATTTACGTGTCAGTAGGCCACCAAGGTATCTCTCCGACTGATGCGGAGCGCTTATTGGTTCGTCCAATAGAGCAAGAGCTGCGCTCTATCGAAGGGGTAAAAGAGATGACCTCGGTAGCTTCTGAAGGGCACGCCTCAGTGACGCTGGAATTTAGTGTTGGTGTTGACCTAGCTGAAGCCATGGCTGATGTGCGTGATGCGGTTGATCTCGCCAAGCCCAAACTGCCAGCAGATAGCGATGAGCCGACAGTAAACGAGGTAACATTTGCTTCCGAAGAGCCGGTTCTCACACTGGTTTTGTATGGTACGGTCCCTGAGCGCACAACGGTGCAAATCGCGCGAGCGCTGCGTGACAAACTGGAAAGCTATCGTCAGGTATTGGAAGTGGATATTGCAGGCGATCGCGAAGACATCGTTGAGATCGTAGTCGATCCTCTGTTGATGGAAAGCTACGGCTTGGATCAAGCCGACATCTACAACTTGATTGCGTTAAACAACCGGGTGGTTGCCGCGGGCTTCGTGGATACGGGGTACGGTCGCTTCTCGGTCAAAGTCCCTTCCGTATTTGATTCTTTAAAAGACGTATTAGAGCTGCCGATTAAGGTAAACGGCAAAGAGGTGATCACTTTTGCTGATGTCGCCACGGTACGCCGAGCTTTCCGTGACCCTGAAAGTTTTGCTCGCTTGGATGGGGATCCTGCTGTCGTATTGAATGTGAAAAAGCGTGCGGGCGAAAACATCATTGAAACGGTGGAGCTCGTCAAACAGGTTCTGACTGAAGCGCAAAAGCGAGCGGATTGGCCAAATAACTTACAAGTCAAATATACGTGGGATCAGTCTGATGACGTCAAACTGATGCTTAGTGATCTACAAAACAATATCCTCTCCGCGATTATCTTAGTGGTTATCGTCATTATTGCCATTCTTGGTGTACGAACCGCACTCTTGGTGGGAATTTCTATTCCGGGTTCTTTCCTTACTGGTTTATTAGTTCTTTCAGTGTTTGGCCTAACGGTCAACATTGTGGTGCTCTTCGCGCTGATTATGGCAGTGGGTATGCTGGTGGATGGTGCCATTGTTGTAACCGAATTTGCCGATAGACGAATGCAAGAGGGGACGCCGCGTAAAGAAGCGTATCGAGATGCAGCCAAGCGTATGGCATGGCCGATCACTGCTTCGACGGCCACGACCCTTGCTGCTTTTGCGCCACTATTGTTTTGGCCTGATATTACCGGTGAGTTCATGAAGTACTTGCCATTAACCTTGATTGCTACGTTAACAGCTTCGTTAGTGATGGCGCTGCTGTTTGTGCCAGTGATTGGTGGAATTATAGGTAAGCCACAAGTCGTTGAAGCAAAGCGCCAACAAGAGATGATCGATCTGCATAACGGCGAGTTTGATAAAGCAACGGGCATTACCAAGCTTTACTTTATGACGCTTTCTATTGCGATTCGTCACCCATTAAAAGTGCTACTCAGTGCAGTTTTACTTGCTGGCGGCGTAGGTTTTACTTATAGCAAAGCAGGGCTAGGTGCAGAGTTCTTTCCTGAAGTGGATCCCGCTTTCTTTACTGTCAAAGTTCGATCTTATGGTGATTTATCGATCAAAGAAAAAGACATAGTGATGAAAGAGATCGAGAAGGTGATGATAGGGCACGATGAGTTTGAAAGTGTCTACACCAAGACCGGAGGTAGCGATGAGATTGGGCAAATTCAAATTACCCCCGTGGACTGGCAGTATCGTCGTAAAGTCACCGCCATTATTGATGAATTGAAGCAAATTACTGACCAGTTTTCTGGTGTTGAAATCGAATACAAGTTTCCAGATGCGGGGCCGCCTGTTGAACATGACTTAGTGATTGAGATGTCTGCGCCTAACTCAGATATTAATCAATTAGATAGCGCGGCAAAATTGGTTCGTCATTGGGCTGATCGTAACTCTGCTCTGACTAATCTCAGTGATACGACTAATAAAGAGGGAATTGACTGGCAAATTGATATTCGTCGGGATGATGCTTCACGTTTTGCAGCTGATGCGACTTTAGTTGGCAACACAGTTCAATTTGTGACTAATGGTCTGAAAATAGGCGATTACTTACCAGATGATGCGGATGAAGAAGTCGATATTTTGGTTCGCTATCCACAGGATAAACGCGATATTGGGCGTTTTGATCAGTTGCGCGTGAAAACGGCGGCAGGCCTAGTGCCGATCACCAATTTTGCTCAGATTAAACCAGATCATAAACAAGACACTATTCGCCGCGTAGATGGGCGTCGAGTGGTGAATATCAAGGCGGATATGGCAGAAGGTTATAATCTCGCACTTGAGCTGCCGAAGATCACTGCCGAAGTGCAACAACTGGGTTTGCCTGCTGGTATTGAGTTTAAAATCCGTGGCCAAAATGAGGAGCAAGAAAACTCTTCCGCTTTCTTGCAAAATGCTTTTATGGTTGCGCTGGGTGTGATGGCTCTGATTTTGATTACGCAGTTCAATAGTTTCTATCAAGCGTTTCTGATTTTGAGTGCGGTGCTTTTTTCTACTGTCGGCGTGTTTATTGGCCTACTGATTTTCCAAAAGCCATTCGGCATTATTATGTCCGGTATTGGAGTGATTGCGTTGGCTGGGATAGTGGTGAACAACAACATCGTACTGATTGATACTTATAACCAAATGCGTAAACGTGGCTTAGAAAAAACAGAAGCGATTCTGCGCACTGGAGTACAGCGTTTACGTCCAGTATTACTCACGACTGTGACTACCATTCTTGGTTTGTTACCAATGGTGTTAGAAATGAACATCGATTTGGTCAATCAGAGGATAGAGTTTGGTGCGCCAAGTACGCAGTGGTGGTCACAGTTAGCCACGGCCGTCGCTGGTGGGTTGGCGTTTGCCACAGTTCTCACGTTAGTACTCACTCCTTGCCTGTTGATGCTTGGGCGTGAACACAACATTGATGATCCTAAAGTAGAAACAAAAGAGGCAGCTTAGGCTGCCTCTTCATTTATCATTCGAACTATTTGACGTTACTTCATCGCAAGCAATTTACTGTAGCGATCTAGCTTAGCCATACTGATTTTTGCATTCGCCATAAAGGTTTGCTTTGCTTTACCTGTTAGCGACTTGGACTGTGGCAGCTTAACCGTTCTCGCGTTTTTATGAACGCCATTTACCAAGAATTCATAGTGCAAGTGCGGGCCAGTTACACGACCTGTTCCACCCAATGTACCGATAGTTTGCCCTTGTTTAACACGTTGGCCTGTTTTCACCATTCGCTTAGTTAAGTGCAAGTACTTGGTAATATAAGTATTGCTGTGCTTAATAAACACATAGTTACCGTTGAACTTGTTATAAGAAGATTTCTGTACGATGCCATCACCGGCAGCCCAAATTGGTGTACCCACAGGAGCAGCATAATCTGTACCTCGGTGAGGGCGCACCTTGCCAGTCACAGGATGCAAACGACGAGGGTTGAAGTTTGATGATACACGGCGGAAATCCAAGGGAGCACGTAAGAAGGCTTTTTTCATGGCACGGCCGTTCTCATCGTAGTATTTCCCCGTTTTCTCATCCAAAATAGCGGTAAACTTATCGCCTTGGTTGTGGAATATTGCTGCGATGATTTTGCCGCGTCCAATCACTTCGCCTTCGACGACTTCCTCTTGGTAAAGTACGCGGAAAGTGTCGTTTTTACGAATATCCAACGCAAAGTCGATATCCCAGCCAAAGATGCCAGCCAGCTCCATAATCTGGTTAGCGTTTAAACCTGAAGAAATGCCTGCATTCCAGAAGTTAGATTTGATGGTTGCTTCAGCATAGTTGTATTGGTAGTCGACTTCTTTTTTATCCACTTCAGCAACGTACTTGCCACTCTCCGACTTAATTCTAAATGTCTCGAATGCGTTGAGTGTACGTTTTAGTTGGACAAAGTCATTGTTCTCATCAAAACCAAACTGAAGCTTGTCCCCCGGTCGTAGGCGGGTAAGCTGAGTTTTGATCTCTTTACTGGTTGTAATCAGCTCATGGAGAAGGCGAGGTGATAAGCCGATGCGGTTGAATAGCACTGCTGCACTCTCGCCATCTTTTACCGTATGTGTTTCCCACCTTAACACTGAAGGTAGTGAGCTAAGGGAGGGATTAGACAAGTTTGTCGGTAGAGAAAGAGGCACAGGATAATGTTGGCCGATCTCTAATCGGCTTTGCTCCGGAGCTAGGTCTTGAGGATCGGGTAAAAAAAACAGTGCAACAACAATGAGGGCACTAAAAACACCGATCAATACTTTGTGCAAGAGTGGAAGTCGGACAAAAAATGAATGCATGAGTATTGGATAACTGATTTAAACGTAAAAAATGACAACTACCTAGTCTAACGTGTTTCAAAATGCATCGCTATTCAAGTAAGATGTCCAGCTATTAACTTTTTGCCAAATCTGTGGGAGTGAACAAGAATGGCGAGCATTGAAGCTGCACTAGCCGAGATTAAGCGCGGTGTTGAAGAGCTGATTCCAGAAGAAGAGCTTATCGCAAAACTAAAAGAAGGTCGTCCTCTACGTATTAAATTAGGCGCCGATCCAACAGCACCTGATATTCACCTAGGCCATACGGTTATTTTCAATAAGCTTCGCTTGTTCCAAGAACTAGGTCATGAAGTGACGTTCCTTATCGGTGACTTCACTGCAATGGTTGGTGACCCAACAGGTAAGAACACAACTCGTCCACCGCTAAGTCGTGAAGACGTTCTGCGTAACGCTGAAACGTACAAAGAGCAGGTGTTCAAAATTCTAGACCCAGCTAAGACTAAAATTCAGTTCAACTCTGAGTGGCTATCTGAGCTAGGCGCAGAAGGTATGATTCGTCTTGCTGCGAACCAAACTGTTGCTCGTATGCTTGAGCGTGACGACTTTAAAAAGCGTTACGCAGGTGGTCAGCCAATCGCTATCCACGAGTTCATGTACCCACTGCTTCAAGGTTGGGACTCTGTAGCAATGGAAACTGACGTTGAACTGGGTGGTACTGACCAGAAGTTCAACCTACTAATGGGTCGTGAACTGCAAAAATCTCACGGACAAAAACCTCAAGTTGTACTGATGATGCCGCTTCTAGTTGGTCTAGACGGCGAGAAGAAGATGTCTAAATCTTCAGGCAACTACATTGGTATCAGCGAAGCACCAAGCGAAATGTTTGGTAAGATCATGTCTATCTCAGACATTCTAATGTGGAGCTACTACGAACTACTGTCTTTCCGTCCTCTAGAAGAGATTGCACAGTTCAAAGCGGATGTAGAAGCAGGTAAGAACCCACGTGATATCAAGGTATTGCTAGCGAAAGAGATCATTGCTCGTTTCCACAGTGAAGCAGATGCAGATGCTGCAGAGCAAGAGTTTGTAAATCGTTTTGCGAAGAACCAAATCCCTGACGAAATGCCAGAGTTTGATTTTGAAGCAGGCACACCAGTAGCAAATCTACTAAAAGAAGCGGGTCTATGTGCTTCAACTTCTGAAGCAATGCGTATGGTTAAACAAGGCGCTGCTAAGATCGAAGGCGAGAAAGTTGCTGATGCGAAGTTTGCTCCTGAAGCAGGCACTTACGTATTCCAAGTTGGTAAACGTAAATTCGCACGTATTACTATTAAGTAATCAATAACTGTACAAAATGAAAGCGCCTATACGGCGCTTTTTTTGTATGAAAATTTGATTAATCAACCATAGATTGACTGTAAAAGTGGTTCAACTTTGCTACTATACGCGCGCTGCTAAGTGAGCAGCTTTATCGGAGATTTACATGAACAATACCGACCATCCTCCCAGTTGCTGGGTGAGTAAGATAAAGGGAGCGAAATAACCCGCTTCGGTATTGGCGATCTCCGCCTTACCTGAGTGGTAAGGCATCTTTTCTAATTTTTCCTTCTTGTTATTTCCTTTCATAAATTCTGAATAGACAGTGCTTTGGCATTGATGTTTTTGTACGCCCATAATTTTAAATGCATGGGGGTATTGAAAGCTATTTGCGTGCTTTGTCGATGGTCGTTACCAATGCCAATCGGGAGATTCGCCATGACGGTAATGAACAACACTTTTATTGAAACAACACCAAACTTTTCTGAAGTAGAAATTGGTGCCGCTCGTAATGCGTTTTTGCGGTACGAGCAAGAGCAGCAACTGCACTTGTTAACAATCATGCCTATTGATGAGGCGGTTGGTATCTTGCAACACTGCTCGGTTGGCTATGTGAATAGCCTTATTGCTCAACTTGAACAAGCTGGACATGACAAACGTGCTCGTCACTATGCTCACCAGTTAGGTCTGCACATGTCAGAAGTTGATACGCCAGATGGTTATCTATCGACTAGTGTACTTGGACATGTAAAACAGCGTATTGGCTGGATCATTGCACTTGCGTTGCTTGGAATTGTGTCTGGTTTAATCATCGCTCAGTATGAAGACACCTTGAGTCAGCTTGTTTTACTGGCGGTGTACATGCCAGTGATCGCTGCTGCGGGTGGTAATACTGGAACACAAGCTGCGACCTTGGTTATTCGCGCTCTTGCAACAGGAGAGCTTAAGAAGCGCCAATGGTTAGAGGTATTTTGGAAAGAAAGCCGTGTGGCGCTATTTATTGCACTAGCGATCGCTATTGTGATGGTGGGACGTATTATGCTTTTCAGCAATGGGCAGTCAACGGGCGGCTTTGCGCTAGAAGATATTGCATTGGCTATTGCGGTTGCACTATTTATTCAGGTGACTATTTCTACCACACTTGGCGGTTTGCTCCCTATTATTGCTCGAGCTTTTAAACGGGACCCTGCCGTATTGGTGAGTCCAGTATTAGCATCTATCGTAGATATATCAGGGATGTGGATCTACTTCACGGTTGTAAACTACTTCTTAGGTATTGCCTGACTGAAGTTCACAATGTCTTGATAGAACAGCTTTTCAAATTGAGTAATAGGGGCGATGACAGGTTTGTTATCGTCCCTTTTTTCTGGGAAGTAGTCTGATACAAACTGAACAAACAAGGTGTTTGGTTTACCGTTTTTATCAAGTCCATAACCCGCCATATTATACGTACCGTACAGTGAGCCACTTTTCGCTATCAGTTGTCCTTTGATTGGGGCTTTACGCATACTTTGACGGTATTGCAGAGTTCCTGACTCTCCGGATTTAGGCATGATAGCAATTAGGTTTAAATCTTTCTCGTGCTTCCATATGTAACGAAGGATGTCTGCCATTGATGCTGCAGAGATGCGGTTGTTACGTGATAAGCCAGAACCATCTTCAAGCTGAGCGTTTTTGATATCTATAGACGTATTAGCATAGATGATTTGCTTGATCGCCTCGGTGCCATTTCTAAAACTACCAGGTTGAATATAGAAATGGTGCCCTAACGTTTTCGTTAATGTATCGGCAATCAAGTTATCTGAGCGTTTTAACATTTCCTCAAGCAAGTCTGGCAGGGCTTTAGAGTGGTGACTGGCAATAAGCTTCGTATTGATGCTATCTGCTGGAGCGCCAATTAATACTTGCCCGTGGAGCTTAACCCCTTTTTGACGCAGCAAAGTATAGACAACACGGCTTGTATACGCTCTAGGGTCTTGTACCGCAAATTTAAGCGGCAGCGGCTTATCACGCTTAACTAGGCATCCGTTAAGCTCGTATTGGTTTGAGGAGTGTGCAATAAGGTCTAAGTCACAATGCTTTGCTTTCTGAGCAGATTTGCTAACGGTAATTGCTGAGGTTGAAACATGGATTGGTTGATGCTCAGGGACAAATACCCGCGTTTTACCATTATCTTGAGTATAAATAGACGCCTGAACACAATTCTCATTTAATGTAATCGCACTAGCAGGGGCACTGTAACACACGCCTAGAATATCCCATGGCCAGCCCACGGCGCGGTCATAGCCAACAAACATAGAGTCATCTAACCAGACATTTCCTTTAATTTCGCTAATGCCTTTTTCTTTTAGCTTATCAAACAGCTTACTTAAGTCGTTGCTTGTTAACGTGGGATCGCCACTAAATGACACTACAAGATCATCATTAGCCTTAGAAAGGTTGGTGGTAAAGCTGAAACTATCCCCTAGCTCTAGCTTTGCGGCTAGTGCAGTGACCACTTTCAGAGTACTTGCTGGCGGAAATAGCTGAGAGCTTGGCGCAGAGTCTAGTAGCTCCGTTTTATCACTCAGTTTTTCTGCGACTAGGCTAAGGCGTACCCCTTCAGGAAGTACCTCTTGATATGGATACGCATGGACAATCATGCTGAAGCAATAAAAGAAAAAGCAAATTGGCCAATGTATACGCATGGTGATGACACTTTCTTGTGGTAGATGAGGAGAGTATATACTGAATTGGTGTGAATATCTGAATACAAAAATGCCCGCAATATGCGGGCATTTCTTCAAGTCTAAAGACTCAATTAGAAGTCGTAGCGTAGACCTAGAGCTAGCTCGTCTTCAGAATCAATCTTAGATGCAACTGTGTTACCACCAACTTTACCTAGTTTATCGCCAGCGTCGATTAGGTTGAAGTTGTATGATACGTAACCACGGAAGTTAGGCTTGAAGTAGTAAGATGCGTCAACTGCGAAGTTGTTTGCAGATGTTTCGTTGTTTGTTTCTGCGTTGTTGTACGTAGAAGTAAACACTGTTTGACCTAGAGTGTAAGCACCAGCTAGTTCGTAACCTGTGTAGTCGCCATCTTTCTTAGCTTTTTCACCGTCAGTGAATACACCAGCGAAGTATAGGTCGCCCATAGTGTAAGACGCTGCAAGCATGTATTCGTTAGCTTCGTCTTGGTCTGCGTAACCAGCACCTAGCTCAAGACCTGTGTCTGCGAAAGCGTAGATTGCAGATAGAGAGTAACCGTCTTCACCGTTGTCTGTGTACTCAGTACCAGCAGCGTTTTCGATACGGTCAGCGAAACGGTAGCTTGCTTTAACAGCTAGGTTTTCGAATTGACCTTTGTAAGAAAGCATGTTGTCAGAACGGTCAGCTACAGCTAGTTTGTCTGCCGCAGAGTTACCAGCGTATGCCATGATATCAGTGAAGTCAGTGATAACGCCTAGAGCACCATCGTTTTTACCGTAAGTTACTTCACCAAACGCGCCGCCAAGACCAGCGTATGCGTAACGAGTGTCTAGATTGCTGTTGCCGTCTACGCCGCCATTTTCAGCTGTAGTGAACTCACCTTCCCAGAAACCAACACCGTATAGGTTGTCGTTGATTGCTTGAGTGCCAAGGAAGTTTAGACGGATGCGAGATTTGTCCGCTACGTCACCATCTTTCATAGATAGACGTGCTTCAGCACGGCCGCCCATATCTAGAGAAGTGCCGTCTTGGTTGTAAAGTTCAGCTGCGTTAACGCCAGTTGCCATAGCTGCTGCAGATACAGAAAGAGCAATTAGAGTCTTTTTCATCTTATTTGTCCTAGTTAGCTGTCCATAATCATTGTTTTATGGGGGAGAGGTAATCTCTCACAAGTTATGGTTGTGCGCATAGTTTCATTTGTGAGAAAACATCACTTTCGAAAACACTATTACGTAATAACTTGCCGGACATGTTTTACTGCTAAAGTTTCCTTATGAGTTAGTAAAATGATATAAATCGAACTGATGAACAGTGTTCGATTGTGGCTTTTTATTGTTTAAGTTACTGTATTTGTTGGTTTATGTTGCACTTTGCTTTGCTCTGACATTGATTTGTTTTTATCTTTTTTGATATTTTTATGTGTAACTAGGTGGTTGTTTTTCAATAATTTGAGAAGTGTCTCGAAACTGAGTCTGCTGCATTTAAGTGCATTACATCACGTTATTTCGACTGTTTTTAAATTAGGGTGATTTCACCCTAGAGTTTGTTTAAACTAGAAGAAATGCATCAATTAACTCACTACCCAATCTATTAGATTGGGTAGGCTTTTTTTGTCCAAAGAACCCTTTGGCCTTGAGGTTATATAATGGAAAAAGTTCCAATGACATCGCGTGGTGAGCAACTACTGCGCACAGAACTAGATCGTCTACTAAAGCTTCGCCCTCAAATTTCTGAAGCGATCGCAGAGGCTCGTGAGCTAGGTGATTTAAAGGAAAATGCGGAGTATCACGCAGCTCGTGAAGAACAAGGCATCTGCGAGGCTCAAATTCGTGATATCGAGTACAAGTTGTCTGTTGCTCAAGTAATTGATGTCACTAAAATGGATAACACTGGTAAAGTGATTTTTGGTTCGACGGTTACCTTGATCGACTGTGATACAGAAGATGAGAAAACTTATCAAATTGTTGGTGACGACGAAGCCGATATCAAAGCGGGGCGTATCTCAATCAGTTCGCCTATTGCTCGTGGCTTGATCGGTAAGATGGAAGGTGACGAAGTCGTAATTCAAACCCCTGGCGGTGCTAAAGACTTTGAAATCGATAGCGTAGAGTACATCTAATACAGTTGTCTAAATACAAAAAAGGTCGCATTAAGCGACCTTTTTTTCTGAAGCTAAGAGCGGAAATTACTTGCGTGGAATTTCGATCTTACGCTCTTCAGATTGACGGTATAGTACAAGTGTTTTACCAATAACTTGTACCTTTTCTGCGCCAGTTTCACGCACAATAGCATCAATGATTAGCTGCTTTGTTTCACGATCTTCTGATGCAACTTTAATCTTGATCAGTTCGTGGTGGTTCAGAGCGATTTCAATTTCTGCTAGCACGGCTTCTGTAAGTCCATTTGCGCCCATTAGCACAACAGGTTTTAAACTGTGAGCCAGGCCTTTTAGGTGCTGCTTTTGTTTGGTGCTTAGGTTCATTACGCGGCCAATTTTCTTTAAAATAAGGGTTGAAAAAAGCTATTTTAACGCCATCTATTGCTGAAGACTATAATTTATTGAGTAATAGGTTGAGCCTATTAGAACAATAGCTCCTAATTACGCCTTGTTGGGATTAAAATGAGTAAACAAAAACATTCGGCTAGTTCTGGTCGTTGGTTGAAAGAACACTTTGATGATAAGTATGCAAATGAAGCTCGTAAAAAAGGCTATCGTTCACGTGCTTACTTCAAGATAGACGAGATCCAAACAAAAGATAAATTGTTGAAACCTGGGATGACTGTTGTCGATTTAGGCGCAGCTCCGGGTGGATGGTCTCAATATGCTGCTAAGATAATAGGTGAAGACGGTCAAATTATTGCGTGTGACTTGCTACCTATGGATCCAATCGCTGGCGTAAGCTTCCTACAAGGAGACTTTCGTGACGAGGCGGTTTTAGAAGCCTTGCTAGACAGAATCCAACCTTCAATGGTGGATGTTGTGATGTCTGACATGGCGCCTAATATTGCTGGCAACAACTCTGTAGATCAGCCGCGAGCTATGTATTTAGTTGAATTGGCTTTAGATATGTGTCGACAAGTTCTAGCACCTAATGGTAGCTTTGTTGTAAAGGTTTTCCAGGGTGAAGGCTTCGATCAATTCGTGAAAGAAGTCCGAGACATGTTTAAAGTCGTAAAAATCAGAAAACCAGACTCATCGCGAGCTCGCTCACGAGAAGTCTTTGTCGTAGCCACTGGTTACAAAGGTTAACTATTTCGTTCGTTTAGAGCATGGTTAACACTATAGCTACAGCTAATAAACTGTAGTACCCTACCTTTAATTACAATTAGTTATCGAGAGGCTGACACCTTGAGTGACATGGCAAAAAATTTAATTCTGTGGCTTGTTATCGCTGTCGTGTTGATGTCGGTATTCCAGAGCTTTGGCCCTGGAGAAAGCAATGGCAGAACCGTGGATTACACCACGTTTGTACAGGAAGTTGGCCAAGGCCAGATTCAAGAAGCAACTTTTAAAGACGGTGAAATTAGTTTCGTTCGTCGCGGCGGTGGTGCGAAAATGGTCACTTACATGCCGGTGTATGATCAGAAGCTTCTAGATGACCTAATTAACCAAAATGTAAAAGTACAAGGTACGCCTCCTGAAGAGCAGAGCTTACTTGGTACTATCTTCATTTCTTGGTTCCCTATGATCTTACTGATTGGTGTATGGATTTTCTTCATGCGTCAAATGCAAGGCGGCGGCGGTAAAGGCGCAATGTCCTTCGGTAAGAGTAAAGCTCGTATGATGAGCGAAGAACAAATCAAGACAACTTTTGCTGACGTTGCAGGCTGTGATGAAGCAAAAGAAGACGTAAAAGAACTGGTGGACTACCTACGTGATCCAAGCCGCTTCCAGAAATTGGGCGGTAAGATCCCAACGGGTGTTCTAATGGTTGGTCCTCCTGGTACTGGTAAAACGCTATTAGCGAAAGCCATTGCTGGTGAAGCAAAAGTACCATTCTTTACTATCTCTGGTTCTGACTTCGTAGAAATGTTTGTTGGTGTTGGTGCATCTCGTGTGCGTGACATGTTTGAGCAAGCGAAGAAAGCGGCACCTTGTATCATCTTTATCGATGAGATTGATGCAGTAGGTCGTCAGCGTGGTGCTGGTGTTGGTGGTGGTCATGATGAACGTGAACAAACACTAAACCAAATGCTGGTTGAGATGGATGGTTTCGAAGGTAACGAAGGTATCATCGTTATCGCTGCGACTAACCGCCCGGACGTGTTGGACCCTGCGTTACTACGTCCTGGTCGTTTTGACCGTCAAGTGGTTGTTGGTCTTCCAGACGTACGCGGTCGTGAACAGATCCTAAAAGTCCACATGCGTAAAGTACCTCTAGCGGGTGACGTAGAGCCTTCTCTAATCGCACGTGGTACTCCAGGTTTCTCTGGTGCTGACCTAGCCAACTTAGTAAACGAAGCGGCATTGTTTGCTGCGCGTGGTAACAAGCGTAACGTTTCTATGGTTGAGTTTGAACTTGCGAAAGACAAAATCATGATGGGTGCAGAGCGCCGTTCAATGGTGATGTCTGAAGAAGTGAAAGAGTCAACAGCATACCACGAAGCGGGTCACGCAATTGTTGGCCGTCTGGTACCAGAACACGATCCAGTGTACAAAGTGTCTATTATTCCACGTGGTCGTGCGTTGGGTGTGACGATGTACCTACCAGAGCAAGACCGCGTGAGCATGTCTCGCCAACACCTAGAATCTATGGTTTCTAGCTTGTACGGTGGTCGTCTAGCGGAAGAGCTTATCTACGGTGCTGATAAAGTATCGACAGGTGCCTCTAACGACATCGAACGTGCAACAGACATTGCGCGTAAAATGGTAACGCAATGGGGCTTCTCTGAGAAACTTGGTCCGCTACTTTACGCGGAAGAAGAAGGTGAAGTATTCCTAGGTCGTAGCGTGACACAGACTAAACACATGTCTGATGACACCGCAAAACTTATTGATGATGAAGTTCGTAAGATCATCGACCGTAACTATGACCGTGCGAAGAAAATCTTGGAAGACAACATGGACATCATGCATGCGATGAAAGATGCGCTAATGAAGTATGAGACCATTGATGCAGGCCAGATTGAAGATTTGATGGAGCGTAAAGCTGAGATTCGTGAACCAGCTGGTTGGGGTGATAAGCCTGCAAACAAACCAGAGGACAACGATAAACCTCAAGCGAAACCAGAAGTAAAAGCGGAAGAGAAATCTGTTGATACAGCACAATCAGCTGAGCAACCAACTTCTCAAGAAGCAACTTCAAGTGACGCGCCAGAAAAGAAAGACTCTGAATAAAGAGTAGCTTTTGATAATAAACCCCGAGTTAAGCTCGGGGTTTTTGTATATGTTGTGATTATTAAAGCTATGATTATTAAAGCAAACAATAAGTCCCTCGACCTATCCCGTCCTCGCGTGATGGCTATTCTAAATGTTACCCCGGATTCATTCTCTGATGGCGGTAAATATAATTCTCTTGAGCTAGCACTTACTCAGGTTGAGAAGATGATTGCAGCTGGTGTCAGCATTATTGATATCGGCGGTGAATCGACACGGCCAGGGGCCCCAGATGTTGAACTGGAAGAAGAGCTACAGCGTGTTATTCCTGTTATTAAAGCGATTCGCGAAAAATACGATGTTTGGATTTCTGTCGATACCAGCAAAGCGGAAGTAATGCGCCAAGCAGTTGCTGCTGGAGCGGACCTCATTAACGATGTTCGTGCGCTCCAAGAGCCGGGGGCTCTAGAAGTGGCAGCGAAAGCGAACTTACCAATTTGCCTGATGCACATGAAAGGCCAGCCACGTACGATGCAGGCCAATCCTCAATACGATGATCTGATGGAAGATGTCTCAGCATTCCTTCAAGAGCGTATTGCTGCTTGTGAGACAGCGGGTATCGATAAGTCTCAACTTATCCTTGACCCAGGTTTTGGTTTTGGCAAAACCATAGAACACAATTATCATATACTCGCTCATCTTGAGAAGTTCCATGAATTTGGCTTACCAATCCTTGCTGGTATGTCGCGTAAATCCATGATTTTCAAGCTTTTGAATAAGCCAGCAGCTGAATGCACCAACGCTAGTGTGGTTTGTGCGACGATCGCGGCGATGAAAGGTGCGCAAATCATTCGAGTTCATGACTTTGAAGAAACCATTGAAGCAATGAAAGTGGTTGAGATGACGAACAAAAATATCTAAAAGAATTAAGGAAAGTTTTATGTCTGATAAAAGACGTTATTTTGGTACTGATGGCGTACGCGGTAAAGTTGGACAATACCCAATTACTCCGGATTTTGTACTGAAGCTTGGCTGGGCGGCTGGTCGCGTATTAGCGAAACAAGGCACTAAAAAAGTTATTATCGGTAAAGATACGCGTATCTCAGGCTACATGCTTGAGTCTGCGTTGGAAGCCGGGCTTGCAGCTGCTGGCCTAAAAGCAACCTTCACTGGTCCGATGCCAACACCTGCAGTGGCATACCTTACACAAACCTTCCGTGCGGAAGCGGGTATCGTTATTTCTGCGTCACACAACCCATACTACGATAACGGCATTAAGTTTTTTTCATCTGAGGGAACTAAGCTTCCGGATGATATTGAATTGGCTATCGAAGCAGAGCTAGATAAAGACATTGAGTGCGTGGAATCTGCCGAGCTTGGTAAAGCAACTCGTCTAAATGATGCAGCAGGTCGTTACATTGAGTTTTGTAAGAGCACTTTCCCATCAGAGCTTAGTCTAGCAAACCTTAAGATCGTGGTTGACTGCGCACACGGTGCGACTTACCACATTGCTCCTAACGTATTCAAAGAGTTAGGTGCGGAAGTTATTGCAATGGGTGTTGAGCCAAACGGTACCAACATTAACGCAGAAGTAGGTGCAACGGATGTTCGAGCACTACAAAAGCGCGTTGTGGAAGAGCAAGCTCACCTTGGTCTTGCATTCGATGGTGATGGTGACCGCATCATTATGGTTGACCATTTGGGCAACAAGATTGACGGCGACCAAATTGCTTACATTATCGCACGTGATGCTCTACGTCGTGGCGAACTAAAAGGCGGTGTGGTTGGTACGCTAATGACCAACCTAGGCATGGAAAATGGGCTAAAGCAACTCGGTATCCCATTTGTTCGCGCTGCTGTTGGTGACCGTTACGTAATGGAACAATTACTTGCTAAAGGCTGGAAGATCGGTGCTGAAAACTCTGGCCACGTGATCTTGCTAGACAAAGTCACCACGGGTGATGCAATTGTTGCTGCGTTGCAAGTTCTTGCTTCTGTTGTTGGTAGTGACATGTCATTACATGATTTGTCTCAAGGTATGACGCTTTACCCACAAGTACTAGAGAACGTACGTTTTGCTGGTGAAAGCAATCCTCTAGAAGCGCAAGCAGTGCTAGACTCAGTGGTAGAAGTAGAAGCAGAGTTGGGCGACAAAGGCCGAGTACTGCTACGTAAATCGGGCACAGAACCACTTATTCGTGTAATGGTGGAAGGTGAAGATGCGGGACTTGTTCAAAGCTCTGCGCTTAAGATTGCAGAAGCTGTAAAAGCAAGTTGTTAATCATTGCTTTAACCCATTTTGCGAGAGGAAAGGGCAACTTTTGCCCTTTTTTTGAGCGCTTAATGCGTTGGTGGTGACTTTTTGCTAATTTCCCCTTGTCAGCGTTGCTGGCTTTCGCTAGTATTGCTCCGCCTCCAGTCAGGAGGTCGCTAGCCTTGTTCGTAACGCTCATTGTTTGAAGTTATGAACGGCGCTGGCTCAACAATTTGGAACATAGGTGGAAAAAATGTTTTCAGTTCTACTTGTGATTTACCTGTTGGCAGCGCTTGGTGTGATTGGCCTTGTGTTGATTCAACAAGGTAAAGGCGCAGATATGGGAGCCTCGTTCGGTGCTGGTGCTTCAAACACAGTGTTTGGTGCAAGCGGCTCAGGTAATTTCCTAACCCGAACAACTGCTATTTTAGCAACAGTATTCTTTATCGTTAGCTTGCTACTTGGTCGTATGTCTACACATAAGACAGAATCTCAATGGGTTGATCCAACACTAGGTCAACAACAAGTTGTAGAGCAAGTTAATGATGCAGCGAGTGAAGTTCCAGCACCTACTGGTGATGAAATTCCTCAATAAGCTGTAAGGTTTGTGTAGCCGAGATGGTGAAATTGGTAGACACGCTAGCATGAGGTGCTAGTGCCTTTGGTGTGAGGGTTCGAGTCCCTCTCTCGGCACCATAAATTTACAAACTTGTAAATCACTTGTTTGGCGGTATAATGCTCAGCAAGTCGGACGCGGGGTGGAGCAGCTTGGTAGCTCGTCGGGCTCATAACCCGAAGGTCGTCGGTTCAAATCCGGCCCCCGCAACCAATCTCTTCTTTCGTTGGAAAGAATGACTCGATTGGCAAGTTTGCACAGTGCTAACCACACTGTGAGTTAAGAAAAGCACTTTTCGCTATTCTTAACGTATCAGGGTCCAGCAGCATAAAACCCCGACTTTTCGGGGTTTTTTGTTATCTGAGTTTTTATAATTGCTCAGATACTGCTTGGTTTTTTGATTGGGCTCTGAGCCCTTTTTTTGTTTCTGGAGTGGTTCAAATGACTGGTTTAGAAAGACAACTTACTGAAATGCTTGAAGCTCCAGTAGAGGCAACAGGCTACGAGTTAGTTGGATTAGAATTTATTCGTGCGGGTGCGCACTCAACGTTACGTATCTACATCGACCATGAAAATGGTATTAACGTAGATGCTTGTGCAGAAGTTAGCCATCAGGTTAGTGCGGTATTAGACGTTGAAGATCCAATTTCTGTTGCTTACAGCCTAGAAGTTTCTTCTCCAGGCTTAGAAAGACCACTTTTCAAAGCAGCACATTACGAGCAATTTATTGGTCACGAGGTCAGCATCGTATTGAAAATGGCTGTTGCAAACCGTCGTAAGTGGAAAGGCATTATCCACAGCGTAGATGGTGAGACAATAGCAGTTACTTGTGAAGGGCAACAAGAAGAGTTTGCTCTAAGTAACATTTCAAAAGCTAACCTGATCCCTAAATTTTAGTTCCCTAAAAAATTTGAAGCTTAGAGGCTAAATACAATGAGTAAAGAAATTTTAGCGGTAGCAGAAGCGGTATCGAATGAAAAAGCGGTACCTCGTGAGCGTATCTTTGAAGCTCTTGAGATTGCTCTAGCAACTTCTACAAAGAAAAAATACGAAATCGAAATCGATGTGCGTGTTGCCATTGACCGTAAAACGGGTGAATTTGAAACATTCCGCCGTTGGTTAGTTGTTGATGAAGTTGAAAATCCAACAAAAGAAATCTCACTAGAAGCTGCACAGTATGAAGATCCAGAACTTCAGCTAGGTGATTTTGTTGAAGACGATATCCCTTCAGTTACTTTTGACCGTATTACGACACAAACTGCTAAGCAAGTTATCGTGCAAAAAGTTCGCGAAGCTGAACGTGCACAGATCGTAGAACAGTTCATTGACAACGAAGGTGATCTTATCACTGGTGCTGTTAAGAAAGTAAACCGTGAGACGATCGTTCTTGACCTAGGTAATAACGCAGAAGCGGTAATCCTACGTGATGACCAACTTCCTCGTGAGAACTTCCGTCCTGGTGACCGTGTTCGTGGTCTTCTTTACAAAGTTGCTCCAGAAGCACGTGGTTTCCAACTTTTCATTACACGTTCTAAGCCAGAAATGTTGGCTGAACTGTTCCGTGTAGAAGTTCCAGAAATCGCTGAAGAAATCATCGAACTGAAAGGTGCTGCACGTGATCCTGGCTCTCGCGCTAAGATTGCTGTTAAAACAAACGACAAGCGTATCGACCCTGTAGGTGCGTGTGTTGGTATGCGTGGTGCACGTGTACAAGCAGTATCTGGTGAACTTGGCGGTGAGCGTATCGATATCGTTCTTTGGGATGATAACCCAGCTCAATTCGTAATCAACGCAATGGCGCCTGCTGATGTTGCTTCTATCATTGTTGATGAAGATGCACACTCAATGGACATCGCGGTTGAAGCGGACAACCTAGCACAAGCTATCGGTCGTAACGGTCAAAACGTACGTCTAGCATCTCAACTGACTGGTTGGGAACTGAACGTAATGACAGTAGCGGATCTTCAGAAGAAGCACGCTGAGGAGTCTCAAGCGTCTATCGAAAACTTCATGAAGTACCTAGACATTGAAGAAGACTTTGCTCAACTACTTGTTGAAGAAGGTTTCTCAACGCTAGAAGAAATCGCTTATGTTCCAGTTAACGAACTACTAGAAGTTGATGGTCTAAACGAAGAGCTAGTTGAAGAGCTTCGTAGCCGTGCGAAAGACGCACTAACCACGATTGCTCTAGCACAAGAAGAATCTTTTGAAGGTCTAGAACCTGCTGAAGACCTACTAGGTCTAGAAGGTCTAGAGCGTGAAATGGCATACAAGTTGGCAGCAAAAGGTGTAGCAACACTTGAAGATCTAGCTGACCAAGGTATCGATGATTTAGAAGGTATTGAAGGCCTGACAGAAGAACGTGCAGGCGAGCTTATTATGGCTGCGCGTAACATCTGTTGGTTCGGCGAAGAAGCATAATATCAGCAAGGAGGAAGCGGCATGACACAATTAACAGTTAAAGCACTGAGTGAAGAGATTGGTACTCCAGTCGACCGCTTAATGGAACAACTTGCTGACGCTGGCATGAACAAAGCGAGTTCTGACCATGTCTCGGATGAGGAGAAGCAGAAGCTTCTCTCTCACCTGAAGAAAGAGCACGGCGATACGTCGGGCGAATCTGAACCTACTAGACTGACGCTTCAACGTAAGACTCGTAGCACGTTAAGTGTTGCAGCAGGTGGCGGCAAAAGTAAGGATGTTCAAGTAGAAGTGCGTAAGAAGCGCACGTATGTGAAGCGCAGCACTATCGAAGACGACGCAAAACGTGAGGCTGAGGAAGCAGCAAAACGTGAAGCTGAAGAGCTTGCGAAGCGTGAGGCAGAAGAACAAGCCAAACGTGAAGCTGCAGAGAAAGCACAGCGCGAAGCCGAAGAGAAAGCGAAACGTGAAGCGGATGCAAAACGTGACGCTGAAGAAAAGGCAAAACGCGCACAAGCTGAAAAGGCTAAGAAAGAAATGAATGCAAAAAATGCGGATGTTAATACGCAAGCGAAGAAAGAAGCTGACGAGCTAAAGCGTCGTCAGGAAGAAGAAGCCCAACGTAAAGCTGAGCAAGAAGCAGCTAAGCTTGTTGAAGAAGCTCGTAAACTTGCAGAAGAGAACGAAGCTCGTTGGTCTGAAGAAGAGTCTAAGAAGAAAGAACTTGAGAACTCTGATTACCATGTAACCACTTCTACATACGCTCGTGAAGCTGAAGATGCAGCAGATCGTCAACAAGAAGGTGGTGCACGTCGTAAGAAGAAAAAACCTGCGAAAGAAGAGCAATCACGCGGTGGTCGTAACCAGCGTGGTGGCAAGGGCCGTAACAAAGGCAAACTTGCTAAGCCAACTTCAATGCAACACGGTTTTGATAAGTCTGCGACTGTAGCGAAACAAGACGTTGTAATTGGTGAAACAATCGTTCTTTCTGAACTTGCTAACAAAATGTCGGTTAAAGCGACAGAAGTTATCAAAGTAATGATGAAGATGGGCGCTATGGCGACTATCAACCAAGTGATCGACCAAGAAACTGCACAACTTGTTGCTGAAGAAATGGGTCACAAGGTAGTTCTTCGTAAAGAGAACGAACTGGAAGAAGCAGTACTATCAGACCGCGATACTAACGCGGAAGCAGTACCACGCGCTCCAGTTGTAACTATCATGGGTCACGTTGACCACGGTAAAACGTCAACACTTGACTACATCCGTCGTACACACGTTGCTTCAGGCGAAGCGGGTGGTATTACACAGCACATCGGTGCTTACCACGTTGAAACTGACAACGGTATGATCACGTTCCTTGATACTCCTGGACACGCAGCGTTTACTGCAATGCGTGCTCGTGGTGCTCAAGCGACTGATATCGTAGTTCTAGTAGTAGCGGCAGACGATGGCGTAATGCCACAAACAGTTGAAGCGATCCAGCACGCGAAAGCGGCAGGCGTACCTCTGATTGTTGCTGTGAACAAGATCGATAAAGAAGACGCGAACCCAGACAACGTTAAGAATGAGCTAGCTCAATACGACGTAATCCCTGAGGAATGGGGCGGTGAGAACATGTTCGTTCACATCTCTGCTAAACAGGGCACAAACATCGACGGTCTTCTAGAAGCAATCCTTCTTCAGTCTGAAGTTCTAGAACTAACAGCTGTAGCAGAAGGCATGGCGTCTGGTGTTGTTGTTGAATCTCGCCTAGATAAAGGTCGTGGTCCAGTAGCAACAGTACTAGTTCAATCTGGTACGCTAAACAAAGGCGACATCGTTCTTTGTGGTCAAGAATACGGCCGTGTTCGTGCAATGCGCGACGAGCTAGGTAAAGAAATCACAGAAGCGGGTCCATCTATCCCTGTAGAGATTCTAGGTCTTTCAGGCGTACCTTCTTCAGGTGACGAAGCAACAGTAGTACGTGACGAGCGTAAAGCACGTGAAGTAGCAAACTACCGTGCTGGTAAGTTCCGTGAAGTGAAACTTGCTCGTCAGCAGAAATCTAAACTAGAGAACATGTTCTCTAACATGACTGCTGGTGAAGTTGCTGAACTAAACGTAGTTCTTAAAGCAGACGTACAAGGTTCTGTGGAAGCAATTGCTGACTCACTACTGAAACTGTCTACTGACGAAGTGAAAGTAAACATCGTTGGTTCTGGTGTTGGTGGTATTACAGAAACTGATGCAGTTCTTGCAGAAGCTTCTAACGCAATCATCCTTGGCTTTAACGTACGTGCTGACGCATCTGCTCGCCGCGCTATCGAAGCTGCAAGCGTTGATCTACGTTACTACTCAATCATTTACCAATTGATTGACGAAGTTAAACAAGCAATGGGCGGTATGCTTGCTCCAGAATTCAAGCAAGAGATCATTGGTCTTGCTGAAGTACGTGACGTATTTAAGTCACCTAAACTGGGCGCAATCGCTGGTTGTATGGTTACTGAAGGTCTGATTAAGCGTAGCAACCCAATCCGCGTACTACGCGATAACGTTGTTATCTACGAAGGTGAACTAGAGTCACTACGTCGCTTTAAAGATGACGTTCAAGAAGTTAAGAATGGTTACGAGTGTGGTATCGGCGTTAAGAACTACAACGACGTTCGCGTAGGCGACCAGATCGAAGTATTCGAAATCGTTGAAATCAAACGTACTCTAGACTAATTGACTAAAATTACTAACCGTCTGAAAGACAAATAGTAATTGGTTGTTGAATACACCATGGGGGGCTGGCTTGACCATCCCCCCATTCTTTCTATTTAAGAGAATGAATATGTCAAAAGAATTTAGCCGCACGCAGCGCGTATCACAGCAGCTGCAAAAAGAACTTGCGATGATCCTTCAACGTGAAGTTCGTGACTCTCGCCTAGGCATGGTTACGATTTCAGATGTAGAAGTATCACGTGACCTTGCTTACGCAAAAGTATTCGTTACTTTCCTATGTGTGGGTGAGCAAACGCCAGAGTCATGCCTTGCGGCACTACGTGAACACGAAGTGCACATCCGTATGATGCTAGGCAAGCGTATTCGCCTACGTTTGACTCCTGAAATCCGTTTCTACTACGACAACACGCTAGTAGAAGGTATGCGCATGTCTAACCTAGTTTCTGAAGTGGTTAGCGAAGACAAGCGTAAACAGCAAGATTCAGGTCGCGAAGAAGATCAGGCAGGGGAAGAGTAATGGCTCGTCGTCGTAAAGGTCGTCCAATTAATGGCGTTATCTTGTTGGACAAACCAACAGGTATTTCTTCAAATGATGCACTGCAAAAAGTAAAGCGTATTTTCTTCGCTGAAAAAGCGGGTCATACGGGTGCATTGGACCCACTAGCGACGGGCATGTTGCCAATCTGCTTAGGCGAAGCAACCAAGTTCTCTCAGTTCTTGTTAGATTCAGACAAGCGCTACCGCGTAATCGCAAAGCTTGGTGAGCGTACTGATACGTCTGACTCTGATGGCGAAGTGGTAGAGACGCGTCCTATTGATGTGAATCTAGAGAAGCTAGAAGCGTGCATTGATACGTTCCGTGGTGAATCAGACCAAGTACCTTCAATGTTCTCAGCATTGAAATACCAAGGTAAGCCACTTTATGAGTACGCACGTAAGGGTATTGAAGTGCCGCGTGAGTCTCGTAAGATCACGGTATACGAAATCGTACTTCACCGCTTTGAAGGTGATGAAGTAGAGATGGAAGTGCATTGTTCAAAAGGCACATACATCCGTACTATCGTTGATGACCTTGGTGAAATGCTTGGTTGTGGTGCGCACGTGACCATGCTTCGTCGTACTGGTGTTGCAAAATATCCGTACGAAAAAATGGTAACGCTTGAGCAACTTAATGAGTTGCTAGAGCAAGCGCATCGTGACGAAGTCGCGCCGAAAGAGTTGCTTGATCCACTGTTGTTACCGATGGATACCGCCGTTGAAGATCTGCCAGAGGTAAATCTAAACGCAGAGCTAACCAACTTGGTACAGCACGGCATGCCCGTGCAGGTGTTCGGTGCACCAGCAGGTACGCCACTTCGAATGACTTCAGGTGAAGAGAAACTTTTCATTGGTGTTGCAGAATTGAACGACGATGGAAAAGTAGCACCGAAACGTTTGGTGGTTTTCCGCGACGAAGCATAAGCTTGTCAATGAGTTGAAAATACCGGCGAAATCGCCGGTATTTTTATATTGCGCGTATAAGGAAACTTCCCTATAATTCGCGCTTCGCGTAGCGGCTGAATCAGAGATTGGCTGCTACAACTTTAAACCTACTCTTATTAGGAGAGAATTATGTCTCTGAATGCAGAAACTAAAGCAGCAATCGTTGCAGAATACGCACAAGGCGAAGGCGACACTGGTTCACCAGAAGTTCAAGTAGCTCTACTTACAGCTTCTATCAACCACCTACAAGGTCACTTCAAAGCGCACAAAGGCGATCACCACAGCCGTCGTGGTCTTCTACGTATGGTTTCTCGCCGTCGTAAGCTTCTTGACTACCTGAAAGGTAAAAACCTTTCTCGTTACCAAGATCTAATCAAGCGTCTAGGCCTACGTCGCTAATCAGCGGCTGCATAGAACAGTTTGTCGAAAAAGGGGCTTTTTAGCCCCTTTTTTGTTGCCCGCAACTTAATTTAATTGCTATAGCTTAGCCAAATCCTATTTAAGTCGTTATACTACGCACGGTAAAATTCCACGATCGGAGTTTTATATCCAAAGTAGCTCATTGCATTACAGTCACAACGTCGACCAAAAGGTCGCGACTATTAAAAGTGAACTGAATACCCAATCAGTTTGTTTTTACTAGTCGCGATTCGTAATGCCTTGAGTATCAATCAATACTCTCTGAGCAAATCATTCGATGCGCTTGGAAACAAGGAATAACAATGTTCGAAAAACCAGTTGTTAAAACGTTCCAGTACGGTAACCACACAGTTACTCTAGAAACTGGCGTTATCGCACGTCAAGCTACGGCTGCAGTAATGGTTACTATGGACGATACGGCAGTATTCGTTTCTGTAGTTGGTAAAAAAGAAGCGGTTGAAGGTCAAGACTTCTTCCCTCTAACGGTTAACTACCAAGAGCGTACTTACGCTGCAGGTAAAATCCCTGGTGGCTTCTTCAAGCGTGAAGGTCGTCCTTCTGAAGGTGAAACGCTAACGGCTCGTCTGATCGACCGTCCAATCCGTCCACTATTCCCAGATGCGTTTAAAAACGAAGTTCAAGTTATCGCGACAGTTATGTCTGTGAACCCTGACGTTCAACCAGACATCGTAACAATGATCGGTACTTCTGCTGCTCTTGCTATCTCTGGTATTCCGTTCAACGGTCCTATCGGTGCAGCACGTGTTGGTCACGTTGATGGTCAACTAGTACTGAACCCAAGCAACACTGAACTAGAAACGTCTAAACTAGACCTAGTTGTTGCTGGTACTGAAGGCGCTGTTCTTATGGTTGAGTCTGAAGCAGACAACCTAACAGAAGAAGAGATGCTTTCTGCAGTTGTGTTCGGTCACGATCAACAGCAAGCAGTTATCTCTGCAATCAACGAATTCGCAGCTGAAGTAGCGACTCCAGCTTGGGATTGGGTTGCTCCAGAAGAGAACACTACGCTTGTAAACAAGATCGCAGAACTTGCAGAAGCGAAACTAGTAGAAGCTTACCAAATCACTGAGAAGATGGCGCGTTACGACCGTATCCACGCTATCGCTGGTGAAGTAAACGAAGTTCTACTTGCTGAAGATCCAGAAGCAAACACGAAAGAAATTCACACTATCTTCCACGATCTAGAGAAGACAGTTGTTCGTCGTAGCATCATCGCTGGTAACCCACGTATCGATGGTCGTGAAAAAGATATGGTTCGTGCGCTTGACGTACGTACTGGCGTTCTTCCACGTACTCATGGTTCTTCACTATTCACTCGTGGTGAAACTCAGGCAATCGTAACTGCGACTCTAGGTACGCAGCGCGACGCTCAAATCATCGACGAGCTAACAGGTGAGCGTAAAGATCACTTCCTACTACACTACAACTTCCCTCCATACTGTGTAGGCGAAACTGGTTTTGTTGGTTCTCCTAAGCGTCGTGAAATCGGCCACGGTAAACTAGCTAAGCGTGGTATTGCTGCTGTAATGCCATCTGTAGATGAGTTCCCATACACAGTACGTGTAGTATCAGAAATCACTGAATCTAACGGTTCTTCTTCAATGGCTTCTGTATGTGGTACTTCTCTAGCACTTATGGATGCTGGTGTTCCAATTAAAGCTTCTGTTGCGGGTATCGCAATGGGTCTAGTTAAAGAAGGCGACGACTTCGTTGTTCTTTCTGACATCCTTGGTGACGAAGACCACCTAGGTGACATGGACTTTAAAGTAGCAGGTACTAACGACGGTATCACTGCACTTCAGATGGATATCAAGATCGAAGGTATCACTAAAGAGATCATGCAAATTGCTCTTAACCAAGCGCAAGGTGCACGTAAGCACATCCTATCTGTAATGGATGAAGCTATCTCTGGTGCTCGTGAAGACATCTCTGAGTTCGCTCCGCGCATTCACACAATGAAGATCAGCGCTGAGAAGATCAAAGACGTTATCGGTAAAGGTGGTGCAGTTATCCGTGCTCTAACTGAAGAGACGGGTACAACTATCGAAATCGAAGACGACGGTACAATCAAGATTGCTGCAACTGAAGGTACAGCTGCGAAAGAAGCAATCCGTCGTATCGAAGAGATCACTGCAGAAGTTGAAGTGGGCCGTATCTACACAGGTAAAGTTGCTCGTCTAGCTGACTTCGGTGCATTCGTTACTATTCTTCCTGGTAAAGATGGTCTAGTTCACATCTCTCAAATCGCTGAAAAGCGTGTTGAGAAAGTGTCTGATTACCTAACGGAAGGTCAAGAAGTTCAAGTTAAAGTTCTTGAAATCGATCGCCAAGGTCGTGTACGTCTAAGCATGAAAGAAGCGGTAGAAAAGCCTGCTGAAGAAGCTGCTGAAGCACCTGCTGCTAAAGACGAGTAATACTGATTTGGGCATTAGTCTTTTATTAGATTAACGGCCTGAAAACGTGCTATAAAAGGGGAGCATTTTCGCTCCCCTTTTTTTAACTTGCTATTTTTAATTGTATTTGATGGATAGAAATATCCTATAGTGCATTAATACATCGTGAGTTGAAGGCGGTCCAAACAGGAGTATCAATTAGTGAAATGGTTTCAAACCGCAAGTTTATGTATTGCAATTGCATTGACGGGGTGTGCTAACACTTCTCAACAGACCTCTCAGCAGTGGGTATATCCGCCAATGGCTGTACCATTGCAGCCAAGTGTGCAGCAAGAGGTTCAGATTGCACGACTATCACAGCTATTACAACGACCAGATCTTAGTGATGAAGTACGAGCTAAAATGCATTACGAGCGCGGAAGTTACTACGATAGCGTTGGTTTGAGAGACCTTGCTCGCCTTGATTTTAATCAGTCACTACAGCTAAATCCTGCTCAGCCAGATATATTCAATCTGCTTGGCGTTTACTTTACTCAGCTAGGTGAGTTCGACGCCGCTTATGAAGCATTTGATTCAACATTAGAGCTTGCGCCAGAGAACTCTTATGCGGAACGTAACCGTGCGATTGCTTTGTACTATGGTGGTCGAATTGATCTTGCTATGGAAGATATGACAAAGCACTACGAAGAGAACCCTAAAGATCCTTTTCGAGCATTGTGGTTATACATTATTGAAGCAGAGCAAAATCCAGAGTTAGCGAAGGCAAACCTACAGCAAAGATATCAACGTGATATTAGCGAAGAGTGGGGGTGGGTTTTAGTCGCCATTATGCTGAGAGATGTGCCTGATGACGCAGCACTGAAAGCTATCATGGAAGGGACGCGAGAGAATCACCGCCTAGCAGAGCGTTTAACGGAAACTTATTTCTATCTCGGCAAACGTTATCAACTAGAGGGTGATGTAGCAGATGCTATATCGCTCTATAAATTAGCGATTTCGTTCAATGTCTATGAGTATGTGGAACACCGCTATTCATTTGTTGAACTGACGCAAATATACGAAAAACTCCAGCAAGAACGCTTAGCTAAAATTAAAGCAGAAAGTGTACAGCAACAATAATTGTTCTTAGCCGCTCAACTGGAGCGGCTTTTTTCTGCTTGAAAGTTATACTTTGGGTAACTAAAATAGTTAGCCTTGCTAACTAAATGAGCAAAGTACCGTGGCATTGGAAAAAAGCTTGATTGAGCTAGAGCGCTTTTGTGCAAAAGCGTGGCGTGTTTATGCCAAAGAAGATCCACTTTCGAGTTTGAGCTTTAATGAGTTCGATTATCTGCGGGTGATACAACTTCATTCTGAAGGTATACGGATTACCGATTTGGCTGAAGAGCTTCACGTTACTAAACCTTCTGCTTCAAACATGGTCGTTCGTTTGGAGAAAAAGGGCTTAGTGAAGCGCATTGTTTGTAATGAAGATGCTCGTTCCAAACGTGTGTTATTAACCGAAGAGGTGATAGCTGAAATGTCTTTGGAACAAGTGGTTTACAAAGATATTTCACAGCAGCTTATGCGTAAGTTGGATGCGAAAGAAGCACAGCAATTGAAAGCGCTATTAGATAAAGCGCTCGGAAACTAAACCTATTATTTTATTCTTTTATCTATTTAGTTAGCCTTGCTAACTATTGGTGGTAGTCATGCAAAACTCTATCTATAAACAGTTTTGGAAATACACAATTCCGACTGTTGCGGCCATGTTGGTTAACGGCTTATATCAAGTCGTCGATGGCATTTTTATCGGTCGTTATGTCGGTGCTGATGGATTAGCAGGTATTAACGTTGCTTGGCCAATCATCGGCTCGATACTCGGTATCGGTATGATGGTCGGGGTGGGTACTGGTGCACTAGCCTCTATCAAGCAAGGTGAAAAAGACAGTGAGGGCGCGAAACGTATTCTCTCAACAGGCTTGTTGCTTCTGGTTGCTTTAATGCCAATCGTCGCGGCAACGTTGTTCTTTTTCGCCGACGATTTTATTCGCTGGCAGGGTGCTGAAGGTCGTGTTTACGAGCTTGGTTTGCAGTACCTGCATATCTTGAGCGTTGCGTGTGTATTCTCGCTAGGCTCGATCGCAGTACCGTTTTTGCTGCGTAATGACGATAGCCCAAACCTTGCCACCATCTTGATGGTGATTGGTGCGGTGATCAACATTGTACTCGATTACCTATTTATCGCTTGGCTTGGTTGGGAGTTAACTGGTGCAGCAATCGCAACCGCGTTAGCACAAATGGTGGTGACGATTTTGGGTGTGGGCTACTTCTTTACTTCCAGAGCCAACATGCGTTTGTCTCTTAGCGACTTAAAGATGCAGTTTGATGTCATTCCTAAGATTGTGATGATCGGTACATCCAGCTTCTTTATGTATGCGTATGGTTCGATGATGGTGGCACTACACAATGCGTTACTTGCTCAGTACGGTAGTACACTATTAATAGGTGCTTACGCTATCCTTGGCTACATCGTGACGGTTTACTATTTGATTGCAGAAGGTATCGCCAATGGTATGCAGCCTTTGGTGAGCTATAACCATGGTGCTCGTAATCAGGACAATATTCGTAAGTTGTTGAAAGTTGCAATGGGTACTTCGGTGCTCGGCGGTGTTGCGTTTGTTATTTTAATGAACATCTTCCCATACGAGTTTGTTTCTGTGTTCAACAACGCAGACCAACATCTGATTGACGCAGCGGTGGAGGGTATTCGTCTGCATATGTTTGCGCTGTTCTTGGATGGTTTCTTGGTGGTTGCGGCAGCGTACTACCAATCAGTCAACAAAGGCAGTAAAGCTATGTTCGTGACCATTGGTAATATGGTGATTCAATTGCCGTTCTTGTTCATCATGCCGAAGTTACTGGGTGTGACGGGTATTTGGATTGCGTTTCCACTGTCTAACATCGCCTTGAGTTTAGTGGTCATGACAATGCTGTGGCGTGATATCAAGAAATTGATGAATCAGAGTCCGGTGGAACCAAGGGTTCAAGTATCTTAGTGTCTAGCACTTAGCGAATAGCTACGAAAAAGTAACAGTAACGAAAAAGCGAGGTCAGTGCCTCGCTTTTTATTGCTTTGATAGTCGTGAGAAGTGTTTAGATGTTCTTCACTTCTAGACCCGCAAGCTGATGCCAGTAACCGTTACATTGGCGGTCTTGGATCTCGCCTGGGTTGCTGCCTTTCTCGTTTGAACGGAACTGGTCCAGTTCAGAGAAGGTGCTGAGACCAAGAGGGCTCAAACGAACCACATCAACCAGGCCTTCCATGCTTGGTAGGTCGTTGATCAGGTTGTAGCAGTAACCAGACTGAGTTTGGATACCGTTAAGGTTAAATACTTCCTGACCCTCTTGGCTGCTTACTTGGATACCTGTTGGGTATTTAATACAGCAAGTTTCGCAATCATCTTTAGCTTTGTTTTCTGCACGAGCGGTAAAACAGCGCGCCGAGTAAGCCAGTGGCAGATAACCGTGGCTGAATACTTCTACTTCAAACTTATTGCGAATACCAAGTTCATCACATTGAACCAGCGTATTGCTGAGCCATTCACGAGATAGCTCTACAGGCATACACCAACGGATCATGCCTTGTTTTAGGAACAAGTTAAGCGTATGAGCGTTGTAGGTGTTAACCGCAGGGCCAACGACGAAAGGCACTTTGTGCTCAGAAGCCAGTTGAACCGCAGACACGTCATTGGCTTCAATCGCGAAGTCACCGTTGTCGATGTACTTCTTCATGATGTTCACTTCACTTGGTGCTTCTAATAGTGCCATCGTTGAAAGAACGACTTGTTTGCCAGATGCAGACAAGTCTTTTGCAATATCGAACCAATGTGCGGGCTTCATTTCACGACGTTTTGAACATACGGTTTCACCAAGGTAGATGATGTCCGCAGAGCTTGATTTCGCTTGTTCGTAAAACGCTTCAACATCTTGCTTTGGCCAGAAGTACAACAGTGGACCAAGCGCGTATTTCATTGAGTTATCCATCTTAACCTCTACTGCCATTTACGGTGGTAAGCACCAAGTGTGGTTTGCGTACCTTCAGACACGTTTGCCAACGCTGCATCCCAAGCCGCTTCTACTTGGTAAGCTTCTGGGTTTGCTTGGTAGCGATCAATCGCAGCACGCCATGTGCGCGTTACTTGTTCTACGTACGCAGGGCTACGCTGGCGACCTTCAATTTTTACTGAAGCGACATTCGCAGCAAACAGTTCTGGCAGCATAGACAGGGTGTTCAAGCTGGTTGGCTCTTCCAGTGCGTGGTAGCGTTTTTTCTCGCCTTCGATTTCAGCTTCGAAACGACCTTTACACAAAGTTGGGTAGCCTGCGTTTTCACCCGCGCTGTAGCGATCAATCAGGATATCGTTAAGACGAGATTCCAGACCATTTTCTGTTTCTTGCCAGCGAACGTATTTTGCTGGAGAGCACGCGCCAACGGTGTTTGGTGATTCGCCAGTCATGTAAGACGATAGGTAGCAACGACCTTCCGACATGATGCAAAGGCTACCGAAAGCAAATACTTCCAGTTCGACATCGCTGGTGATGTTGCGTGAAAGCTGTTTTACCTGATGGATAGACAGTACGCGCGGCAGTACAACACGTTTAACGTTGAAGTTTTGCTTGTAGAAATCTACTGCTGCAACGTTGGTTGCAGAAGCCTGTACTGACAGGTGTAGTTCTAGCTCTGGGTATTTGCGAGCAGCGTACTCTAGTACTGCAATGTCTGCGACGATCAATGCATCGACACCTAGTGCTGCTGCATTATCGACAGCGTTTGTCCAACGTTCGAACCCGTTTGGATGGGCAAAGGTGTTTAGTGCTACGTGGATCTTTTTGTTGCGGTCATGAACGTATTGCACCGCTTTTTCTAGCTTCTTGCCGTTGAAGTTAAGACCGGCAAAGTGACGAGCGTTGGTATCGTCTTTAAAGCCGATGTATACGGCGTCTGCACCGCAATCAATCGCGGTTTTTAGCGCAGGCAAGTTACCCGCAGGACACAAGAGTTCCATATGCTCACAATCATAGAGAATAAAAAGGTGTCCGCATTTTATGAAGAATTATGAATAGCGAAATTGACCTAAGTTAGGTTTAGCTCAATAAAGTTGAGATTTACCCCTTGAGAGTAAGGGATAAATCTTAGATTTTGTTGCAGTTGAGATCAGTTCTTATGACGACGGTTCTGTGCAAACAACTCTTCAACTTCGTGTTTTGGTTGAGGGCGGTAGAAATGGAAGCCTTGAATCGAGTTACATTGCAAGTTCGATAGCAGTGTTGCTTGCTGGTGGGTTTCTACGCCTTCTGCTACCACGGTTAAATCCAGTGACTTACCTAGGTTGATGATGTTCTCAATGACTGTAACTTGTTTTGGAAGGGTGTCGATGTCGTTGATAAACGCACGGTCGATTTTTAGCTCGTCGATAGGGAAGCGAGCTAAGTAGGAAAGGGAAGAGTAACCGGTACCGAAGTCATCGATGGACAGCGCAAAGCCAAGCTTTTTGATCGCATTAAGCATTTGTACCGTGTGCTCGCTGTCGCTCATTACCGCACTTTCTGTCAGCTCAAAGGTAATGCAGCTTGGGTCGAGTTCTGTGGTGCGCAGTAGCTTTTCCATGTAATCGATCAGTTGTGGATTACCAAATTGCTCTGGAGAGAGGTTTATTGCCACACGGCCCGGTAAGATACCTTGCAGTTTCCAGCGTTTCACCGTGTTAAATACATCACGCATTACCACACGACCAAGGTGCTCAATCAAGCCTGCACGTTCTGCTACAGGGATAAATGCCCCTGGACTAATGTAGCCTTCGACGGGGTGCTTCCAACGTACGAGTGCTTCTGCACCGTTAATACTGAAATCACGTGCGTTAACTTTTGGCTGGTACCACACTTCCAAACCGTTTTGCTGCAACGCTTTTTGTAGCTCAATCTCTAACCACAAACGCATGCGCGCTTCTTTGTTCATCTGGTCATTGAATTTAATCAGACGGTTACGGCCGCGATCTTTTGCTTCGTACATCGCAGTGTCTGCGTTTTGCAGCAGAATGCGCGCGTCCTGACCATCTTCTGGATAACGAACACTACCGATAGAACACGCGAGGCGTTTACTAAAATGATGCAGATCGAAAGGTTGGTTGATCAGGGAAATAATACGATCAGAGATAATTTCCGCCATTCTCGAGTTTTCAGGCTCGGGAAGGATGATGCCAAACTCGTCACCACCTAAATGACCAATGATAGCTTGGTTAGGTAACAAACGTTTTAGTCGGGCTGAAACTTCTTGGATCACTTTGTCGCCGATATGATGACCAAGCGAGTCATTGATGTTTTTGAAGTTGTCGATATCAAGATAGAAGACCAACAATGGTGTTTGGCTTCTGATTAACTGTTCTAAACGCTTGGTAAAGCCAAATCGGTTATAAAGCTTAGTCAGTGAATCGATATGTGCATCTTCAGTGCTATTCGATAAATTTTTTGGTGTGTCATCCGCGTCTTGAATCAAGATGATTTGAGACTCACTACCAAGAATAGCGGTGATATCAGCATTAAGTTGCACTTTACGTTCAAAGCCACAGCGAGCACTGGTCAGGCAAATAAACGGCTTTTCCGATAATAATGAACTGAGCTTATGACTGAATACTTTTTTGCTGTTCTCGTCGATAAACAGTCTAGAGAGTTCTTCACCAAGCAATTCATGTGGTGAGTTCAAGCCAAGTAAACGCGCTGAAGCGGGGTTTGCAGAGATGATGATGTCATCTTCAACTAGCAATAAACCATCGGGCAATAACTGAGTCAGCTTACTAAACTTTGTTTCGGATTCTTCAAGCGAGCGAACCAAGATTTGTTTTTCAGAGGTATCAATGGCATGAAAAACAACAAATCGAGTTTGTTTGTCTTCAATAATTGGAGAAATACTGAAGTGAAGGCTAGTTTCTAAGTCGGTTTCATCGAGAGTCACTTCGGCCTCAATGTGCTCTCCGCTGAAGGCACGCTGATAGTAAGGCTGAAGTTTATGATAAAACTGTTCACCCAATACTTGTTCGTCGGTAAGACCGACGACATCATCATGTGCTAAACCTGTAATATCGCAATAGCGCTCACTTACCATTCGATAACGATACTCGTTATCTAAGATGGCAAAGAAAAAAGGACTATTTGAGGTGAGCTTTACAAACCAATGTTTTAGGTGCTGCGAAGGCATTATGGGGTTACCGATCTCCAAAGAGCCTGATTATTCTTCCGTGTAATAAAAACGCTGTTTTGATAACTATAACTTTGAACATCTCGTTATTAAAGGGTTTATCAATGTGAGCGCGTCAAATCTCCAAGTAAGTTCAAAAAATGACGGCTTTGCCACGAAAACTGCTTATGAAGCAAACAAACAATTTTTATTGATGCATAACAGGTATAGGTATTACTCTATCGCTTAATATAAGCATTCTCATGACAAAGTAACGGATAATTAGCGTGTTAAACAAGATTCGCAGTCAACTAGTAAAGAACGCAGCATCAATTTTGCGATCTCCAGTCCAGTTATTGCCACAAACTGTTCAGAAAAAAGCCTTGTTAGAAGGTTTAAAAATGGTATTCAAAGAAGCGCTCGAAGATGGCGATTTTGAGTTCCTTGAAGATAAGTGGCTGAAAGTTGCGATTAAAGACTTGAACTTAGCATGGTACATCAGCTACCAAGATGAAAAGCTGTTGGTGGCAGAGAAACCAGTTCAGGAAGATGTGAGTTTTAGTGGTAACCTTAACGACCTAGTCCTGATTGCTGGTCGCAAAGAAGACCCAGATACACTGTTCTTCCAACGTCGTCTTTCTATTGAAGGCGATACTGAGCTTGGTTTAGAAGTGAAAAACTTGATGGACAGTGTCGACTTAGAGCAGTTGCCTAAAGCGATGCAAGTGGCACTGAATCAATTGGCTGACTTTGTTCAGAAAGGGGTTCAAGAGCCTGCACAAGAAGCCGGAGTAGCGAATGCTTATTCGAACTGAAGCCCCTGCGGACATCCTCACTATTGACCGCTTATTGAAACACGCCTTCCCAACGGATGCTGAGGCTAACTTAGTGATGCGTTTGCGTGAAAACGGCAAGTTAACGTTATCTTTGGTAGCTTGTACTGATGAAGGTGAAGTGGTTGGTCACGCGCTGTTTAGCCCTGTGATGCTAAACGGAGAAGATTTGTCATGGCAAGGCCTTGCGCCTTTGGCTGTGCATGAAGATTACCGTCGCCAAGGCATTGCTGCCGAGCTAATCAAAGAAGGCTTTGATTCACTGCGTGATTTCGGCTATCCAGTTTGTGTCGTATTGGGCGATCCTGATTACTACGCGCGTCAGGGCTTCAAAGCTGGTGAAGACATGGGCTTCAATTGTGCGTGGGAAGTACCACAAGGTGCGTTCCGTGTAGCAGAGGTGGTAGAAGGTCAATGCGACGGACGTTCTGGTCGCATCGATTATTCCCCAGAATTCTCTGAGCTATAATCGCTAATATTAAACGACAAAGCCCGCTGTAAAAAGCGGGCTTTGTTTTATAAGCAGCTAGGTAGAGTGTATTAATCTTGCTCTTGAACGCGCTTTTTACCCCAAACTTCGATTTTTGCTTTTTTACTCATTCCAGCAGCGTTGAGTGTCATGTTACCCCAGCTCTTGTATTCCATTTCTAGGCGTTTAAACTTCGCATCTTCAGCACCCGGTAATGTCCAAGCTCGAGTCGACATACCTTTAGTGAGTGTTCCCGCCATGGTTTTTAGCTTTTTCTCACTACCATCTGTCATGGTTACTTTCATATTTTTAATACTCATGGTGCCCTGAGTACACTTGATTTTTATCTTGCTGAACTGACGGTTTTTAAACAGGCCATTTGGTTCTACGGTGTCTGTTTCCGTTTGGAAGTTTACAGTCTTTTCTGCGATGAGCTCCCAACCATCATTGCTATCCTTAGCGAATGCGGTAAAGCTGGTGGTTGCGATAAGTAACGTAATAGCGATTGATTGGAAAAGCTTCATAACACCTCTGACTTTAAATGCGAAATTTTGATAGGATTGCCTCGTTCAAATAGGTGACAAAAGATGTCAATAGACGAGAAACAGTATTTACACGAGATGGGGATCAGCACATGGGAGCTGAGTCATCCAGAAAGGCTAGAAGGCTATCAAGCGCCATTATTAGATTTGCAAAGTTCATGTAAACTCTTATTGGTATCGCCAATGTGTCCAAAAAATGAGACCGCTTTGATGTTTGAGCGTGTATTGAAGAGCATTAAGCTCACACTCAATGACGCAATGCACATTGAGCCAGAAAGCTTATCTTCTTTAGGTGAACATCAGCTAGAGTGGGTATGGTTTGCGGGTTGTGAGGCTGATGTGAGCATCAATGCCAAGCAACTGACTTCACCGCTATTACAAGATATTGATGGCAACAACGAACAACGCCGCGCATTGTGGCAACAAATCTGTTCGTACTCTTAACGGAGCTAACGCGTGACAATTGAAATTACGCCGATGGGTGCTGAGCACCTTGACCAAGTCTGGCAAATTGAACAACAAGCCCATTCTCATCCTTGGGCTGAGTCATTGGTTCGAGATTTAACGAGCCGTGGTGCTTGTCACCATGTCATGCTTGAAGGTTCTCAAGTGGTTGGCTACTTCTATGGGCAGAATATTGTTGGAGAGGTGACGCTACTGAACATTGCCGTCTCGCCATCTCACCAAGGCAAAGGGTTAGGGCAAAAATTACTGGATGCGTTTATCGAACACTGCGAGCAAGCCAAAGCAGAAAGTGCTTGGCTGGAGGTACGTGAAAGTAACCACCCGGCAATCCATATTTATGAGCAAGCGGGTTTTAATGAAGTGGATCGTCGCTATAACTATTACCCAGCGAAAACTGGTAATGGTAAGGAAGACGCAATAATCATGAGCTATATCTTCTTCAACTAAAAGCTGGCATTTGTCCCACCTGATTCTAAAGCCTTGGTTCATCCAAGGCTTTTATAAACCGTCCTCACACATATTTACTCTCTATCACTACTTTTGTTCGCATTATCCTCAACATAGTTATAGATTTATAAATTATATGAAACACGATCTATAAAGTGTAGGGAGGGAGCGTTGACTAAGTCGTATCCTAGAAAACTCGATACTCCTGTGGCTCAGTTGTTTGATGAGACTAGTCGTGAAGTGGTGCTCAAGGTTTTGATGCTTGTGACATTAGCGACATTTATTCCCCTAGGCGTAAAAAACCTTATCATTGGTGAAACCTTACTCGGGGTTGTTCTATTAAGCTTTCAGCTTAGCTTTGTGGTTGAGTTGGCGTGTCTATTTATGCTGGGTGTGGGAGTAATTGGTCACCGCATCCCTTTATTTTTGCTCTGGTTATCTATTGTCTTAAGTGTGTCTACTTTTGGTGTCATTGCCACTTATTGGGTTTTCCCAGTGATCGTAGCGCTGGTGTTTATTATCCCGACGAAAGATGCACTCGTGACCAATATTTTTATGATTGTAGGTTGCATGGTCGCCACTTGGCAGCAGCTCGAATTGAGCATCATACTACGATTCATCATTGCGTTGATTTGCTGCACGGTTGTTGCTCATGTTGCGGTACACAAAATAGTAGAGCTACAAAACAGCCTAAAATACCTCTCGACACGAGATTCGATGACTGGAGCGCTGAATCGGAGTCAGTTAGAGGCATTTCTATATCGTGCGCTTGATGAGAAAAAGAAGCAGAAAGCGTCAACAATCGCGGTTATCGATATTGATCACTTTAAGCAAGTCAATGACCTTTATGGGCATGACGTTGGAGATGAAGTGATTACAGAGGTTGTCAAAATCCTAAATCAAAACTCCCGCGAGTATGATCTGTTATTCCGATTGGGGGGAGATGAGTTTTTACTGTTGTTTGAAGGGCTTTCTATGCAAAGTGCTCACATCATGATGAGCAGCATCTGCGAGAAAGTAAGAACGAAACACTATCCACGTCATGCTCAGGTCTCTCTTAGTGTGGGTATGTCAGAGTGTTTGATTGCTGAAGATACTCCGGATATGTGGGTAAAGCGTGCAGACATTGCATTGTATGATGCGAAACAAAATGGAAGAGATCAGGTAGTCATATCTGCCAATAGAGTCCCGCCGCTAGGTGAGTTAGCATGGAAGGATAAGGTCAATCAGCCGACATCTCTCTGAACTCGTCAGAGGAAAGTTGCCCCTAAAGCAATAATAAGCGAGAATACCGCGCAATATTGAATCAAAATAAGCTTGTTCGAGATTCGGGCAAGCCATCAGACATCAAAGAAGACCATTTTCATGTCAAATACACCTTTTCTAGGCGAAGTTTCTAAGCGCAGAACGTTCGCTATTATTTCTCACCCGGATGCGGGTAAAACCACCATCACTGAAAAAGTACTGTTATTCGGAAACGCGATCCAAAAAGCAGGTACGGTTAAAGGTCGTGGTAACGCGCAGCACGCAAAATCAGACTGGATGGAAATGGAAAAGGAACGTGGTATCTCGGTTACTACTTCTGTAATGCAGTTCCCTTACAATGATTGTCTGGTAAACCTACTTGATACTCCGGGACACGAAGATTTCTCGGAAGATACTTACCGTACCCTAACGGCGGTTGACTCGTGCCTGATGGTTATCGATGCGGCGAAAGGTGTCGAAGATCGTACTCGTAAGTTAATGGAAGTTACGCGTCTACGTGATACGCCAATAGTAACCTTCATGAACAAACTTGACCGTGATGTTCGTGATCCAATGGAAGTATTGGATGAAGTAGAAAACGAGTTGGGCATGATGTGTGCGCCAATTACCTGGCCAATTGGCTGTGGTAAAGAGTTTAAAGGTGTTTACCACATTCACCGTGATGAGACCATTCTGTACGAATCTGGTCATGGTCATGAGATCCAAGAAGTTCGTATTATCAAAGGTCTGGACAATCCAGAGCTTGATGAGAAAGTTGGCGAAAGCCTAGCAGCAAGTGTACGTGAAGAGCTTGAACTTGTGATGGGCGCTTGTCCTGAGTTCGACCAGGAGCTATTCCTAACTGGTGAACTAACACCTGTTTACTTTGGTACAGCTCTGGGTAACTTCGGTGTTGACCATATGCTAGATGGCCTAACCGAGTGGGCGCCAGCGCCGAAAACGCGTCAAGCGGTTGAGCGTGATGTGGAAGCAACAGAAGATAAGTTCTCTGGCTTCGTATTTAAGATCCAAGCAAACATGGATCCAAAGCACCGTGACCGTATCGCATTCATGCGTATCGTATCGGGTACTTACACACAAGGCATGAAGATGAACCACGTTCGTCTTGGCAAGCAAGTAAGTATCTCTGATGCGGTAACCTTTATGGCGGGTGACCGTTCTCGTGCAGAGCATGCTTACGCGGGTGACATCATTGGTCTACACAACCACGGTACAATCCAAATCGGTGATACGTTCACTCAAGGTGAAGCGCTGAAGTTCTCTGGTATTCCAAACTTTGCACCAGAACTGTTCCGTCGTATTCGCCTAAAAGATCCATTGAAGCAGAAGCAGCTACTGAAAGGTCTGGTTCAGCTATCTGAAGAAGGTGCGGTACAGGTATTCCGTCCACTGCAAAACAACGACCTGATCGTTGGTGCGGTTGGTGTTCTTCAGTTTGACGTGGTTGTGGCTCGATTGAAGTCAGAATACAACGTTGAAGCAATTTACGAAGGCGTTAACGTGGCAACAGCACGTTGGGTTGAGTGTGGTGATGCGAAGAAGCTGGATGAATTCCAGCGTAAGAACCAAGCTAACCTAGCATTGGACGGTGGCGACAACCTAACGTACATCGCGCCAACTATGGTTAACCTAAACCTAGCACAAGAGCGTTTCCCAGATATCGATTTCCGTGCAACTCGTGAGCACTAATTGAATCTAAGCGACGTTATATAGCGCACTAGATCATAAACCGCCGTTAGCTATACACTTAGCTAACGGCGGTTTTTTATTTGGCGAAGTAAAACGATTACTTAGAAAAGGTGCGCAATGAACTGGTTTAAGAGAACACTCAAACGCTACGACGACTGGTGTAAAGAGATGGGGCTGACGCATGATCAAAAGCGCAGTTGTGTGCCGTATAAGCAAGACCCAGTTCATGAAGATGAGCCTGCTAAAAAAGCAAAACAAGAGAAAGCAAACAATGAAACTGTTTGATACCCATTGCCATTTCGACTTTGATGTCTTCCAAGGTGATTTTTCTCGTCAAGTTGAACTTGCTCGTGAGCAAGGCGTGGAGCGTATCCTGATTCCCTCCGTGGGGCCGAGTAACTGGTCTCGTATCCAAGAGCTTACCAGTCAACATCCTCACCTTTATTACGCGCTCGGCTTCCACCCTTATTTCCTGAACGACGAGTTTGAACAATTTGTCCCTGAATTGGAGTCGTTACTTTCCTCACCTAATCGACAATGTGTCGCAATAGGGGAGTGTGGCTTGGACTTTGCGATAGAGACGCCAGTGGAACTGCAAGAGTGCGCGTTAGAACGACAGTTTGAGCTTGCCAGGCGATTTGAACTTCCGGTGATTTTGCACAGTCGTAAAGCGCACAATCGACTTATTCAAATGGTCAAAGCGGCTAAGTTACCAAAGGGGGGCGTGTTACATGCTTTTTCTGGTAGCTATCAACAGGCGATGGAATGGGTTCGATTAGATTTTTTTATCGGAGTTGGTGGCTCAATTACCTATCCAAGAGCCAACAAAACACGCGATGCAATTCAAAGATTACCACTTGAATTTCTTGTTTTAGAAACGGACGCGCCGGATATGCCTATACTTGGTTATCAGGGCGAGCCGAATCACCCTGCCAAACTCATTCATATATTGAATCAACTCTCAGAGTTGCATAAAAGAGAAAAGCAATCGATTGCCGAAAAAGTGTGGGAAAATAGCAATTCTGCCTTCTCCATATGTGAATAAAATCTAAAGATGCTGTTCAGAATAGAAAACGATTACCTTCTTATTGTGAGATAACTCACAAACGGAGGTGAATCAATGATGAATCTTATGAGAAAGTGTGAGGATGGCATTACTTTAATTGATTCTGGATGAGTATAATTGCCCCCGCTTTATAGCTCCATTTTGTAACACGCCAACAAATAACTTATAAGGAAGTCATAAACTATGAGCCTGTTTATGAGCCTAGTCGGTATGGTAGTGCTTCTTGCTATTGCATTTGCATTTTCTAATAACCGTAAAGCTATCAATCTAAGAACTGTGGGTGGCGCATTCGCTATCCAATTCGTATTAGGTGCATTTGTTCTTTATGTACCTTGGGGCCGTGATCTACTGAACGGTTTCTCTACTGGTGTATCTAACGTTATCAACTACGGTAACAATGGTTCATCTTTCCTATTCGGTGGTCTTGTTTCTGACAAGATGTTCGAAGTATTCGGCGGCGGCGGCTTCATCTTCGCATTCCGCGTTCTTCCTACACTGATCTTCTTCTCAGCACTGATTTCAGTTCTTTACTACATTGGCGCAATGCAGTGGGTTATCAAGATTCTTGGTGGTGCACTACAAAAAGCGCTTGGCACTTCTCGCGCGGAATCAATGTCTGCTGCGGCTAACATTTTCGTAGGTCAAACTGAAGCACCTCTAGTTGTTCGCCCATTCGTACCTAAGATGACTCAATCTGAGCTATTCGCGGTAATGTGTGGTGGTCTAGCATCTGTAGCTGGTGGTGTACTAGCTGGTTACGCTTCAATGGGTGTACCTCTAGAGTACCTAGTAGCAGCATCATTCATGGCAGCACCTGGTGGTCTACTGTTCGCTAAGATTCTTCACCCAGAGACTGATAAGCCTCATGAAGACATCGAAGAAGCAATGGACGGTGGCGACGATAAACCAGCTAACGTAATCGACGCAGCAGCGGGCGGTGCGGCTTCTGGTCTACAACTTGCACTAAACGTAGGTGCAATGCTAATCGCGTTCGTAGGTCTTATTGCTCTTGTTAACGGTATGCTAGGTGGCATCGGTGGTTGGTTCGGTATGCCTGAACTAACACTAGAGCTAATCCTTGGTTACGCGTTCTCTCCACTAGCATTCCTAATCGGTGTTCCTTGGAACGAAGCAGTTGTTGCTGGTTCATTCATCGGTCAGAAACTAGTTATCAACGAATTCGTTGCTTACTTGAACTTCACACCTTACCTAGGTGAAAGCGCTCAAGTAGTTGCGGCAACTGGTGAAGTAATGTCTGAGAAGACAACAGCTATCATCTCATTCGCACTATGTGGCTTCGCGAACCTTTCTTCTATCGCGATCCTACTTGGTGGTCTAGGTAGCCTTGCACCAAACCGTCGTTCAGATATCGCTCGCATGGGTATTAAAGCAGTTCTTGCTGGTACGTTGTCTAACCTAATGGCAGCTACTATCGCAGGTTTCTGCCTTAGCCTTGCAGCACTTTAATTAGAATCGGTTCTTAATATATAGACGCCGTTTTAAACCATGCCCTGTAGCAAGAAATTGCTGCGGGGCATTTTTCGTTTTTTGGACCTAAAAAATTCTACTGCACGTAGGTCTACGTGAGTGGCTTACGAAGTTGGTGGAATAGAGGCCGGAAAATTTTGAGATACAAACCGTTTGCGCTCTATTTGGTGCTACAGTTTTGCGGTGAATATCTATAATGTAGTAATCACAGGATAGCGGTTAAGGTTATTACTTAATCACTCCATGAATACAACATACTCGATGGGCAAATGATTTGCCCTCAATATCAAATCTAGCAAGAGTTTTATTGTTTGATGTGATATTAAAGACACCGCAATCATAGATTGTTGTGCCATAGGCCAAACTGGTACTGTGCGGTGACAAGGATAGCAATTGGCATATGAATTATTCGCTGTATATGCCGAGTCTTCAGGGAACCAAGTCCGTTCATTAATAGACTGTTTAGCCAATTTCTCACACTGTCTCGACTTGTTGATTATAGTTAGAGAAGTGATGTGAGGCTGAGTAGTGAATTTTTTGAATATTGATCGGAGATAGAAATGAGCGATTTAAAAGCAGCAGCGCTACGTGCACTAAAACTTATGGACCTAACTACGCTGAATGATGACGACACTGATGCAAAAGTGATCTCACTATGTCATGACGCAAAAACAGCAGTAGGCAACACAGCTGCAATTTGTATTTACCCTCGCTTTATTCCTATTGCTAAGAAGACACTTCGTGAGCAAGGTACGCCAGAAGTTCGTATTGCAACAGTAACGAACTTCCCACACGGTAACGACGATATCGACATCGCGGTTGCTGAAACTAAAGCGGCTGTCGCTTACGGTGCAGACGAAGTTGACGTTGTTTTCCCATACCGCGCTCTAATGGCGGGTGATGAGAAAGTTGGCTTCGAACTAGTTAAGCAATGTAAAGAAGCTTGTGGTGATATCCTTCTTAAAGTGATCATCGAAACAGGTGAACTAAAAGAAGAAGCGCTAATTAAGAAAGCATCACAAATCTGTATCGAAGCGGGTGCTGACTTTATTAAAACTTCAACTGGTAAAGTGCCAGTAAACGCAACGCCAGAATACGCTCGCATGATGCTTGAAGTTATTCGTGATATGGGTGTTGCAGAATCTGTTGGTTTCAAACCTGCAGGTGGTGTGCGTACTGCTGAAGATGCAGCAGCATACCTAGCAATGGCTGACGAAATCCTAGGTGACAACTGGGTAGACGCTCGTCATTACCGTTTTGGTGCATCTAGCCTGCTAACAAACCTACTAAATACATTAGAAGTATCGGACGAAGTTGCTGATCCAACAGCTTACTAATTCCAACAATACGTCTGAACGGTAGCACCAGTTTTTGGTGCTGCCAAACCTCTTTATCCTACTTTAACCATGGCTCATAACGAGCGTGGGAGGCACTAATGTATTTACCACAAGAAATTATTCGTAAAAAACGTGATGGCGAAGTTTTAACTGCCGACGAAATCAACTTCTTTATTCAAGGCGTAGCAAACAACACAGTATCTGAAGGTCAGATCGCTGCGTTTGCTATGACTATTTTCTTCAATGAGATGACAATGCCTGAGCGTATCGCACTAACGTGTGCAATGCGTGACTCTGGTATGGTTATCGACTGGAGCCACATGAACTTTGGTGGCCCGATTGTTGATAAACACTCTACAGGTGGTGTGGGTGACGTTACTTCGCTAATGCTTGGCCCAATGGTGGCAGCATGTGGTGGTTTCGTTCCTATGATCTCAGGCCGTGGTCTTGGCCACACAGGTGGTACGCTGGATAAACTTGAGTCTATCCCTGGCTACAACATCACACCAACTAACGAAGTTTTTGGTGATGTTACTAAAGACGCAGGCGTCGCAATTATCGGCCAAACTGGCGATCTTGCACCAGCTGACAAACGCGTTTACGCAACTCGTGATATCACAGCAACAGTGGATAACATTTCACTGATCACTGCATCTATTCTATCTAAGAAGCTAGCAGCAGGTCTTGAGTCTCTAGTAATGGACGTAAAAGTAGGTTCTGGCGCATTCATGCCAACTTACGAAGCGTCTGAAGAGCTAGCAAAATCAATCGTTGCAGTAGCAAACGGTGCTGGCACTAAGACTACAGCAATCCTTACGGACATGAACCAAGTATTAGCTTCTTCTGCGGGTAACGCAGTGGAAGTACGCGAAGCGGTTCGTTTCCTAACAGGTGAATACCGTAACCCACGTCTACTTGAAGTAACCATGGCTTCATGTGCAGAAATGTTGGTACTTGGCAAACTGGCTGAGAACACAGAAGACGCACGCGCGAAACTGATGGAAGCGCTAGACAACGGTAAAGCTGCAGAGTGCTTCGGTAAGATGGTAGCTGGCCTAGGTGGCCCTGCAGACTTCGTAGAAAACTACGATAATTACCTAGAGAAAGCAGAAATCATCAAGCCTGTATACGCAACAGAAACTGGCGTAGTGTCTGCGATGGATACTCGTGCTATCGGTATGGCTGTTGTTTCTATGGGTGGTGGTCGCCGTGTTGCGACAGACGAAATCGACTACGCAGTTGGTTTTGACAACTTCATCCGTCTAGGTGAAGTTGCAGATAGCGATAAGCCTCTTGCTGTTATCCACGCTCGTACAGAAGAGCAGTGGGAAGAAGCAGCAAAAGCACTTCGCAGTGCAATTAAAGTTGGTGGCGAATACACACCAACACCAGAGGTTTACCGCCAAATCCGAGCAGAAGATCTTTAATAAGTAATATTACACAAGGCCTACTCACCATAATAAGAAGCCGAGTGGGCCTAAGGAACGAGCAATGAAAAGAGCATTTATTTTAGTACTAGACTCATTCGGCATCGGCGCAGCAGCAGATGCTGAGCAATTTGGTGATGTAGGTTCAGATACACTTGGTCATATTGCTGACCAATGTGAGCAAGGCTTAGCAAACAACGATCAGCGTCAAGGCGCACTTCGTCTTCCAAACCTATCTAAGTTAGGTCTGGCAATGGCGCATAAAGAGTCTACGGGTCGCTTTGCACCTGGCCTAGACGCAGATGCAGAAATCATCGGTGCTTACGGTCACGCTGCGGAGCTTTCTTCTGGTAAAGACACGCCGTCTGGTCACTGGGAAATCGCTGGTGTACCTGTTCTTTTTGACTGGGGCTACTTCACTGACAAAGCAAACAGCTTCCCGAAAGAGCTGACTGACCGTATTCTTGAGCGTGCTGGTCTAGACGGCTTCCTTGGCAACTGCCACGCATCAGGCACACAAGTTCTTGATGATCTTGGTGAAGAGCACATGAAGACTGGCCAGCCAATCTTCTACACGTCAGCTGACTCAGTATTCCAAATCGCATGTCATGAAGAGACATTCGGTCTAGACCGTCTACTAGAGCTTTGCCAAATCGCACGTGAAGAGCTAGAAGACTACAACATTGGTCGTGTTATCGCGCGTCCATTCATCGGTGCTGGTAAAGGTCAGTTCGAGCGTACAGGCAACCGTCGTGACCTTTCTGTTGAGCCACCATCAGCAACAGTTCTACAGAAGCTGGTTGAAGAGAAGCAAGGCAATGTTGTTTCAATCGGTAAGATCGCGGATATCTACGCAAACTGTGGCATCACTAAGAAAGTGAAAGCGACTGGTATCCCTGCATTGTTCGAAGCGACGCTAGAGCAAATCAAAGAAGCAGGTGATAACACAATCGTATTCACTAACTTCGTGGACTTCGACTCTGCTTACGGTCACCGCCGTGATGTAGCGGGCTACGCAGCTGCGCTTGAGTACTTTGATGGCCGCATCAATGAAGTGTTGGATATTATGGAAGAAGACGACGTGCTTATTCTAACGGCTGACCACGGCTGTGACCCAACATGGCCAGGTACTGATCACACTCGTGAGCACATCCCTGTGATTGTTTACGGTAAGAAAGTACCAGCAGGTTCATTAGGCCGTCGCGATAGCTTTGCCGATATCGGTCAAACATTGGCAACTTACTTCGGTATTTCTCCAATGGATTACGGAAAGAACTTTCTATAATTAGGTTTTGAAAACTAGGAGCTATATTGCTCCTAGTTTTATGTTTGCAGCATGAAAATGTTGCTTGTCGGAAATGAGAATATTCTAGCCAAAACCGCCAACAGCAGCGCGGATCGCTAGAGACAGGTTAAGGAAAAGAAACATGGCAACTCCACATATCAACGCAGAAATGGGTGCTTTCGCAGACGTCGTTCTAATGCCGGGTGATCCGCTACGTGCAAAATACATCGCAGAAACTTTTCTTGAAGATGTAGTTCAAGTGTGTGACGTCCGTAATATGTTTGGTTACACAGGTACTTACAAAGGTCGCAAGATCTCGGTAATGGGCCATGGTATGGGTATTCCATCTTGTTCAATCTACGTAACTGAGCTAATCAAAGACTTCGGTGTGAAGAAAGTAATCCGTGTCGGTAGCTGTGGTGCTGTAAACGAAGACATCAAAGTGCGTGATGTTGTGATTGGTATGGGGGCTTGTACGGACTCTAAAGTTAACCGTATTCGCTTTAAAGGCCATGACTTTGCTGCTATCGCTGACTACAAAATGGTTCGTGCAGCGGAAGAAGCGGCAAAAGCACGCGGCGTAGACGTAAAAGTAGGTAACCTATTCTCTGCAGAACTGTTCTACACGCCAGATCCAGAAATGTTCGACGTAATGGACAAGTACGGTATTGTAGGTGTTGAAATGGAAGCGGCTGGTATCTATGGTGTTGCTGCTGAGTACGGTGCAAAAGCGCTGACTATTTGTACTGTTTCTGACCATATCAAAACTGGCGAGCAAACCACATCTGAAGAGCGTCAAACTACGTTCAATGACATGATGATCATTGCACTTGACTCCGTTCTATTAGGTGATGAAGAGTAATCTTCTTACTGTAAATTATAAATGTAAACAGCCCGCATCATGCGGGCTGTTTTATTTTCTGAATTCGCTTTTCAAGTTACTTGGTCAGCAACAGGTTTTCGCCTTTTTTACGGCGGATTGTCTGTCGACGCAAAATCATGATGAATAACATACCACCAATAAAGCTCATCAGTATCATCATGTACATGTAGCGATCACTTTTACGATAGTGGTGGTCAGATATTGCGGTAACACGCCCGGTTTCAAAGGTGACGCGTACAAATCCAATAAGTGTATTGTCAGCGTATACTGGCTCCACTAATTGCTGACGACCGATAGAGGCCGTTGCTAGCGGTGTATCCAGCCCCAATACTTCACGTACTGATAGTGCTTTTTCACTGGAAGCTAAGCGAATACCTTCTGCATCATAAATGGTTGCATCAAAAACTAAACGATCTTGGGCTAATTGGTTGGTGAGCTTTAGTAAGCGTTCTTGATCTTTATTGATGATCATCTCGCTCGCCGACAGGGAAGCTTGTGAGATCAATACCTTTGTGAGTGTCTCTAGTTGCTGGGCCTGAATTTTCTCATTGCCTTTACTGATTACAACACTGTTTTTGATCGTGATAAAAAACATCACACATAACAAAATCAGTGCGAGTATTCGCAAGGCATTTCTTACCGAGAATAAGGATTCACTCATAGCTATTACTCATCCGTTCAACATAAAACAAAGACTTGCCTTTTTAGATTGTTAGGGTAACGTTTTAGCAAAGTCATAAGGGATTATATACATGGACGCGTCAAAAAGCTTGCCTATCAGAAGGCATACGACTCTTTTAAAACGACTACCTGAAACTCGCTTTGCTACACAGCTCGATAAAGCCAAGGCTAATTGGATTGTATTTGGTGAACATCTTGAGCCCCGCAATTTTGAAGATATCGACTTCTATACAGGTTTCTACAACCCAATTTTAGATACGTGGAAAGTCGGTCAGTACGAAGTGGCATTAATGGCGGGCAACCTTACGCCAGAGCATGAAACCATCCTACAAAGCTTAAAGCTGGATTACGCTTCGTTAAATGAAGTGCCGGATTTATCTGCGCCGGGGTTGGTCGTGTTTGATATGGACTCAACGGCAATTCAAATCGAGTGTATTGATGAAATCGCGAAGCTTGCTGGTGTTGGCGAAGAAGTCGCAGAAGTGACTGAGCGTGCTATGCAAGGTGAATTGGATTTTGAACAAAGTTTGCGTCAGCGTGTGGGTAAGTTAAAAGGTGCTGATGAATCGATTTTAGAGCAGGTGCGTAGCCAACTGCCATTTATGCCAGATTTCGAGGCGTTGGTTACGACCTTTAATGCACTAGGCTGGAAGACTGCCATTGCTTCAGGTGGCTTTACTTATTTCTCCGACTTTATCAAAGACAAGGTTCGCTTGGATTTTGCTCAGTCTAATCAGTTAGAAATTGTTGATGGTAAGCTGACTGGCGAAGTTCTGCGTGATGTCGTCTCTGCACAAACCAAAGCCGATATTTTGGTCGAGCTTGCTGAAGAATATGACATTGAACAGCACAACACCGTAGCAGTGGGCGATGGGGCCAATGATTTGGTGATGATGTCCGCTGCGGGTCTTGGGGTTGCTTATCACGCAAAACCTAAAGTTGAAGAGCAAGCGCAGACCGCCGTACGATTCGCTGGCCTTGGTGGTGTATTGTGCATTCTTTCTGGTGCATTGGTTAAGCAGCAGAAAATCAGCTGGAAAGCGAAACCCTAACAGCAGTGCTAATACCGCGTAATTGATAGAAAAACACCGCTATCTGGCGGTGTTTCTTTATTGTGTTAACTCCAATCGAATGAGAACCTCTTCAGTGATGTCTTCTAACTCGATGTAACCGACGAGTGTAGTGAGCTCTTTCTCTAGCTTGCTTGCTTGATGAACGCCAAATTGAGTTAAGTCACTTAAATCTTTTTCTAGCAATGAAGTCATGGCATCAAAAATAGGTGCACTTGATATTCGGATAGCGAGAAACTCTCCCGCCATGCGAGCTTTCTTTATGAACATGATTCGTTCTTTGATGCTGGAAAATTCACCATGGAGTTTTGACTGAATGCCAGTAATTTTTTTCCCGGTGTACTCCACACTGATATAAGCATCATGATGTTTTGCCTGAGCACCATCGATACGCTTGATAGGTTCTGCGATTAATGTGCTTGAACGACCTTTAAACAGTGGTTCGAGAGAATAATGCTGCTTGTGTCCTAGACGAGCGAACAGTTCGACGTGTTTCGGTAATGGGAAGTTCACTCCCATTACTGGTGTTTTGATCGTAGATGAACTTTGCTTACTGACAAAGATTGGTGTGCTCACAATTCGCGATAGTAAAATACAATGCAGTCGCTCTAGTAATGCATTGCTTGGTAATAGTTCTTTTTGTTGTATCAGTTTATCTTGATTGTGCTCGATAATGCTGTTGAGAAAGGCAATAACTTTGATCGTTTTACTGTTTTCATCAATAACTAACTGAACGCCTTTACCATCAGGGCTAACACGAATCACGCGATAGGGTACATCGCCTAGTGGAAGCTTTTTATCGTAGAGTTGTAGCTCTCTGAAGTTGACACGTACTTCCTGTCCAGAACGTAAAAGTGTTGGAGTATCAAGAATTAAACCAAGCCCTCTTTTTGACAGATCTAGTGTAAAACCCGATGACTGCACTTTGTCTGAGGCAGTTAATACTAATGGGGTCTTAAAGCGATATCTTGGCTCTTTGCGTCGTGAGCGCGCGTCGAAGTAGATGCCTTTTGGGTTGCCAACTACTTTTCTTGGATGTCGAAAATTATTCAGAGTATTGGCGGGTAATTGGGGCTTTTCTGTTAGTAGGTAATCAGCCCCAGCATTGAAATCGGATATCTCTTGTAAGATGCCGACATGAGAGAGCGATTCCGAGCTGTTGGCTAGCTCGGTTGAAAATGCAGCTAGATCTTCTTTTTCTTTTTTCGAGAGTTCAAAAATTGAAATACGGAATGCTTTCCAACTTTTTCTTCGAGCTCCTAGGTGCCAGAAAAGCTGTCTTTGCTCTCGAGTCGCCTCTGGCATGAGCATTGAGTAGAAGTAAGCCTTACCTTCATGTTCGTGAGTGAAGGAATAAAGGACGTTACTTGCCCCTTTCACACCGGCTTTAATAAGGCTGGCAACTCTTTGAGGGTTAAATAGCGCACCAAGGCTTTGTTGGTTTCGCTCGTCATGCCAATATTGCCACAGCTTTTGGTTGTTTGGTGTCAACATCGCAAGCTTCAACTTACTGCCTTCAAAAAACAGCGGCAAGTTACCGGTGTGCTTTAAGGCTATGTGTTCGTATCCTCTTGTCCTTGACCGAATAATCTTGTCTTGATTATCATGCCTTGCTCTTTTCGAAGCGCTATTTAGTGCTTCATCGATCACTCGTGCGATGATGTTGGTATCAGTAAGGCGTAACGTTCTTAGGTATTTTACAGAATCGTTCTCGTAACAGTCATCGACAGCTAAGACTCGATATTCAAGTGACTTTTCAATACCTGCAACTTGGGATTTTCCTGCAATCTCAGAAAAGGTTACTTGGATGATCTCTCCAAGTGCGTACTTAAAAGCACTTGGGACTTTGAACTTTGCTCCGGAACTTGAAAGATCGATGCTAAGGCCATGAAGGACCTGGCCTCTTGCTAGTTTTATCTCAACTTGCGATTGTACTCGCAAACGCTTTTCTTGGCGTTTCAGGTCATACCCAAGATGCACAGGTTCGGCAATGAATGGACTTTTAGGGTCGGTGAGTTGGGTTGCTTGATTAGCGACATTTGACTTCCCCATAACCCGAAAATTGTTTCGGGTGTTGACCAAGGTTTCCCAAACACCTTCCGTATACCCACCAAATCTTTTGATGTTTTTATGGTAGGTATTAAAGGCGACGTCGTCTAACCAATGGGCTATGCCATCTAAAACATACTCTCGGCACTCTCCTTTTACACGTCCACGTAAATCGATGCTTTTTGTACAAGGAGTCATGATGCGCTTTAGTTCCATCTTGACCAATATTTTGGCCGACGGTGCTTCTCCCTCAGTTAATTGACCCAAAACGAAGTCAAAGTCGTTCGAGCCGTAAACAGGGATGAGTCTTTCTGCTAAAGAGAGTATTTCAGATTGCTGCATTATTTCTGGTAGAGTATGTCGTTATTTAAAATATATCGGCTAGGCAAAGCAAAACTTAAGTATATCAATACTTCGTGTCATACAAGGTCTGACATGGCGGTGCTTGGTCACATTTGTTAAAGAAACCGAGTGTTGAAAAAATCGAGGCATCATGGCGAAAGCAAAACGAGCGTATGTTTGTAATGATTGTGGCGCAGACTTCCCGCGTTGGCAGGGACAGTGTAATGCGTGTGGTGCGTGGAATACGATAACCGAAGTCCGTATTGCAGCATCTCCGACTGTTGCGCGCAATGAACGCTTGAGTGGTTATGCTGGTTCAGCAACAGAATCGAAAGTTCAAACCTTATCGGAAATCGACTTACAAGAAGTGCCAAGGTTTACTAGTGGTTTTAAAGAACTCGATCGTGTGCTTGGTGGTGGCGTGGTTCCTGGTGCGGCAATTCTGATTGGTGGTAACCCTGGTGCAGGTAAATCGACGTTGCTGCTGCAAACGATGTGTTTGCTGTCTGCACAAATGCCGACTCTCTATGTCACTGGTGAGGAATCACTTCAGCAAGTAGCAATGCGAGCCTCGCGTCTTGGGTTGCCGAAAGAGCATCTAAAGATGTTGTCGGAAACCAATGTCGATAAGATTTGCCAGATTGCTGAGAAAGAACAGCCGCGCATTATGGTTATTGACTCGATTCAAGTAATGCATGTGTCTGACGTTCAATCTTCGCCGGGTAGTGTGGCTCAGGTTCGTGAATCAGCAACGGCTTTAACGAGATACGCGAAGCAAAACAATGTTGCAGTATTTATTGTTGGTCACGTGACAAAAGATGGTACTCTTGCCGGCCCGAAAGTACTTGAACACATTATTGACTGTTCAGTACTGCTCGATGGCGGTACAGATAGCCGCTTTCGTACCTTACGTAGTCACAAAAACCGTTTCGGTGCGGTAAACGAACTTGGCGTCTTTGCCATGACGGGGCAAGGATTGAAAGAGGTCAATAATCCGTCGGCAATTTTCCTATCTCGTGGTGAAGAAGAGACCTCCGGTTCTTCTGTGATGGTGGTTTGGGAAGGTACGCGCCCTCTATTAGTAGAGATTCAGGCGCTGGTCGACTACTCACAATTGGCAAACCCACGTCGTGTAGCGGTAGGTTTAGAACAGAACCGCCTCTCTCTATTATTAGCAGTGCTGCATAAGCACGGTGGTCTACAAATGGCAGACCAAGACGTGTTTGTGAATGTGGTTGGTGGCGTAAAGGTGACAGAGACCAGTGCTGACCTTGCGTTAGTTATGGCGCTTTTATCGAGTTTTCGTGACCGACCATTACCGAAAGATGTGGTGGTGTTTGGTGAAGTGGGGTTGGCGGGAGAAATTCGCCCAGTGCCAAGTGGCCAAGAGCGTTTGAATGAAGCATTCAAGCACGGCTTTAAGAAAGCGATCGTACCAGCAGCGAATATGCCAAAGGGTGGTATTCCTGGTATGCAAATCCATGGTGTAAAAAAACTATCGGAGGCTATCGAAGCATTTGATGAGTTGTAAACACTATCTTGTGCCCCAATTTAAGGGGTAACAATAATGTTGAATCTATCGTTAATATAATCGAATTAAGCACACAAATTGCGAAGTTTGACTATTATTTGATGGTGGAAAATCGACGTTAAAATTTTTTTTGTTCCAATGGCACGCAAAGGTATCCGTCTTGACAGATTGTGATATACTCTGCGCGCACTTTATACCTTATTAACAGAGTAAGACAATGACTGATTTATCAAAATACAGAAACATTGGTATTTTCGCGCACGTTGATGCGGGTAAAACTACCACAACTGAGCGTATCCTGAAGCTTACTGGTAAAATCCATAAGACTGGTGAAGTACACGACGGCGAGTCTACAACTGACTTCATGGAGCAAGAAGCTGAGCGTGGTATTACAATCCAGTCTGCAGCAGTAACTTGTGAGTGGAACGGTCACCGCCTGAACGTAATCGACACTCCTGGACACGTAGACTTTACAGTTGAAGTATACCGTTCACTTAAAGTTCTTGACGGTGGTATCGGTGTATTCTGTGGTTCTGGTGGTGTTGAGCCTCAGTCAGAAACAAACTGGCGTTACGCGAACGACTCAGAAGTTGCTCGTCTGATCTTCGTAAACAAACTAGACCGTATGGGTGCAGACTTCTTCAACGTTGTTGACCAAGTTAAGAACGTACTAGGTGCAAACCCACTAGTTATGACTCTACCTATCGGTCGTGAAGACGATTTCGTTGGTGTTGTAGACGTACTAAACCGTAAAGCTTACGTTTGGGATGACACAGGTCTACCAGAAAACTACGAAATCCAAGACGTTCCTGCGGACATGCTTGATGACCTAGAACAGTACCGTGAAGAGCTAGTTGAAACTGCTGTAGAGCAAGACGACGACCTAATGGAAGCTTACATGGAAGGCGAAGAGCCGACTATCGATCAACTAAAAGCTTGTATCCGTAAAGGTACTCGTGATCTAGCGTTCTTCCCAACATTCTGTGGTTCTGCATTCAAAAACAAAGGTATGCAACTTATCCTTGACGCTGTTGTAGATTACCTACCAGCTCCAGCTGAAGTTGATCCTCAACCACTAACAGATCCAGAAACTGGTGAGCCGACAGGTGAAGTTGCTACAGTTGACGCTGACGCGCCACTAAAAGCACTTGCGTTCAAGATCATGGACGACCGTTTTGGTGCACTAACATTTATCCGTATCTACTCTGGTCGCATGAAGAAGGGTGACACAATCCTTAACTCTGCAACTGGTAAGACTGAGCGTATCGGTCGTATGTGTGAGATGCAAGCTGACGAACGTAACGAACTTACTGAAGCTCAAGCTGGTGACATCATCGCTGTAGTAGGTATGAAGAACGTTCAAACTGGTCACACTCTATGTGATCCTAAGCACGAATGTACTCTAGAAGCTATGATCTTCCCAGAACCAGTAATCTCTATTGCTGTTTCTCCAAAAGACAAAGGTTCTACTGAGAAAATGGGTATCGCGATCGGTAAAATGGTTGCAGAAGATCCATCATTCCAAGTTGAGACTGATGAAGATTCAGGTGAAACTATCCTGAAAGGTATGGGTGAACTTCACCTAGACATCAAGGTAGACATCCTTAAGCGTACTTACGGCGTTGAGCTAGAAGTAGGTGCTCCACAGGTAGCTTACCGTGAAACTATCACTCAAGCAGTTGAAGATAGCTACACGCACAAGAAGCAGTCTGGTGGTTCTGGTCAGTTCGGTAAGATCGACTACCGTATCAAACCAGGTGAGCCAAACTCTGGCTTCACGTTCAAATCAACAGTTGTTGGTGGTAACGTACCTAAAGAATTCTGGCCTGCAGTTGAGAAAGGCTTTGCGTCAATGATGGATACTGGTGTTCTAGCTGGCTTCCCAACTCTAGACGTTGAAGTTGAACTATTCGACGGTGGTTTCCACGCAGTTGACTCATCAGCAATCGCTTACGAAATCGCAGCGAAAGGTGCATTCCGTCAGTCTATGCCTAAAGCTGGCGCGCAACTTCTTGAGCCAATCATGAACGTTGACGTGTTCACTCCAGAAGACAACGTTGGTGACGTAATCGGTGACCTTAACCGTCGTCGTGGTATGATCAAAGACCAACAAGCTGGTACTACAGGCGTTCGTATTAAAGCAGACGTTCCTCTATCAGAAATGTTTGGTTACATCGGTCACCTACGTACTATCACTTCTGGTCGTGGTCAGTTCTCTATGGAGTTCGCACGCTACGCAGCTTGTCCAGCAAACGTTGCTGAGCAAGTAATCGCAGAAGTTAAAGAGCGTGACGCTAAGAAGTAATTCTTAAGTTAACTCTTTAAGATCTCAAAGCCCCGCCTAGTGCGGGGCTTTTTAATATCTATCGTTCGGCAAGCTAAAGGAAATAAAAACGCTCCGTAATTAGGGAGCGTTTGACAAGACAGTGTAGGGTGGTGAATTGATTACAGGTCTTCTTCCCACACAACCATTTCACCTTTTGGCCAGTTGTGACCAATTTCATGATATTTCTGTTCTAGAGCATGACGCTTGATCTTCAAGGTCGGAGTCAGGATGCCATTTTCGATACTCCAAGGATCTTGAATCATCAATACCCCTTTGATTTGCTCATGTGATTCCAGCTCTTTGTTCATTCGAGTAATAACTTTACGGGTGGTACGGGCATAACGTTCTTTGTCGAAGTGCGGGAAGTCGTGAGGAACCACCAGCAAGATAGGTCCTGGCAAGCCTAGGCCGATCAAACACATCATTTCGACCCGGCTGTATTCGAACAGTTTCTTCTCAATAGGAACAGGCGCGACGAATTTACCTTTTGAAGTTTTAAAGGTGTCCTTCTTACGACCTTGGATAGTCAGGTAACCATCCGCATCGATTGAGCCAATATCTCCTGTGTGGAGCCAACCTTCTGAGTCAAATGACTCTTGCGTGGCAATGTCGTTCTTGTAGTACCCAGAGAACAAGCCTTTACTGCGAACCATGATTTCATCATCTTCAGCGATCTTCAGTTCGATGCCAGGGCCAGCATTACCCACTGAGCCAATTTTATCGGCACGGAATGGGTAGTTAATTGTGCTGTAGGCGAAAGATTCTGTCATGCCCCAAGCTTCAGTGATGTTCAAGCCTACACTTCTGTACCACTCCAACAAAGCAGGCGACACGGGCGCAGAACCGCAACCAAGAACTCGTGCTTGGTCTAAGCCTAAGCCTTCCGCCAGCTTTTTCTTGATCAGTGAATTGACGAATGGGATCTTCAACAGAATGTTGAGCTTCTTCTGCGGAAGTTTGTCTTGGATGCGTTGCTGGAACAAGGTCCATAAACGAGGTACGGAAATAAATAGTGTCGGGCGGTGCATTTTCACATCTTCGATAAAGGTATCGAGAGACTCTGGGAAGGCCGTCGTTACACCACCCATAATTGAGGAGCCGAAGATGTATACACGCTCGGTAATGTGAGCAAGTGGCAAGTAAGAGAACAAACGGTCGTTTTCTTGAATACCAATATGATTAATTAATTGCTGAACTGACCAGCTGAATGCTCCGTAGGTGAGCATCGCGCCTTTTGGTAAGCCAGAAGTACCAGAAGTATAAACAAGCGACATTAACTTATCATCATGGTGTTGCGGACGCTCTTCACTTGGCATCACATTCGCAATCAGCTCCTTGTATTGATATTGGCAATCTGGAGCCGTCTCGTAGGGTAACGCAATACTGATGATATCTGGCATTGCATTGATAACCTGCTGAGTAGCGGCAGGATCGTCGAGCTTACCTCCGATAAGTGCTTTACTCTCGCTGTGGGTAACACAGTACTCGATAGTGTCAGCTCCAGCTGTCGGGAAGATTGGTACACTAACATAGTCACCAAGCATCATCGCAAGATCACAGATAAACCATTCGGCACAGTTTTTGGAGACTAATGCCACTTTGTCTCCAGGCTTTACTCCGAGGTTTCGCAGTGCAGACACAAGTTTTAGTGCTTGTTCAGCAACTTCGGCATAAGTGAACTCAACAAACTGCCTGTTGATGATTTGTTTTAGATAGATTTCATTTGGGCGTTCCTTTGCCCATTTGAGAATCATTTCATTTGGTGGCGGGAGAGCGCAGCCAGTAGCGACTTTAGGGTTAGGCTGATTCATGTTAAGTGACTCCATGTCTTTTACTTGTATTTATAGTTGTTAAAACATTGTTAACTTTAGCATGTTCATTCCACATCAGTGAGTATCATTGCTCATTTCTGTGCGTTTAATAACGTTGTGGGGAGTGTTAAAATTTTTGACGATATGCGGCAGGAGAGTACCCCGTTTTTTTCTTGAAGATCCGGGAAAAGTAAGACACGTCTCGGTATCCGCACTGGTAGGCAACATAAGCAATTTTGGCCGAGTTGTCTTCTACTAGAAGTTTTTTCGCCAGGTTTATTCGTTTGGTCGTAACAAAATCTCGAAAGCTAATACCGACTTTTTGATGAAATAATTTGGAAAAATACGTTACGGAATAATGACATAACGCTGCAACATCTTGCTCTCTTATTTCACGGTGAACATTCTTTGTTACGTACTGAATAACACGGTCTAGGTTTGAATTATTATGTAAGAGGCTAATGTCTATTTTTAAATCGATATTCCTGTTATAGGTAGCACCTTGAAAATACCTTAACCTTACAGATTCTATCCAATCAGAAAAATGATTTGATTCTAAGTGATATACCTCTGAACATATTTTAGCTTGAGGGAGTACCAGTTCGTCATTGTTTTCGAATAAAACAATGAGCTTTTTATCAAGGTTGGAGCAGAGAGTGTAAACCGACTTGAGGAAATTATAGTCTGGTTGAATTAAGTACACAAAATAGTGCGAAGTGCCTTTTTCGCTCATGACTGAGACATCCTTTCCACAGTCTAGCACTTCAAATCTGGATTCTATATCACCACGAAAGTGCTTAGGAAGGGAATGGAATGGCTCACCAAGCCAATAAATAGTGATGGTTTCTCTCACGTTCTTTCCTCTCATTATTGAGACGGTCACAATGTTTTTGAAAGCCTGAGTGATCTAATTCCACGTTTGTTTTTATATTTCTTTCGTCGAGTATTAGCCATCATGTCAGCATTAAGTGTAGAACTATTAAGCAGTTGTGCAAGTGTGATATGGATAGAGATCTAATATCTAGATATTCAACGTATAGCTATGAGTTAATATAAATATTAATTAGCAAAAAAGTCCTAATCGTTAGCAAAAAAGTCCTAACCGTCAATTTTTCGTTTGTCCTACTGTTAACTCATGGCGCAGGTTGCTTTGCAAATACGTCATTTACAACGGGAATTATGAGGGGACTACAAATGGAATCTGTACGCAAATTATTCAATGACTTCATTGAAGACGAAGAAGGTCTAACGCTGCTGGAATATATTCTAGGTGCTGCACTGATTGTGGCTGCACTGCTTAATATTGGTTTCTGGAGTACTCTAGCTACCAAATTTACATCAGTTGCTACAGCGATTAGCTCTCAATAACAGTTGGTCTGAAATGGATCTGCTTGTTTGGGGATTGTTGATTGCTATTGGTGTCTCTGATGCACAGAGGCACCGCATTCCTAACAAGTATGTTTTAGTTTTATTTTTAGTTGTTGTTGCTTCACTCATAAGCACCCCTAGTACGGATTGGTTCGATCACGTCAAAGGGGGCGTCGTTACATTCTTCATCTGCTTTGGTTTGTTTATGTTGAGGGTCATGGCTGGTGGAGACGTCAAATTGTTGGCTGTTGTAGGTGTATGGTTGGGGTTAAGTCGTATTGGGGACGCGATGATGTGGGTTATTCTTGCCGGAGGGATTGTTGGGCTGTTTTATGCTGCTCTACATATTGCAAGTAATGACAAACCATTGTCGCATCAGGTGAGGGGCTACTGCTTACGAAAAGCCACACCAGGCTTTAGGCACGAGTCTCATTTAGTTATCCCATTCGCTCCTGTCATTGTTATTGGCTTAGCTTATTACTCTTACATTTATTAGTAGACAAGAGAATCTTGCGCTTCTGATAAGTAATGAAGTTGCCTGTGATAGGGAGGTCGCATGGGCTCTGTTTGCTTGGAAAAACTTGTGCCACAAATTACGCCACCGAAAGTGCCAGCATCAGAAGAGGCTCTAGGGGTGCCACCCGCTGTTCTAGAGAACCTGGTTCTGAAGCACTTATCCGCTTACCCAAAATGCGACCTAGTCGAGTTGACTAGCCGATTGTGTGTTGTCTCTCATATTGTTGAAAACGCACTGGCTCAACTAAGACGTCGCAGTTGGGTTGAAGTGTATCAACCTGTCACAGATCAAACGCATCACTCTTATTCTAATGTTCGCTACGGACTCACTGAGCTTGGTATGGCTGAAGCGGAACTCGCGTTTCGCAAGGATGCATATATTGGGCCTGTTCCTGTTTCTTTAGAAGAATATTGGGCAGTAGTTGAGGCGCAAGATATCCGCAAGTATCCAATTGAGAGGAAGGATGTTGATAGAGCGCTACATGATGTTTATGGCTCTGAACGGCTGATTCCAATCTTGGGCCCAGCCATTAACTCTGGTAGGGCATTGCTACTTTATGGCCATGCAGGGACAGGTAAGAGTTATGTGGCTGCTCGCGTATTGAATGCGATGAATACGTCAGTTTTTATCCCTTACGCGGTCTACGCTGACGGAAACGTCATCAAAGTCTATTCGGAACACCACCACCGTAGACTAGATGATAACCATGCGCGATTGAGTATCAAGTTAGAACGACACTACGACAAGAGGTGGGTGCTATGTGAACGACCTAATATCCAAGTGGGTGGTGAGCTCACGATGGAGATGTTGGAAGTGAATCATAGTGAACATAATCGTATTTGGATTGCTCCACTACAAATGATGGCGAATAACGGGATATTGGTTATTGATGACTTAGGTCGTCAACCTATGCCGGTGGATGCCATTCTTAACCGTTGGATTGTACCAATGGAGTACTTCTTCGATCATCTCGCTTTACCCAATGGTCAACAAATTACAGTGCCGTTTATGTTGACGTTAGCGTTTTCATCCAATTTACCACCAAGCTCAATTGCCGATCCTGCCTTTCTCAGAAGACTTGGGTACAAAGTGGAATTTCGTCCGCTCGAGCATGACGATTATGTTTCACTTCTATACGAAACCGCTAAAAACAAAAAACTTTCACTTAAGGAAGGGATTATCGACACATTAATGGGCCTTCATAGCGAAAGTGGTAAAGCTTTCTACCCTTGTTTACCTAAAGATTTGTTGGGTATTAGCAGGGATATTTTATTGTTTGAGGGGCGTAACAGTGAAGTTGACGCAGATGTACTGCGAAGAGCTTGGGAACTCTACTTTACTGTTGATGAATAGGGAGATAGAGAATTATGAGTCGGATACAGATAGTTATGCTGTTATTACTCTCGATTGTGTTTGGACTGGGAGCCGTGATGATAGCGAAGCAGTGGCTTGATGGACAAAATCAACCAACGGTAGAGCTCGAAGAGGTTGAGCGCCATCCTGTGTTAATTGCTGCTATGGAGTTAGAGCCGGGTACTGTTGTTGAAGAACGTCATTTGACCACGAAATTAATGGAAGTGGATTGGATTAAAGAGAGCACGCTAAAAGTACCAGAACAAGCCGTTGGAAGAATCGTTGCTACAACCATTTACGATGGAGAGATGGTTCAGCCAGAGCGTTTGGCACTACCCGGTGAAGGAGCAACGCTCGCGGCACTAATCCCAGAAAGCAAACGTGCCGTAACAATAAGGGTTAATGACGTTATTGGTGTTGCTGGTTTCCTATTACCGGGGAATAAGGTGGATATTCTTAATACCATCGGCGATGGGAAGGGGAAAAGAGCGAATACAACCACAGTTCTTAAAAATATCAAGGTGTTGGCCGTTGACCAAACAGCAAAAACTAAAGACAACAAGCCAGTCATTGTGCGAGCGGTCACGTTGGAAGTGACACCGAAAGAAGCGGAAAAACTGCTTACAGAAAATAGTAAAGGAAAGATCCAATTAGCGCTAAGGAACCCTCACGAGGTCGATAAACCAATTGCGAAAAAACGTTATACACCGCGACCTAGCGTGACGGTAATTAAGGGAACTCAGGCATCAAATGTCCGAGTAAGTAATTAGGTGACTTATGAAAAGAACAATTCTTATTTTTTGTCAGTTACTTCTTATCTGTTTTTCTGTTAACGCGGTAGCAGCGCAGTCTGGAAAAATCGTTACTGTACCGCATCATCAGTCAACTCAACTAATGATCTCGGGAAAGGCGAAGAAAGTAACGCTGGGGGATCCTGCAGTATTAGATCTTTTGATATTGAGATCCAATGAGCTGTTTCTCATTGGTAAAAAACTAGGGACGACGAATGTTTCTGTTTGGGACAGTAGAGGTCGGCTCATTGAGTCCTTTAATGTTGAAGTCACCCATGATCTGAATAGCCTTAAAGCAAAACTGTATCAGTTCTTACCGAACGAAAGTATTGAAGTACACAGTGCGCAAGAAAAAATCGTGCTACGTGGCTTAGTAAGTAGTCAGCAAAATATGGACACCGCTATTAAAGTTGCCGAAACCTTTGCTGTAGGCGATGCGGTGGATAAGGAAAAAGACAGTAATGATGATGACAAAGTACATGAAAGCCCTGTTATCAACCTTTTGTCTATTGGTGGTGCACAGCAAGTAACTTTGGAAGTGACTGTTGCGGAAGTGCAACGTAGCCTAGTACGCCGCTTTGATTCCAATTTCCATTTCTTTCAAAAAAGTGGTGATTTTACCTGGGGGGCAACAACGGTAGGGGGTGATATCCAGGGTATTGACGGGATCATTCAGCCTATTCTCAATGCGCCTGGTGTGAATGAGTTCGGTTTTCTTGGCTCATTTATTGACAGCAACACTCTATTTACCTTTGCACTGGATGTCGCTAAGCAAAATGGCGTAGCGAAAGTGCTTGCGGAACCAAGCCTGACTGCACTGAGTGGTACACAAGCTGAATTTATTGCTGGTGGTGAGTTCCCTATACCAGTACCGAATGACGATGGTATTACCATTGATTACAAAGAGTACGGGGTCGCATTAGATTTTGTCCCATACATTCTTAGTGATAAAAAAATCAACTTAAAGATGAATGTTAATGTCAGTGAAATTGCTAACTCGGGGGTATTAACCTTTAGCCCTGGTGAAGTGAATGCTGCATTCTTTATTCCTCCAATCACTAAACGTAGTGCGGGAACGACGTTAGAACTTGCAGATGGACAAACTATCGGTATTGCAGGTCTGTTAAGCGAAAACGCTCGGAATGTGGATAGTGGTATCCCAGGAGCAAGTGATATTCCAGTGCTTGGTCGACTGTTTAAAAGTGAAGAATTCACATCCGGCGAGACTGAACTGGTAATTTTAGTCACCCCAAGATTAGCCAAGCCAATTGACAGAAGAAGAGTAACGTTACCGACAGACGGTTTTGTTAGCCCAAATGATGTGGAGTTCTATTTATTGGGTAAAGGTGCGCAACTCGATTTTGATAGATACAAACTGAATAGTGATGATCAGCTTGATCTCAATGTTATTGATTACAACGTTTCGGAAGGTGGTTCCGAGGGTAAATTTGGACACAGTTTATAGGAGGAGTCAGGATGAAAAAATTATTCCTATTGTTCATTTTTGTTGCATCTCTGGGGCTCTTGGGCTGTGCGAATGAACCAGAGCTTGGAATCTCAGTAAGCCAATTACGAGCAGAACAAACACTCAATCCTGATGCGTGGCAAGAGAACTTAGGTTATTTGCCAGAAGGCAGCGGAGAGCGTTCACAAGTAAGTCTTGAGGTTTACAACAATAATGGGATAGCCAAAGACAAAGACTAAGCAGAACTTACTGCTTAAGGAGTGGGCTATGCTAATAAAAGGCAATGCCTCATCCAGAACGAAGCAAAGTGGTATCGTTCTGGTGTTAGTGAGTTTGTTGATGTTGTTCATTTTAGCCATGGCAGCATTTGCAATCGATATTAACCATCAAATACTAAATAAAGCACGATTACAAAATGCAGTAGATTCAGCCGCTTTAGCTGGGGCGGTAGTGGCTGATAATACACTGGATGTGACTCAAGCCGAAACGGCTGCGATAGCGATGCTAAATAGCTTTGCGGCATCATCTGGTAACAGTGAAATGACGTTTACAACCGGCAACTCAGCTGTGACATTTTCTGCTGATAGGCAAAGTTGGGTCGACGCGGCTTTTTTTACATTACCAGAGGATGACGATATCTACGTTCGTGTCGCTGTGACGGAGATGCCGTTGACCCAGTATCTGAGTTACATCTTTGGGGGCAATAAGAATGTTTCTGCCAGTGCCGTAGCAGGACGCAGCGCTGCTATTGCGTATACCTGCAATATAACCCCAGTTGCAATGTGTGGTGATCCAACTGCTGGGGCTGATGCGGTATGGGGCTATAACCCTGACGGCTATAATCCAAATACAGATTCTGATCCATCGTTGATTCACGAACTGAAAGTTGGGGATCAGGACAATACCGATATGGGCCCTGGGAATTTCCAGCTACTAGACTTCAGTACCGGTGATGTAGGGAGTGGAGGTGATAGTGATGGTAATAGTGGCGGTGGTTCCGCTTTAGTTCGACAAGCTTTAGCTGGGGCTTACAACGGTTGTGCAGCAGTTGGGACTACCGTAACTACCAAGCCGGGTAACAGTATTGGTCCAGTTGCTCAAGGTTTGAATACAAGGCTCAATGATTTCTCTGGTCCAATTCAGAATGACGGAACAGTCCTGCCTGATAAATATATAAGAGAACCTAATATTTTGATGCAGGAAGGAGGGACTTACTCGGGGGACTTGTATTACGCGGATTACCTTAATGAGCTGAGTGGTTGTGAAAACGGAGGAAGTTGCTCTGGTAATGACTATCTAGGTGATGCGGGACAGAGTGGTCGAAGAATATTACGGGTGCCGATTGTTGATTGTACAGAAGACTCTACTGGTAAGACCGACTTTGATGTTTTGGGGTTTGGCTGCTTCTTTCTACTTCAGCGGGTTGAAAACTCAGGTCAAGCATCGATTTTTGGTCAATTTCTTTATGACTGCATGATCAACAATGGCGCCACGGGTAATAACCCTACAGATAAGGGACCATATCGTATTCAGCTCTATGATGATCCGCTAAGTGGAGAATCATGATGATATTGAGAAATCCAATGAAGTGTAGTGTTAGAAAGGTAGGTAAACCAAGTCACAGTCAAGGGTTGGCTGCTATTGAGTTTATTATTACGTTACCAGTGCTACTGATGCTAGCAGTGCTAGTTATGGATGTTGGGCGGGCATTTATCCAATACACTCAAGTGAACAAAGCGCTACAAAACGGTGCGAGGTACGCCGTTGTGGACACTTACGGTACGCTGAACTTTGATGCAATAGCTGAAGAGTCCAATATTAAAAATGTTGTTATTTACGGTAATCCAGCAGCAGCAGGTTCACCTATTATCGACTTGATTGGTGTTGATGATATCGTGGTGACGCAACCAACGGTGGCGAATAAAGAAGTGACGCTTTCTGCTACTTATAATTACACACCATTATTTTCCAGTTTACCGTTTTCCAATGAATCTCTTCAGTTTTCGATTGGAGCATCAGCCAAGATGAGGACGGGGCCATGAGGACGCTATTGTCAAAACAGAAAGGGGTTACTCAAGTCGAATTTTCGATTATTGCAGTCAGTGTACTAATCGTTATCTTCGTTATCCTGGAATTTGCGGCTTACTTTTATTCAGTACAAATGGTAAATGAAGTAACCAGAAGAGCTGCACGTTTGGCGACAGTTTGTTATGTCGCCGATAGGGATGATATTCCGTCAATGCCTGCGGTAGTGAGTATCTACCCATCGGGGTTTAATGCTAATAATTTGGAAATTACCTATTTAGACCAAAATGGTAATACTGTAGACGTATCTGGTTTTTTGAGTACGCCAATGGCGGATTCGACAGTGCTCGATGCAACATTAACACAGATCAAATACGTTAAAGCACGAGCAATAAATTATAGCTTTCAGTTTGTCGTATTATCATTTTTGATTAATGCTATAGGAACAACACCAAATTTTGAAACCATCCTTCCTGCTGAGAGCCTTGGAATTTTAAGGCCAGAGGGAACGGATGTTATTACGAACTGCTGAGGGAGTAGCAACGTGTTGAAACCAATAAAAATTGCAAGCGATCGTAGTAAAACTTTGAAGACAAATTTGATTATTTGGGTTGTTTATTCATCTGCAGAATTCAAAGCACATATGATCGCTGAACTGTCTGAGTGCTTGAATGTAAATATAGAGTGGATCGAGTTAAAGCTCTTTGTTCAAGAGAATGTGAAGAGCAAGCAAAGTCCGGACCTGGTTTATGTCGAAACAGGGGATGGATGGGCGCAAAAAATTGCACATGTCTACTCTAACGACAGTAACTTACAGCAATCAAATACATCACTTATCGTGTTTGGTGAAGAGCATGATACTGCTTCACTTAAAATGGCGTTAAAGCTGGGAGCATCAGACTATTTTTCTAAAAAGTTTGACTTTGAAGAGATATATCCTCTCTTAAAAACGACGGCTGAAGAAAAAATCTTTAGTAAAAAGATGGGTGATTTGACGCTGTTTATCAATACGAAAGGTGGTGCCGGGGCAACTACATTAGCTTTGAATTCTGCGATTGAATTGGCAAGCTACGTGCAGAGTAAAGTATTACTTGTCGATCTGGATATGCAGTTTAGTGACGCGGCAGATTACTTAAACTGTAAGCCAAAGTACAGCATCAATGATGTAGTCGAGCAAATATCAGATCTCGATGAGTTATCGTTGGATACATTAATATTTAGGCACTCATCAGGATTAAATTACCTCTGTTTTAATCAAGAAAATATCAAAGATAATTTCAAATGTGCTGCTGGGATCAGTAAGTTATTACCGTTATTGAGACAATTTTATTCCCATATTATCGTTGATATGTCTCATGGTATCGATCATACATTCCAACAGATTATATCTCCAGCGACACATGTATTTTTGGTCGTTCAACAAAATGTAACGTCAATAAAGCACGCATCTAATTACGCAAGGATTTTGGAGTTAGATTATAGTGTTGGCGCCCATAATATTGAGGTAATCGTAAATCGCTTTGATAAAAAAGCAGAGATATCGGTAAAAGATATTGAGAGTACGATTAAAGGGCGTTCAATTCATATTGTACCCAATAATTTTTCTTTAGCGTTAGAGTGTGCCAATTTAGGTAACCCAATCGTTCAATCGAAGAAAAATAGTGCAATAAAAGCATCTCTAGCAGAGATATCACATTTACTAGAGAACCCAAAAGAGGATGAAAAAAGCTGGTTTAAGAAATTCTTTTCATAAGCCAAGGAGGGGGCTATGTTTTTTAAACGAAAAAGTGTTGGGGCAAGTTTTTCTGAACTAGCGCAAGAAGAGGAAGCCAAGCTTGACGTCGAAGTGGTAGAGCAAGAAGAAGTAGAAACAGAAAGTGCTGATTCTCTTTCACCACTAGAAGCAAAGCTAAAAGCAGTTGAAGAACAAAAAAAACAGCTTGAGCAAGATCTTGCAGTTAAACATTACTATCACAAGCAGTTGCTTGATACGCTTGATGTGGGACTGTTATCTCACCTAGAAGAAGACCGAGCCAAAACGGAGCTGAAACAAGCCGTGATTCAGCTTATCTCGGAAGATTCGACGCATGCGCTTAGTTCTGAGGCGCGCAGCCGTGTTATCAAACAAATTGAAGATGAAGTGTTTGGTCTTGGGCCTTTGGAGCCATTGTTAGAAGACCCATCAATATCAGATATTTTGGTGAATGGTCATAATGATGTGTATGTTGAGCGATTTGGTAAGCTGGAGAAAACCCCGCACACTTTTCTCGATGACCGCCATTTAAGAAATATCATTGATAGGATTGTTAGCCAAGTCGGTCGTCGTATTGATGAGTCTTCACCTATGGTTGATGCTCGCCTAAAAGATGGCTCTCGTTTTAATGCGATTATCCCTCCTCTTGCAATTGATGGCCCATCCGTTTCTATTCGCCGTTTCGCAGTCGATCGCCTAACCATGGAGAATCTACTCCAATTAAACTCTGTTTCTGAGGGCATGGCTCGATTCCTGGAAGCAGCAGTGGTTGGTGAACTCAATATTCTTATCTCTGGTGGTACGGGCTCGGGTAAAACCACTACCCTGAATATTCTTTCTGGCTTTATTCCTAAAGACCAAAGAATTGTAACCATTGAAGACTCGGCTGAGCTTCAATTGCAACAGCCTCATATTGTCCGTTTAGAAACTCGTCCGGCAAATATTGAAGGAAAAGGCGAAATTAACCAGCGAGAGTTGGTTAAAAACTCATTACGTATGCGACCGGATAGAATCGTTGTAGGTGAGGTTCGTGGTGCTGAGGCCGTTGATATGCTTTCTGCGATGAACACTGGTCATGATGGATCGCTTGCGACCATTCACGCCAATACCCCCCGAGATGCGCTTGGAAGAGTTGAGAATATGTTCTCAATGGCGGGGTGGAATGTATCGACGAAAAACTTACGTGCCCAAATTGCTTCTGCGATTAACTTGGTGGTGCAAATGGAACGCCAAGAAGATGGTAAACGTCGGATGGTCAGTGTTGAAGAGATCAATGGTATGGAAGGGGATGTGATTACCATGTCTCAGATTTTTAAGTTTCAAAGACTAGGGGTGGACAAGGAAGGTAATGTAATCGGTGATTATGTAGCGACAGGCATTGTACCTAGCTGTCATGACCAACTGATAAAACGTGGCCTTGATGTACCATTTGAACTGTTCACTGAGGAAAATCGATAGGAGTTAAGTATGGAAAACCAAGGTCCTATTTTTCTCTTCTTACTGTTTTTGTCGGTTGTATTTATCAGTCAGGCATTAATTCTTCCTTCGGCTGGTAAAAAGGTAAAGCAGAAGCAACTGCTTAAAAGAATTAAAGAAAGTCGGAAAAATGTTGATGAAGAAAGCATCAACTTATTAAGGGCAAGCGCGCTTAAAGATCTGAGTCCTTTAGAGCAACAATTAGTTCAGTTCGACATGTTTGACAACCTCAAACGAAAGCTAGAGTTAGCAGGAATCAATGTCGGATTTAGCAAATTTATATTTGCGTCGTTGCTTGGAGGAATAGCGGTTGCGTTGTTGTTCTTATTTTTTGGTCAAGCTTGGTATCTTTGTATTGCCGTTATGCTGTTTATTTGGGTTTGTGAGTACCTATTTATTCAAAAGCGAATTGATCAGCGCTTGATGAAGTTTGAAGAGCAGCTGCCAGAAGCTCTGGATATTATTAAGCGTGTGTTACAAGCCGGACAACCGATCAATCAAGCCTTTGGGGAAGTGGGGCGTGAAATGCCAGCGCCTCTCGGGCCGGAGTTTCTTAAAACCTTCAATCTACTCAACTATGGCTATGACTTACGTTTAGCCATTATGCAGCTTACCGAAAGAACGCCTACGATTTCTATGTTGGCTTTTGCCAGTGCGGTAATGATGCAAAAAGAGACAGGTGGTAACTTAATTGAGAACATTGAAAAGCTCTCTCGCATTCTCCGAGCTCGATTTAAGCTAACCAGAAAGATCAAAACCATTTCAGCAGAATCTCGGATGTCCGCGTGGATTCTTGTTCTGGCTCCGTTTGCAATGTACATCATTATTGCCATTTCAAAACCTGATTATATCGCCCCTCTACACAATACACCTACAGGTGTGAAATTGATTGGTATGGGGATGGTTGCGCTCTTTATTGGCACCCTTTGGATTCGGAAAATAGTCAGCATGAAGGTGTAGCTATGAATGAACAACAATTAAGAGATTGGCTTGCCCAAATCAATATAGATCAAGAAATCCTCATCATGGCGTTCATCATGATCGCAACGATTTTGGTTGTTCTGACGATTGGCTCTTTACTTATGGGAGTGAACTCCCCAATCAAAAGAAAGTTGGCAGAGTTATCAGGAGAGCCCCAGGGAAAATCCCAAGCGAACGCTAGAATGATGGATACCTTGGAGTCTTTAGCGCCACTCACTTCTCCAAGCAGTGAAAAGGAGAGAGAAACGACCAAAGACAAACTGATGCACGCAGGGTTTCATCAACGTAACGCGTTATCACTGTTTTACGCTATCAAATCCGTTACCACTATCATTGGTCTTTTGGTTGCAATGTTTATCTACATCGTTTTTCCCAATACAGGCCGTCTTTATACCTACATGATTTTAGCGGTTGCGGCGGGACTTTTTGCTCCAGATATCGTGCTAAGACAGATGGTGAAAAAACGCCAAGAGAATATTCGTGCTGGTATTGCTGATATGTTGGATCTATTGGTGGTGTGTACCGAGTCGGGATTGGGTTTTAACGCTGCATTAAGACGGGTAGCCAACGAGTTAGCCATTTCACACCCAGAATTGGCAGATGAGCTTGATACTGTTTGCGTGAAGATTCAGGCAGGTAAGCCAATGCCTGAAGCACTAAGGGAGTTAGTGGTAAGAACAGGTGTTGAGGAAATTATGGGGCTTGTCAGCATGCTCAGTCATGCATCACGAATTGGTGGTAGTTTAGTCGACTCTTTACGTGAGTATACGGAGGACTATCGGGATAAGCGCCAGCAAGCTTTAGAAGAGATGGCTGCAAAGATACCAGTAAAAATGATGTTTCCAATGGTGCTTTGTATTTGGCCTTGTTTCTTTATTGTCGCAGTCGGACCGGCATTAATTATTCTTGCCGAAGCCTTTTTATAAAGAGGGATAGGGGATATGGAAATTCACAAAATTATTTTAATCGGGGCTGTTATATTACTTGGAGCGTGCTCTTCTCAACAAAATGATTCGGACTTTGATAAAAGCTTGTACTCAGGAAAGCCCGTTGAGTCTTTAACTAGTGATGCGCCTCCGGCTACAGAGGAGGAAGCCATTCAACGTGGGGATGCAGCGCTGAGTAATAACAATATCGACCTCGCACTCTATGAGTACATCCGCTCACTTGCCTTTCCTAATGCCCAACACAAAGATAAGACGCTATATACAGTAGGCAAAATCCATCTAGTCAGAGAGAACTACGAGCTGGCTGATCGATCGTTTAGAGCATCGTTGGCAGAAAACCCAGATCATATTGGTGCATTAGCTGAACTAGGAAAGCTCAACACGAAGCAAGGTAAAAAAGAGGTCGGTGAGAGTTATTACCTGAGAGCGATCAATGCTGACCAAATTCGTTTGGGTGGAGAGCCTAATATCAGTAAAGACACGGTATCTAAAGAATCTGTCGCAGGGTTGCGTTTTGATGAGTCCTCTCCAAGTGAGGCTTATGTTGGGCTTGGTGTGCTTGCTGATGTTAAAGGGCAACATGAAACTGCCCAGGCTCTACTTAGAAAAGCAGTGGAGATAGATAACCGCAACGTTAATGCCCTTGTGAGCCTAGGTTATTCTTATTATATGGTTGAAGACTATTTTAGAGCGTCGCATTTTACTAATGCTGCATTGAGTGTAAGTCCGACAAACGAAAGAGCAATCAATAACTTAGGGTTAATATCTTTAGCTAAAGGTCAACCTCGCCAAGCATTAACTATATTTAATAAGCACATGAGTGAACCTGAAGCGCTCAATAATGTGGGCTATTTCTTGATTCTTCAAGGTAAACCGGGTGAAGCGATCCCTTACTTGCAGCAAGCCATCAACAAGAATCCTTCTTACTATGAAATGGCCAACAAGAACTTAGAGCGTGCTTTAGCGATGGTTCGTGAAGGTACAGATACATCAACAGTTGTTTTTTGATGTTAGCGAATGAGATAACCAAAGGGGCGTCGCTATGCGTATCTTAGTAAGTTCTTTGAATGAAGTTGCTCAAGAGCTTATTAAAGATAAGCTCCTTTATTATTTTGTTTTGCTGACTTGCATCGTTACTTATGTGATTTATAGCATCTATCAAGACCAAGTCGTTTATCAATATCAGTTCAGTGATTACTTAGGCAGACTATCTATCTGTTTGAAAGCGTTGTTCTTTTCTTGGAGTTTCTTTTTTTACTTCAAAATGCTGATAAAGAAAGAAGAGCGATTATTCTATTCTTATTATATTACCTTGAAAGGGATGCTATCTCCGGCGAGTAACGTTGTTGTCTTTATATCAAGAGTGATGTTGCTCAATATCTGTTTAGCAAACTATACCTACCTTAAGCAGATCATCCCTGATATTCACGCTTTCAGATTCGATGAATTGTTCTATCAATGGGATCTTTTTCTTCACGGAGGCGTATCACCTTGGGTTTTAACCCATGAGCTTTTTGCTAGTTCATACTGGACGATGTTTTTTAACTTCGCCTACAACCTTTGGTTTTTGTTGATTTGGGGTAGCTTCTTGTACTTCATGTGGTATTGCAAGAATGAGTACAATCGACAATCCTACCTGCTATCATTTTTTATGACTTGGTTTTTTATTGGGGGCATTTTAGCAGTCGCAATGAGCTCGGCCGGACCATGCTTTATGCACTTACTGTATCCGGATAAGACCATGTACTTACCTTTAATGGATCGATTGTCTAACCAAGTTGATTCTTTCTGGTTATTGCAAATATACGGCGGTGAAACGTCACAGCTTCAAGAGTATTTATGGCAGTCATATTCCTCTCGGAGTACAGACATAGGTGCTGGAATATCGGCTATGCCAAGTATGCACGTCGCCTCTTCCGTTTTGCTGGCTCTGGGCGCGTATCAAATCAACAAAAAGGTGGGAATCTTACTTTGGTGTTTTGCAATCATAATTATGATCGCTTCCGTACACCTTGCTTGGCATTACGCGGTAGACGGTTATGTCGCTTTAGTTGTCACTGTGGTGATTTGGAAAGTGGCGCAATTTGTGGTTGGGAAAGTCGGTGTAAAAAGTAAAACCCAAGAAGTGGCAATGGATACGGTGTAGAAGAAAACTGTTTTTAAGCCTCAAGCAGCGCACCAAGCTATTCGGATGGTGCGCTTTTTCGTTTGAGTTTTACATCATACCCGTCACGCAGCCTGCTGCGACAAAGAATACGATCATCCAAAGTACAGACAGGTTAAGCTTTTTATGTAGGTAGAAACCTGCAATGACCAGTGCGATATCAATCGGAGCGATCACAGCACTAGTGAATACCGGTTGGTAAAGTGCCGCTAAGAGTAAACCAACCACTGAGGCATTCACGCCGTTAATCGCGCCAGACACTACAGGCTTACCTGCCAACGCTTGCCAGTTTTTCAGTACACCAAGTAACAGCAAGAAGCCCGGAAGGAAGACGCCCAGTGTCGCAACTAGCGCCCCTAGAATTGGTGTATCCGATAGCTCATAGCCAATGTAAGTTGCTAAGGTAAACATCGGTCCTGGTACGGCTTGCGCTGCTGCATAGCCTGTTAGGACGGCATCTTGGCTGAGCTGATCGCCAACGATGTTTTGCAACAACGGAAGAACGACGTGACCGCCACCAAACACTAAACTACCTGCTTGGAAGAAATCACTAAACAATCTGAGCATCGGTAGAGTATGAGCCACCAATGGTAAACCAACGAGAAGTACGGCAAACAGCGCAAGTGGAGCGATAGTCGGTTTAAACGGCTCTGTTGGTGCGGTCGATTCTTTCTTCAGATATTGAGTACCAATCAAACCTGCCACTACTAAGACCAGCATTTGCGTCATGATGCTAGGTGCGACCAATAACGCAATTGCGGTTGCCACACACAAGCCTGCAGTCAGTTTGCTTTGGCAGAAATTTTTGTACATTCCCCATGTCGCATCAGCAACCACTACAACAGCCAGTAACTTCAAGCCGTGTACGATGTTTTGAAACAGTGCAGTATCCGTGATTTGGCTACTCACCATCGCAAGAGCCAACATGATGATCACTGATGGTAAGGTGAATCCAAGAAACGCCATACAAGCACCGCCCAGACCTCCGCGTTTGTAGCCTAATGCAAAGCCAACTTGGCTTGACCCCGGTCCTGGTAGGAATTGGCTCAATGCCACGATTTGTGCGTATTCGCTATCATCAATCCACTTGAGTTTTTCCACGAACGTTTGGCGGAAGTAACCGATGTGTGCCGCAGGACCACCGAAACTGATCCAACCAAGCCAAAAAAAGGTTTTAAAAATGGTAAACATGTTGAGCCTGTTAAATATCCAATAACGCTCCAGTTACTGTATGAAATGTACTAAGATGACTCAAATTAATAGTTTTAATTTCATCTATGAATGAAATGGGATTGGGTGGTTTGTGAAAGATGATATTCAGTGGCGTAACATCGATTTGAATCTATTGGTGACCTTCTCTTATCTGTATCGCTATCGCAGTGTGAGTTTGGCTGCCGAGAAGAGTTTTGTCAGTCAGTCCGCCATGAGCCACAGTTTGTCGCGTTTGCGTGTGCTGTTTGATGACCCTCTGTTTGAGCGTAAAGGGCATAAAATGGATCCGACTGAGCACGCGCATCATATCGCGCCAACAGTGCATCATTTATTGGATTCGATTGCCAAAGACTTGCTGACTAAGTCCGAGTTTCAGCCAGAGAACTACACTGGCGTGTGTCGTATTGGTCTTACCGATTACGCTGAGTTTATCTTCGCCCCTCTGCTTTATGATGAGATCCGCAAGCGCGCGCCGGAAGCGCAAATCAGCTTTATCAATGTTAACCGTAGCAACTATGTCGCGATTACCGAACATGACAAGATCGATGTCATTCTTGGCAGTATGCCAGTACTCGACGACAACTTTGATAGCCAATATCTCTATACGGAAAAACATGTGTGCCTATGTGATAAACAGGTATTAAATGGTAAGACTGAATTGTCGATTGAAGCTTTTGCCAATATTGAACAAGCCTTGGTGAGCCCTGATGGAAGTTTAACGACACAGGTAGACAAAAAGCTCGCAGAACATGGTTTAAGCCGTAAGGTGACTGTGGCCTCACGTAATTTCTTGACGATAAGGAACTTAATTAAGCAGCGTGAGTTGGTAGCCATTGTGCCGGAAAAAATGGCCTCGGCAGAGGGATTTTCGGACGATTTAGTCACGGTTCAGCCACCGATCGCCGTCGCTGATTTTGATATTGCTATGCTTTGGCATACCAGCCGTAACAATGAAGATAAAGGGATTTGGCTACGTCAGCTGGTGGCAAATGTTGTTAACTCTACACGCTAACAGTACTTAGCCAAAAGATGAGTGAATAAGACGCGATAAAAAAGGGCACCGGTGGATGCCCTTGGTCTGACGAATATTGTCAGGTGCTATCAAGCTCTATCAGTGAGATTTAATCGCTTGAGTTGCTGGCGCTGCTTCTTTTGCGCGCTCTTCTTGGTTAAGTGATTTTTCGTATTGGCTGTACTTCCACCAAGCAAAGCCAAGGAAAATCACAATGCCACCAACGTTGTAGAAAATAATGGTCATGATATCTGCACCCGTTGGGAAGGTAGATGCTAGGAAACCAACGGTAAAGATAACAATCAGCACAGAGACGGCTGCGATACCTGTCATACGAGAGCCCATTTTGAAATCACGCTCTAGGTGATCCAGTTTTAAACGTAGGTTTAGGTAAGCCAACATAATAAACAGCGGTGGTAACATAGACGCCGCAGCTGTCATGTTAATTACTGTGTTCATCAAATCTTGCGCTGTATTTGAGCCCAGAGTTGGGATGATCATCAGTGGAATAACGATTAGGAATTGGTACCAAGCTGCACGAGCTGGCACGCCATTTTCATTCAACTCTATCGTTTTCTTACCGAAGATACCTTCTGGGATTTCAGAGAAGAAGATTTTTACTGGTGTTGCTGTCCACATCAGTAGAGAACCAAACATCGCCGTGAATGACACTAAGCCTACAAAGCGGTTCATCAATACTTCAGGCAAGCCGAAGTGCGCTGCCAAACCTTCAAAGACTTGTACAGAGCCGCCAGTGTATTTTAGCGTTTCGCTTGGTACGAACACGTTAATTAATACTGAAGCCACACAGTAAAGTACGCCAATAAAGATACCCGCAACGATGATCACTTTAACAAAAGACTTTGAGCCACCTTTCACGTCATTTACGTAAACCGCCACCGATTCAGCGCCGCCAGCAGCCATAAATATCCAAGTGGTAATGCCGAGGAATGCCCAGCTAAAGTCTGGCACCATAGCTTCTACTGTGATTGGGTCAGCAGGTTGGACACCACCGATTAACGCCGCGCCAGCAAGCAGGATGTATGACATGGTTAGTAATAGCATTAAAGAAGACGTCACCGAGGTAATTGGCCCCAACATCTTTGCGCCATTGGTCGATACGTAAGTTGCGAACGCGAATAAAATCATACTCAGTGCGGTTGTGGTAAGCGGGGTCAGAATGTATTCATAACCAAGGAACGCGTACGACGCATAAGCTATGACGCGAGGCAGTAATGAAGTGAAGAAAAATAGGTTAACAAACCAGTAGGTGTAGGCAGAAATAAATGCCCATCGGCCACCGAGTGAGCTTTTCACCCATGCGTACACGCCCGCTTCAGAGTTTTTATTTAGCGAAACAAACTCAGCGATGATCAAACAGAAAGGAATAAAGTAAAAAATGGTTGCCAAGAAAAACATTGGCGCTGAAGCAAGACCGATCTCAATGTTGTTATTAATTACGTTGTTGAAGCTAAAAACCGCGGCAAAGGTAAGGGACAATAACCCGAATTTGCCTATCGTATTACGTTTGGATTCAGACATCTTCTATCTCCGATGAATCACGTTGGAATTGTAGGGAGGAAGGGCTTGCATTGCTGTGAGCGCAGCCCCTCTCTTGTTCTTTTGTTATTTATTTAAGAAGTAGCCGTCTTCGATAGTCACTTTCAGCACCACCTTTCTAACGCGGTTATCACCGTGAAAGCGGTACGCTTTAGTGTTATCAAAAATTGCAACTTGGCCTTCGCAAAGCTCACGAGTCTCACCTTGGCCAGATAGAAATTCGCGGTCGGTTTCATCTTGGTAAGCTTGCTCGGGTTGTAGGTTTTTCTTGTCTGCGAACTCTACCGTTTCGCGCCCTTCAAGGTAGTAATGAACGTCGAAGTAGCGGCGATTACCTTCAAACATTTCAGTTTGTTTTGTGCCGTCTTGAATCATGTAGACCAATGAATCTCCGATGGAGTACATCACGCCATCTTTGAGGTTTATGGTGTTTTCAATCGCCTCGACACAGCGTTGCCATTTGCGCCCATTGCGGTACACGACTTTGAATTGGTCTAAGTTGTCTAACACGATCATGGATTACGCCTCGTTTGCTGTTTGAGTATTAGGTTGAGTGAAGAATGCATTGTCGAAATCATGGTTTGCCATGGCTTGAGCACTGCAATCGCCAGCTTGAAGCGGCATCAGTGTTAAGCCATAACGGAATTCATCCATGTAAACTCTGTATGAATCAAGTACTTCGCTTCCCCATGAGTTAGAACCCAGTCCCATCACTTGATGGTCAAGATTTAGGGTAATGTAGCCGCTTTTTTCTAGCTCAATGGTGTGTTGTGCTTCATGCAGGTTTTGGTTGGTGTAGAACCAAGCACTGAAGTTGATTTCTTGCTGTGGCTTCACCAACAAACCTGTGCCATGACGGTTAGTTAGTGATGCCCAGCGAACGTGTTGGCGGTTGCCGTTGTTTTGCGGGAACGGGTAGTTCTCAAACATGTCCGCTACCGTGCTGTGGTAGACATCAATCAAGTTTGCTTGGCGACTGTCTTGGTAGTTCTCTTCAGGGCCGCGACCGTAGTAACTTACTTGGTCAAAGTTGCCATTGATGCCTAAGTCGAGTCCTATTACAGGGATAACGTGTGGGTAGTCGCCGTAGCGCTCACCGTTCAGTTCCACATTCAAGTGACCTTGTGCGTTGATTTGGTAGCGATACGTACAGCGCATGCCAAAATCGAACACTGGCGGGGCAATAATGCTGGTGGTCGTAACCGAAACTGAGCCGTCAGCAGCTTCCACTTGCAGAGTGCGGAAGTGCTCTTGCATGATTTGCAGGTGAGCTGGATGCCACAACCCTTCGTACTCTTGTTTATGGTTATCAATCATCGGTTTGAAGAAGTTTAGTTTAGGCTCTGATTGAATCAACTCTTCACCATTGACGCGCCAAGAGGTCAGCTTACCGTTGACTTTAGAGAAGGTCAGCGTGAAGTTGTGACCTTCAATCACGTGCTCTAAGCGGCTTTCTGTCGTGACTAAAGCTTGTGCGTTGTGGCTAACAAACTTGGCTTCATTTGCTGTGTTCTCTTTCAGTTGGAACTGGTAAACCGCGATGTTGTGGTTCGCTTCGCTGTACAGAGTGCGGCTGTCTTTACGAACGGTGAAGTTAATAAAGGCTTCACGCTCGTCCAGCTCAGGCAGGTTAATGGTGATTTCACGTACACTATTGGCTGCGAGATCTTCGACCTTAAACTGCACGCAGCGCAGCGTTTCACCTTCCGCTCGGATATCAGCCGTAATGGTGTAATCATCAAGGTTGGTAAACCACAATTTGTTCTCTACGGTGAAGGTGTTTGTCGTGCCTTCTACGGCTTTGATTTTTACCGGTGCAATAACTTGTTTGTACTCTTTCAAGCCCGGCCCAGGTGTTTGATCTGGGTAAATCAAACCATCCATACAGAAGTTATAGTTATTCGGGTAATCGCCGTAATCACCGCCATATTTGTAGAACTCTTGGCCGTTTTCATCACGTGCTAATACGCCGTGGTCACACCATTCCCATACGTAGTGGCCTTGAATGTGGTCATGTTTGTAGAATACGTTTTGGTATTCCGTTAGACCGCCTGGGCCGTTACCCATCGCATGTGCGTATTCGCAGATGATGCGTGGTTTCTCGTGTGGGTGCTCACCAAAGTGATTCATGAGCTGAGCACGTGAGTACATGGTAGAGATCACGTCGACAACTTCAGCATCACGGTCTTCTTCGTAATGCACCAAGCGGGTGTCATCTATCGCTTTGGTTGCGTCGTACATCGAGCGGATGTTGCAGCCGTAACCAGACTCATTGCCCAGTGACCACATGATGATCGAAGGGTGGTTCTTTTGTGCGTGAATGTGGCGCTCTGCGCGGTCAACAAACACACTCTCCCATGCCGCATCATTGGTAATGCGACTTAGATCACCAACGTTAGCAAAGCCGTGGGTTTCGACGTCGGTTTCTGCCATCACGAACAAACCGTAAATGTCACACAATTCGTAGAAGCGTGGGTCATTAGGGTAGTGCGCGGTGCGAACTGAGTTGATGTTGTGTTGCTTCATCAAGATCAGATCTTTCTCGATGCGCTCCATGCCGACTGCACGACCTTTTAGGTGGTCGTTATCATGGCGGTTCACACCGTGCAGCATCACGTATTGGTTGTTGATGTAGAACAGACCATCACGCACTTTAATGTCTCGGAAGCCAACACGTTGTGGGATCACCTCAATCACATTGCCTTGTGCATCTTTTAGAGTGATGAACAGTTGGTAAAGGTATGGATTTTCCGCTGTCCAATGGGTTGGGTTCTCAACATCAATGGCAAAGCTTGTTTGGCTGTTGTCTTGGATAGTGAGGGCGTCACATTGGCCGCTTGCAACGACAGTACCTTTATCTTTTAGGGCATATTCCAACGTGTAACCAGACGCAACGGCGTTAGACAGGTTTTCTAGCTCAACTTGGCAGCCTAAGGTGGCGCTTTGGTAGTCGTCGGCGAAATCAGTACGAACAGTCAGATCTTGGACGTGAACATGCTCTTTTCCGACAAGGTAAACATCGCGGAATATGCCGGCTGTCCACCACATATCTTGGTCTTCAATGTAAGTCGAATCTGCCCATTGCATCACTCGTACAGACAATAAGTTCTCGCCTTGTTGAACGTAAGAAGAAATGTCGAACTCAGCAGTCAAGCGACTGCCTTTGCTAAATCCTACGTAATGACCGTTTACGTAAACTTCGAAGTAAGTTTCAACGCCATCAAATTTGATGATGGTTTGTTTGTTGTCCCATTGCTGGCCAAGCGTGAAAGTACGTTGGTATGCTCCGGTTGGGTTATCGGTAGGTACAAACGGTACATCGATAGGGAATGGGAAACCTTCATCAGTGTATTGAAGATCGCCGTGGCCTTCCATTTGCCACATGTTTGGAACAGTAATATGTCCCCAGTCTTCCATTTGTTGTGAGTAAAACGCTTCAGGAACCAAAAGCGGGTTAGTGAAGTAGTTAAATGCCCATTGACCACTCAGTAGCTTGAAGCGGCTGCTCAGTTCGCGTTGGAATGTTTGTGCGTTTTTAACGGAATCGTATGAGAAGAAGTAAGCTCGTGGTGCCATACGGTTCTCATGTAGATGAAGGAAGTTTTCCCAGTTGTTCACGTTTGTTCTCCCCTCGGCTTAGTTTGGTTAGTCATGAAAGGGGTGACCCTATGTTGACGTTATCCAAAAGAAAAATGCAGCCGATGTCGTTTGAAAAAGAGTTATTAATTATCTGGGAAAAGATATTAGTAAAAGTTTTACTAAAATAAATTAGTGAAAACGTTTAACTTTAACTTGGTCACGTTTTATTGAACGATCATTGAGCAAGATGTGATCGGGGTAAAGGAATAGCATCCCAAGCTTATTTGCTGGGTAAAATGAGTAAAAAGTAACAGGATTTATTAGAAGGGAAATAAAAAGCACTGAAGATTCAGTGCTTTATAAAATTAGAATGAAGAGGGATAACTATTTGGTTGTACCGCGTAGTTTTAACTTACTAGGTACATGAACTTGTAGAGGCAGCGCACGACCATCGCGATATTTTTCTACTAATAAGTTTACCCCTTGAATACCCATCATCTCTGAGTGGATACGCACTGTCGAAAGCGGTGGAAAGGTAAAGCGTGCGGTTGGAATATCATTGACGCTAATCAGAGCAATGTCCTGTGGGATGTTCAGACCGAACTCATGAATTGCGCGTAAAACACCAATCGCAATTGAGTCCGAAGCGATAAACAGTGCTTTGGGAAAGTCGCCTTTGGTCAGCATGGCTTTTGCTAAGTCATAACCAGACAAGCTAGAGAAGTCGCCGCGATAAATGTCGCTTTCCGACACTACGCCTTTTAGGTTGCCATATTCAACAAACGCATTTTCACGAATATCCGCGGTGTTTGGTTCATCTTGACCACCAATAAAACCAATCCGTTCGTAGCCTTGCTCGACAAAGAAGTCGACCACTTGTTTACTTATTCTCGCGAGATCGATATCAACACAGTCATAAGTACTGTCATTGTCAGAGAAATCGATGTAGCAAATACTGTCCGAAAGGCGCTTGGGCAATTTACGGATAATAGCATTATCGGTCTTTCCCACTAAAAGGATGCCGGTGATTTTTTGCGTTTCGACATCGATAACGCTGTCGTAGCAGTTGGTTAGCGTGATGCCCAACTTATCACATTGGGTTTCAATCCCGTGACGAATGGATAGGTAATAAGGGTCATTCACTTCTGCTTCTTGCTTGTAATTGTACAAGGCTAAAAAGTGATGCTTCTGCTTTGCTTCCTTAGTGGCTTTTTTGGAACTGCTGGTGCGGTATTCCAGCTTTTCTGCGATTTCTAAGATGCGGTGTTTGGTTTCTTCTTTTACGCTCAAGGTCGGATCGTCATTTAATACGCGCGACACAGTCGCGAGTGAGACGCCAGCTTCAGTAGCGATATCTTTTAATGTTGCCATGTGCACTTCCCGTTGGCATAGCTCACTGTCCCAGTGAGGCAATAATAATATATGCATTGTAAACAGGTGCTTAAAGATGCACAAACTTTTAGTAAAACAGCATGTTTTTTTGTTCCTAGTCCATAGTCCTATCTATCCATTGTTATTCACCTATTAAATCGACCACGTTTACTAAATACATTCTATAAATAGGAGTTTCTGTCTCTTTTGTGGAAACGTTTACACAACTTTGAATTCGATCACGGATCTGGATCGATGTTGGTTGGTAGACTTTTAGCCAGTTAAGAAGTGGACGGCGTTTCGCTGGTGATTGGTTTATTAGGCTCAGCCAACCATCAGCAATTAACCGGGCATTCAGTAGCAACAGTGGAGAAGCAAAAGTGAAAGTTCTTGTCACAGGCGGTATGGGGTACATCGGTAGTCACACATGTGTACAGATGATTGAAGCTGGTATGGAGCCAATCATTGTCGATAACTTGTGTAATGCCAAAGTGGAGGTGTTAAACCGTATTGAAGCGCTAACTGGTAAGCAACCGGCTTTCTACCAAGGCGACATTCGTGATGAAGCCTTTTTAGACTCAGTATTTACCAAACATAACATTCAAGCTGTGATTCACTTTGCTGGCCTGAAAGCGGTGGGAGAATCTGTCGCGAAACCATTGGAATATTACGACAACAATGTGAATGGCTCATTGGTGTTGGCGCGCAGCATGCGTAAGGCGGGCGTGAAAAGCATTGTATTTAGCTCTTCGGCAACGGTTTACGGCGACCCTGACATTGTGCCGATTACGGAAGACTCTCCAACGGGCGCAACCACTAACCCATACGGTCGCAGCAAGTACATGGTGGAAGAGTGCTTGAGCGATTTGTTCAACGCAGAAAACGACTGGAGCGTGACTTTGCTGCGCTACTTCAACCCAGTTGGTGCGCATCCATCGGGCACTATGGGTGAAGACCCTCAGGGCATCCCAAACAACTTGATGCCGTTTATCGCGCAAGTGGCAGTAGGCCGCCGAGAAAAACTGTCGGTATTCGGCAATGACTACCCAACACCGGACGGCACTGGCGTGCGTGATTACATTCACGTGATGGACTTGGCAGACGGCCATATCGCAGCGCTGAAATCGGTGGGCGAAAAAGCCGGTTTGCACATTTACAACCTAGGCACGGGCAAAGGCTCTAGCGTGCTTGAGATGGTAGAAGCTTTCGCAACGGCTTGTGGTAATCCAGTGTCTTATGAGCTTTGTCCTCGTCGCCCTGGTGACATTGCAGAATGCTGGGCAAGTACAGATAAAGCGGAGCGAGACCTTGGTTGGAAAGCGATGCGCAGTGTTGCGGAAATGACGGCAGATACGTGGAAGTGGCAGTCAAACAATCCGCAAGGTTATTCCCCTGCGTAATTGAAGTCGCACTGTTGTTGATTGACCGCCTAGCTGCAACTCCAATTTCATTGGGGAATGCAGATGAAAGAAATTTTAAAAGTTGAGTAAGTAAGATGTCGAATGTTGAATTTAACCCAGTAGATCACCCACACCGTCGTTACAACCCACTAACGGGGCAGTGGATTTTAGTGTCACCGCATCGTGCAAAACGCCCTTGGAGTGGCGCTGATGAGAAACCTGCGATTGATGAGCTACCAAGCTACGACGAGAAGTGTTTCCTTTGCCCAACCAACGAGCGTATTTCTGGTGATGTAAACCCAGATTACCAAGTCACGTACGTGTTCCAAAATGACTTCGCAGCACTGATGGTGGACTCTCCAGATGCACCTGAATCAGATAACCCACTGTTCAAAACGCAAGGTGTGCGCGGGTTGAGTCGAGTGATTTGTTTCTCGCCTGATCACAGCAAAACCTTGCCTGAACTACCAGTCGACAAAATCCGTGGCGTGATTGACACGTGGAACGACCAAATCGAAGAGCTGGGTAAAGACTACGTTTGGGTTCAAGCATTCGAGAACAAGGGTGAGACCATGGGTTGTTCTCAGCCTCACCCACACGGTCAAATCTGGGCAAACAGCTTCTTGCCAAACGAAATCGAACGTAAAGAACATAACTTAAAAGCGTACTACCAAGAGCATGGCAGCAACTTGCTGGTGGATTACGTGCAAGCTGAACTTAAAGACGGTTCACGTACAGTGGTTGAGACCGAACACTGGATTGCTGTTGTCCCTTACTGGGCGGCTTGGCCATTCGAAACCATGCTACTTCCTAAAACGCACATTCGTCGAATGAGTGAGCTAACCGATGAGCAACGTGATGATCTTGCGATTGCAATCAAAAAGCTAACCAGCCGTTACGACAACCTATTCCAATGCTCTTTCCCTTACTCAATGGGCTGGCACTACGCGCCATTCTTTGAACAAGGCACTGATATTGACCATTGGCAGCTGCACGCACTGTTCTATCCACCACTGCTGCGTAGCGCAACGATTCGTAAGTTTATGGTTGGCTATGAAATGCTGGCAGAAAGCCAACGCGACTTAACCGCAGAACAAGCGGCGCAGCGTCTGCGTGACCTGAGCGATGTGCATTACAAAGAACAGTAACTAACGATAAATACGAAAGATGTCATTCCGTACAGCGAGGAACTAGCGTGATACGGAATCTACCATCAGAGTGGCTGAACGTAGATTCCGGATGCTCGCTAGGGCTCGTCCGGAATGACAAATGTTAGACAATCAAATATGTCGTTTCTGATTGCGAGATATGAAAGCAGTCGAGAATTCACACAAAAATTTTATGCTGAGATTTTACTATGTCTGATCTAATCCAAAACGTGAAAACTTCTTTTGAACAAGTGCTAGGTTACGCCCCAAGCCACATTATTCAAGCGCCTGGTCGTGTCAACCTGATTGGTGAGCACACCGATTACAACGACGGTTTTGTACTGCCATGTGCGATCAACTACCAAACGGTTGTGGCGGCAGCGAAGCGTGAAGACAACCTAGTGCGCGTGGTTTCTGTGGATTACGGCAACGCAGTTGATGAGTTCGATATCACGCAAGAAATCACATTCCAACAAGACAAAATGTGGGCGAACTACATTCGCGGTGTGGTGAAATGCCTTCTTACTCGTGGCTACCAATTCTCTGGTGCGGATATTTCTGTTAGCGGTAACGTGCCTCAAGGTGCGGGTTTAAGCTCGTCGGCAGCGTTGGAAGTGGTGATTGGCCAAACGTTCAAAGTGCTGTTCAATCTTGAAATCAGCCAAGCGGAAATTGCACTGAACGGTCAGCAAGCAGAGAACGAATTCGTCGGTTGTAATTGCGGCATTATGGACCAAATGATTTCGGCAGAAGGCCGTGAAAATCACGCCATGCTGTTGGATTGCCGTAGCCTAGAAACCGAAGCGGTATCGATGCCGGAAGATATGGCGGTGGTGATCATCAATTCGAACAAAAAACGTGGCTTGGTAGACAGCGAATACAACACACGCCGTGAGCAGTGTGAAGAAGCGGCGCGTATCTTCGGTGTAAATGCACTGCGTGATGTGACCATTGAACAGTTCAACGAGAAAGTCTCTGAGCTAGACGAAATGGTCGCAAAACGTGCTCGTCACGTAATCACAGAAAACGACCGTACGGTAGAAGCGGCGCAAGCACTTCGCGCACACGATATGAAGCGCATGGGTGAACTAATGGCCGAGTCTCATGCGTCCATGCGTGATGATTTCGAAATCACAGTCAAAGAGATCGATACGTTAGTTGAAATGGTGAAAGAAGTGATTGGCGAGCAAGGCGGCGTGCGCATGACAGGCGGCGGCTTTGGTGGTTGTATCGTTGCAATTGTACCGCCAGCATTGGTTGACGAAGTGAAAGCAACGGTAGAAGCGAAGTACCAAGCAGCAACGGGTCTAAAAGAATCCATCTACGTGTGCCAAGCGAAAAACGGCGCTGGTTTAGTCGAAGTACTTTAAGTGCAAAATTGCTTTAAGTTCAAAGTGCTTTAAGACGCAGTAGGAGCGAGAGATGACTGAGCCATTAACTATCACGATGACACAGCAGGCCGCCTTTGATGGCGCGCCTGCCAACGTCGTCGAACTGAAAAATAACACAGGCATGAGCGTTACCTTTATGGATATTGGCGCGACATGGCTGAGTTGTCGTTTACCTTTGGCGAATGGGGAGTTGCGTGAAGTGCTTCTCGGAGTGGGGACGATGGGGAGCTTTATGCAGCAACAGTGTTACATGGGTGTCACTGTTGGTCGCTACGCAAACCGCATCGCCAATGGTCTTTTTGAAGTGAATGGCGAAGTATTTCAAGTGTCTACTAACCAAGCGGGTAACTGTCTGCATGGTGGTGAAGAAGGCTTCGATAAACGTCGTTGGAAGATTGAGTCTCACTCAAATCAGCAAGTGACGTTCTCTTTGTTGTCTGAAGATGGCGACCAAGGTTTTCCGGGTAATCTAGAAGTGCAAGTGACGTATACGTTGACTGATGATAACCAAGTGAGCATTGCGTACTTCGCTAAGACAGACAAAGCGACACCAGTAAACTTGACCAACCATGCCTACTTTAATTTGTTGGGGGCAGAAGCGGACTTAGATTGTCGTTCGCATCGCTTAACCATCGTTGCAAGCCAATACTTACCAACCTCTGAGGTCGGTATTCCGCTTGGTGAATTGCAAGATGTGAAAGGCACTGGGTTTGACTTTAGAAGTGAAAAACCAGTTTCAGAGCACTTCTTACAAGATGAACAACAGGTTGCCGCCAAAGGGTATGACCATAGCTACCTATTTGATGCTCATCGTGATGTTTCGAAACCGGTTGCGTTGGTGGTTTCTCCTGATGAAAAAGTGCACCTGTTAGTGGTGACAAACAAGCCTGCGATGCAATTGTACACGGGCAACTGGTTAGCTGGCGCACCAAATCGCCGTGGCGGCGAATATAACGATTACGCGGGCTTGGCATTAGAAACCCAGTTTTTACCAGATTCGCCAAACCATGCTGAGTGGGCGCAGCCAGACTGTATTCTTGAGCCTGAACAAGAGTACCGCTTCTGCACCACTTATCAGTTTGCTTTCTAGGTAAACTGAGCATTTTCGAGCTTTTGGGTTACCGTAGGCTTTTTGCTCACAGTAGGTCAAAAGCTCATCGAAAGTTAGCGCAATAACACTCTCTACAAACACCACAAAAAGAAAAAGCTCTGTCACTTCGGTGGCAGAGCTTTTACTTTGTAACCTTTCTTGGCACTGACTAGCGCTATATCTTAAAGACGATCCACTGAGTTACGGCGCACTAACGTCGGGCTAAAGATGATGGTGTCATCTTCTACTTGTTCATCACGCGATAGTGCTAATGCCAAACGTGCGGCACGCTCTGCCATCATCTCGATTGGGTAACGAATCGTGGTCAAACTTGGATTGACGAAGCGAGCAATTAAGCCATCGTCGAAGCCAACCATGGACACTTTTTCTGGTACGTCGATGCCGTTTTGGTCTAACGCCGCCAGTGCGCCTGCTGCCATGTAATCGTTGTAGGCAACAACGCCAGTTATTTCAAGTGATTTAGTCAGCAAGTTAGTCATTGCAATTTCGCCACCATCACTGTTTGGTTCGCCATATTCGACATAGCTTTTTGATAGCTCGATAGCGTGATCTTTCAGTGCTGCTTGGTAACCTTGTAAACGCTCGTCGGTATCTTCGATGTCATGGGATGAGGCGATACAAGCAATCTTGGTGTGACCATGACGAATCAAATATTCCGTCGCTAAGTATGCCCCCTTGCGGTTATCAAGAGAGATACAGCGTTCTGCCAACTCTGGGATATGGCGGTTGATCAACACCATGCCTTTAACTTCTTTGGCGTAGCCAATCAATTCTTCATCTGATAAGCCTTTAGAGTGGATCACAATCGCCTCACAGCGGCTATTAATCAGCAACTCTAGCGCTTGGCGTTCGTCTTCTGGGTTGTGGTAGCCATTGCCAATCAGAATGTGCTTCCCATTTTCTCTTGCTACGTTATCAACCGATTTGACCATGGTGCCGAAGAATGGGTCAGAGACATCGCTTACCAGCACGCCCATCGTATTGGTACTTTGGCTGACGAGTGCACGTGCTGCCGCGTTTGGACGGTAGCCCAATTTGCTCATCGCTTGCGTCACTGCGTCGATAGAAGATTGGCTTGCTTTCGGTGACTTGTTGATCACGCGAGAGACGGTTGCGACCGATACGCCGGCTTCTTTCGCGACATCCTTGATTGTTGCCATGAGGGACCTTTCGTGGGCTAAAAAACATTAATTGGGAGTATTAAACACCCATTGTGTAATAAGTGCAATTTGATGCGATGTTTGCTTTCCAAAATGCGATCTTTACCACTTGTAATTATTAAGCTTACTGATAGTGTAAACGTTATCTTTTTAGTAAAAATTTACTGGAGTTTTAATCAATGGAAACGATCGCTTACTCAGACTTTGCAAAGCTAGAAATTCGCACCGGAAAAATCATCGAAGTGGCTCGCCATGAGAATGCAGACAAGCTGTACATTGTGCAGATCGATGTCGGTGAGAAAACCCTGCAAACGGTAACGAGCCTTGTACCGTACTACACAGAAGAAGAGTTGATGGGTAAACAAGTGGTAGTGCTGTGTAATCTAGCAAAAGCTAAGATGCGTGGTGAAACCTCTGAGTGTATGTTGCTGTGCGCTGAAACTGACGATGAGTCGGAAAGCGTATTGCTGACACCGGAACGTGTAATGCCTGCCGGGGTAAGAATTGTTTAGCGTTAACAGATAAACATTATAAATCTCTATGCATGACATCTCATTTTATAACCATTAAGCTTAAGTGATATGCAACATAAGTTATATTTCCTTGATTAATATTATTTAAAATTATGATGTTTAAGGAAATTATAATGAATATCGCAGTGTCTTCTTTATCATTGGCTGTGGGATTAGTTGTTTTGTCATGCTCTGTTCAAGCCAACACAAACATAGGTAGATATGTTGGAGTCGAGGTGCACAATACTGATCTTGATATCCCTAAATCAACAGTTGGTGATCTATCCTCCAGCACGGGATTTGGCGTAAGTTTTGGTGTTGAACGAGCTTTAACTCAGCAGCTGAGTTTTGCCTTAGAGGCCGAATATATGAATTTCGGCTCGTTTGATGGTATCGCTACTATTTCGGATGGGTTTACGACGAAAAAAGTTAAGACCGAAATCGATGCATATGGGATTAACGTAAATGTTAAGCCGAAATACTACCTTCCGGGAACAGGTTTTTATGCTGGCGCGATCGCTGGAATTGGAGTGTTAGGGGTTGACCTTACTCTTGACGGGGTTGCTGATGACGGAAGCAATGTCGGCTTTAACTATGGTGTAGAAGCAGGATACGAGTTCATGTCTGGATTGATGATTTCAGGTGGTTATCGAGCCTCTTCTGTATCAATTGAAATTGAAGGTGATGCTGGTGATATTGATTTCGACTTCGACAGCTTCTATGTAGGTCTAGATTACAGGTTCTAACTTGGTGTCAGTTAAAAAACAGTAACAAAAGGGAGCGGCTAGGCTCCCTTTTTAATTAGGTTATCGATCACCTCATAATGATGGACCTGCACTCCAGCAAGGTTGCCATATTTAGGCTGGTGGCGATCATTTTCTTTTGCATGCTGCCAACCAATTGTATGGTGGACAAAGTGTTCTGCAAAGGCGTGAGAGACTTCCAAGCAACCAGCTAAAACAGTATCGACATAGCTTTGCATGATTGGGCTGAGTGAACAGGGCGGTAGAGGGTCATTTTTGACATAGACCCAAATGCTGTGCTCTGGGTTAAACGAGACTTCAGCTTCGATTTGCTCAGGGCTAATTTGAATACGGTGATAACCACGCTCGCGGCGGTCAAACTCAGCCAGTGCTTGGTCATCAACTTCAAGTAATACGCCGTTTACTTGACCCTCGCCTTCGTTAACGACTAAAGGTGACAAAATATAGCTATCGTCGACTTTTCCCCAGTAGCGCACTAATCCATGAGCAATTACCGGGATAGCTTCTCCAGTCTGCCCCGTTAACTTACGTGAGGCTGAATTAATTAAGCTGCCATAGCCAAATATATACATCTCGATTGCTTCCCTTACTTCGACGAAATCATTTCTACCTGTTATACCTAAACAGTACTCTCCAAGCAACGCAGGGAGCATCGCTTTTACCTAGAAAGGATAGTTTAAAATTATAACATGTATTTTTTATGCATGTTTGTGGTAAGATCGCTGGTGTTGAATTTTTGGACAGTACCTAAAGGTACTTGAGGGCATCACAATGCTGAATATCACCGATAAAAAAGTGGAAGAAAAAATCCCCGCATGGCTGCGACTCGGGTTTAGACCCTTTTTCCTGTTTGGCTCTATCTACGCCATTATCGCGATTGCGATATGGGTATGGATGTTTCAGACCGGACAGCCAAGCGCACTGAGTGTTCCTGCGTTGTGGTGGCATGTACATGAAATGTTGTTTGGTTTCTCGATGGCCATCGTGGTGGGTTTTGTGCTGACTGCTGTGCAAAACTGGACTGGCATCAATGGCACTAAGCATTACACGTTATTGGCTTTGTTTGCCTTATGGTTGGCACCAAGAATATTACTATGGACACCAGCACCACTTTGGTTAACCAGCAGTATTGAAGCACTATTTCTGTTGTTTGTAGCATATGAAGTAGGCATTCGTGTATACCGTGCTAAAGGTTGGCGAAACCTATTTTTTGTCCCGCTATTCTTACTCGCAATCTTTGCGAATTTTGCCAGTTATGCCACGGTGAAGGGCATGCCTCCATTCACTTCATCGGCGGTATGGCAGGCGATGCTTTGGTGGTTCACGTTATTACTATCGGTGATGGGGGGACGAGTGATTCCATTCTTCACTGCTCGTCGTTTTAACTTCGAAAAAGCTCAGCCACTCATGTGGTTAGATTGGCTAGCAAACCTACCTTTGGTCATGTTGTTTGTGTTGAGCTTCTTCCCGGTAACTTTTGCTGAACTTGGTAAGCCACTGATGCTGTTTGCCGGAGTCGCGCAATTGGTTCGATTCCTACGTTGGAAGCCTTGGTTAACCCTAAGTGAGCCACTTGTGTGGTCTTTACATACGGCATACTTGTGTCTGCCTTTAAGCCTTATCTTGCGGGGTGGTTGGGACAACGCATTTGCCAGTCACAATTTGATTCACTTGTTTGCGATTGGTGCACTGGGTGGGTTGATCTTAGCGATGATTGCTCGCGTCACTATGGGGCACACAGGGCGCATGATTTACAAAGGTCCGAATATGAGTATCGCGTTTATTGCGATTATTGGAGCCGCGTTAACGAGAAGTTTGGGCGTTATTTTTGACCCTTCACATATGCTCATTTGGATCGATGTGAGTGCCGCATTGTGGATCCTCGCCTTTGGTATGTTTGTATGGCGTTTTGGCATCATGTTGCTTACTCCACGAGCGGATGGGCACCCTGGCTAGTTTCAGGAAGTCTTGACTCTTCTCCATGAGAAAGGGCTTGGATTATTGCCAAGCCCTAGGGGCTGTTTATCTTTCGCTGTAAAAGCCAACTCGAAAGGTCAACAACCCCTGGTATCTATATGTTCCCTTCACTAAAGTCTTTTTGGAAATACAGAACTTTTTGTAAGTAACGTCTTGCTTCCCCTTTTGGGTGTTGAGTCGTTAGAGCCTGATAAACTTGAGTTGGATTTAGGCTATTGAGTTCGTTCATCGCGCGCTTTCGGTCACTATCAAATGTGGAAAGAACGCCACCAGTACCACCGTTGTACGCAGAAATCATACTGAAATGCTTGGAAGTTGGGTGCTTCACATCTCGCAAGTAGCGGTTTTTCAATATATAGAAATATGCCGCGCCGGTATCGATATTGTTTGCTGGATCGAATAAATACTCTTTGGTCGGAATTCCGGGTTTGTTTTTCACCAAGTTAAATACGTCAGCACCAGCGGTTTTAGGGATAACTTGCATCAAACCGTAAGCTCCGGCATGGGAAACCGCGTATGGATTAAAGCTGCTTTCCGTCTTGATCACGGCGAAAATTAGATCTTCAGATAACCCATATCGTTTCGCTGCATCTTGAACCAGGCCTGCGTATTGGTACTCACGCTGCTCTAAGTGGTCCTTTACCATGGTAATTTCAACATAGTAAGCACTACCACGCTTGATGGTTTTTTTTTGCAACCTGTTATCGATCAAATAATCCGCGTAGCGATTTGCTCGCCACTCCCATTCAATTGGCTTGCCATCATGATCCAGAACCTGCCCAAGTAAGAAAGGCTTCCCACGCAACACCGCCTCCTTATCACTAAACAGCTCGGCATGTGCAGGGTCTGCAGGCATCAGTAACGTTTGTACAATGGCTTTTTGTAACTTTTCGGTTGGTTGATATTGAGAAATCGTTGAAACGTAAATCTTACCCGCTTCAAAATCGATGTGAGCGCGAGTGCTATAACCATCAAGGTATTTCACATAGCGATGTTTACCGGCCTCAACAAATTCATCCTCACCCCAACGATCTTGAGCGAGCTTTTTGATATGAGCTAATAGTTTAGCGACATCACTGTCATTTGAAGTTGGTGGAGAAATCGGTGGTTCATAAGCGCTGCAATCACACGGTTGTGTCGGTTGCTGTTGGTGAGGCCCTTCTGGGCCAAGTGAGCAGCCTGCTAATAATAGCGATAGCAGCAAAATAGTTTGTTTCATCAGAGTCCATAGTTGGCTGGGGTTGTAGATTACTCGCGATCTACATAAAGAAATGAAATGATAGAAAAATGTACTAACACCATGAAATTAAAAAAATTTGTGGTATCGATAAATGAAAAAGAGGTCGGGAGAAGTAATGGCCTCTTTCGAGGCCAAAACTATTGGATCAATGCACTACAGCATCAGGAAGATGACTGATCGCTTGAGGTGGGGTTTCTGGTTTCGGTAGCTTAAGGCCAGCTAACATTGTTAGGGCTGTGCTACTGATTCCACCTGAGTATGTTTTGATTCCTTCAGGGCTGGTACTTGATGTTTCACCAACATTCCAGAGAGTAAAGAAATCGCTCAAGTCGTGCTTAGAAACGTAAGAGCTACAAAGCATCATCAAGTCACCACCGCTAAGACCAGTGGCTTGTGCACTACAGTAGTTCATACCTTCATCACCTCGTGAATCGCCACGTGATTTGCGATGCATAAGCTTAAACATGTTCCATCCTTGGTCTTGATTGTAGATGCTTGGCTTTTCAATTCCTGATGAATACCAATTGTCGATGGTGAAGTTATCTTGAGCCCAGAGTTTTAGCTGTCCGAACATAACCAAACGTAAACCCGCATCGCCATGGCTCCAAGCATGACTGCTGTTTTGCTCCAGCCAGTATGGTGCTTTTTGGATGTCAGCTTCAATACGAGCCATTTTGCCATTGACTTGCTCTTGCATGTATAGGGCAAGTAAGTTGTTAGTTACTTCAGTGCTACCAGCAGCTATAAATGGCGCTGAGGCTAAGTTATGACCTACCTCGTGCCACAGTAACCAACTAGCCAGAGGCTGTAATGGTATGTTCTCATTTTGGGCGTTAAAGCCACTGTTCATAACTGGGTAACCTGAATGTGCAGCACCAATCGAGATCTGTACGTCGTTGACGAATCGGTGGCGGAATTCAGCGAGATCTTCGTAGGTAAAACGTCTGTGCTTGCCCTCAGTTGTTACTTCATCTCGACCATAGAAATCACTTGCAGCTTCAGCAAACTGATTCATTTCTACACTGAACTTTACTAGATCCGCGTTGGTTAAGTTCTTAACGGCCGTTGTATAAATGAAGCTCCCCGTGTCCACTTCTGCGATTGGGGCGGTACTCTCTTCAATTGAGTGCACCCATTTCCCTTCTTTCCACCATGCCGCTTTTTGTACGCCATCGAAAGTGAATGTCGCTATTGCATTATCTGCAGAAGCAGAGCTCGTTGGTTTAACCGTGATAAGACCCCCGTAAGGAACGGTGAACGTGGTTAATACCCCATCGTGGGCAAAGCTCATTTGCATTCTAGGTGGACGATTTAGACGAGTCTCGTGTTGGGGCTTACCTGTTAAATCATCGGCCATCATTACGGTGATGTTAGCTTGTACGCCGCCTGTCACAGTGACTTCTTGTAACTGCGGTGCCCAAAGCCCAGTTGATTGATTGTTTCCTGCTGAGAAGGTTACAGGGGAGCCCGCGGTTGCAATCTGAATTGAAACATTGGTTGCCTCTCCTGTACTTTGACCAGGGTACGCTGATGTATCCACTTTAATGTCGTAGTCCCAGAATGAGCGCCCGAGCATAATGCGAGTCAAAGGCTTTTCAGTATAGTTCAATGGGTAGCTAGGGTTCATTTGTCCTAATAGTTCACCTTCACCGTGAATCATATTGTGCTCAATCAGTTGAGCCTTTAATGAGTCAGGACAAGCCCCACCGTTACCATGTTTATTGTTTGTGTAGCAATTCAGGTAGTTGACTAGAGTTTCAAAACCGAGCTCATCTTGAACGTCCTGATCGTAAGCATAATCATTGTTGTTCCATAACCATACTGATAGGTTGTCATAGGTTTGGTTCAGCTCTGTGGTAGATAAACGAATACCTTTGTTGCCTTTAGTTCGGTAGTAAAGTTCATGCTCCATCAACGCTTGGATATTGGTGCCTAAGCTCGCAGCTTTCACCATGCTATCCACTACGTCTGGGCTTATTTGGTAACGATCGAAGTCTTTTCGCCAATAGTTTCCACGAACAACGACACCATCACCTTTGCGAATCTCGATACAGTCGATTTCGTATTCGTAATCATGACTACAGATTGATGTACCTGGAAACGCATTTTGCAGTTCAGCAATCGCTGCTGCTGTTTCTTGCTCATTTTGTACAAAAATACGAGCATGTTTTGTTTCCATGATTGGTTGCCCAGATTCGTCTAGCATTGGTTTTCCATTACTATCAAGTTTCTCTACTTGATATTGAGGAATTTCAAGGCTTGGCATATCGATTGGCGGAGCCCAAGTTATCGAACCGTCATCATTGACTTGGTAAGGGCGCTTGCCATTTACATCTGGGAATCGCTCTAGTACGACCATGTCATAGCGGCTACGTACATGAAGGTTCGGATACATGCTTTGGCAGTAGTATGATGAACCACAGAAAGCTTGGTTAGTTGGCGTCACATTACTGCCACCAATAGACATACCAGCCGCATCGGCAAGACGTCCTAAAGGTTCTGGGTTTAGCTTTTCGTCAATGGCATCCATAAATATCACGCTGCCACCATCATTGATAAAGTGGATGAGGGCAGTGATATCTTCCTGAGTTAGGTTTGCTTGATCTAAATCCGCGATGTAGCGATGAGTCATGCCATCACCGAGAACTTTCGGTTGATAACCTTGAAGAATAAGCAATGGTGTTTCTGTGATAGAAAGCGTCTCAAAGGCACCTTTACTGATTTTATCGACTGCGGAAAATCCGTATTCTGGGCTAATAAAGAAATCATATTGAGTGCCATGAGACACATTACTTCTTGCTGCCGCAGCTAGGTCGATATTGGTGGCAATACGAATGCCACCATTGTTCAACTCAGGTGCGAGCCATTGGAACAGATTACTGAAGAAGCGTTTCATGCTGCCATGATCGTTTCTTGGGTCATCAGATAAATCTACAGTGGTTGTACAAGAGTAAGCGGTACTGTCAATACGCAGTGCATCGTTCGCCCAGTAGTTGTTTGGGCAAGACAGGATACTTGGGTACAAGCTGTTGCCCATAAACACCACTTTGCCTAAGCCGATCTCTCCAGCTGTAACAAATGGAAAGCCGAAGGTGGCGTTGTCTTTTGAAACTTTAGGGATGGCTGGCATTTCAATGTCAGGCCAGTTTGCGATGTACGGCTTACCTTCTCGTGTCCAGGCTTGGGCTTCGTTAAAAGCAATTTGTCGGTTAATGTCGGTGCGTGGCATGACAATTGGGAACGCACGGTTTGACATATTCAACATACGCATTCCGCGCGTGTAACCTGTTGCACCATAGAAACTGCTGTTATCGTTGAAGACATGGAAAGTCGTGACGCCGTCAAAGATTGCTTTGAGCGAGTTGGTCACGTATTTATCATCATTCAGAGAAAAGACGACTGGTGCTCGATTTGCGACAAATGATGTCTTTTTCAAAGATTGATCAATGAGCGCAGTAAGTCCCTGTTCAAATTGCTTTTCAAATTCATTAGGCAAGTTGAAAGAGGTACCTTCTAACTTTCCACCATTCGGTAGGGTAAGTTTGATCAGTTCATTGATGACGTTCGGGTATTGTGAGAACACTTCCCGTACTTGAGCATCAATCGTGATCTGTTCGCCACTTGCTTCGCCATAACGCTGCAATAAAGCTTGGATGTTCGCTTTTACTACAGGATTTTCTGTCACATCGGCAAGTTGATAACTTACTTTGTTACCGATAATGGAGCCAAACTCAAAGGTATCAATACCAAATGTAAGTGAATCCCCCCACAAGTACTCAAATTCACCATTCGCATCTGTTACACCTGTTGAGTGTGCTGAGAAATAGCTGATTCCTGCAACGGGTAGTCCATACGCGTCAGTTAATGTACTGCGAGTTAATACTTGAGCCTCTACACTTGGCTGATACGTCAAACTGGCTTCTGCATTAGATGACACAAAGTCACTGTTCAAATCGTTATCGCCACCAGATACCGCAGGAACCAAATTAGGATCTCGGTGTGAGCTCGGTGCTTTACCTACATCGTCAGTAGACTCTTCACTTTTAGCGGCTAAAAACGCGCCTACGGTTTCGTCTGAATCAAGTGCGGCTGAGTTGTAGATACTGGCAATGTCGATGCTGTCCATCTTGTTAAGACAGACCTGTTGTGACTCTGGACAAGAGGAAATCGACTCCAATACTTTCGCCGCATTATCACCTTTGCCAATGACGTTGGTTAGCTCAAAGGCAATGGGTACTAATGCATCTGAGTTGAGGCTTTGGCTCGTGTGATCGGGAGCGATGAAGCTTCCGAGCTCTATTGAACTGGAATCAAGCGATTCTAAGTAACAAGTAAAGCTGTCACCTTCTGTCGTATTAAAGTGCCCTTCTAAGAGTGATTGCCCGTTGCAGCTCACATCGCCTTTTAATGGCTTGTTTGATGCTGTCAGACTAGCTTTGTAGAAGGTGACTTCCATACCTTCATCGGGGTTCATACACTCAGGAGCGGTGCTATCTTCATCACAGGATGCTGTCGGAAGATGAACCTGAACAACAACGGTTGTCTTTGTGCTTAACTCTCCATCGCTGACCGTAACATCAAACTGATAATTGCCTTCATGCACAGGCGTTGGTACGAAAGTAAGAACGCCTGATTGAGTGATCGAGACAAACTCTAACGAGTTATCAAGTGAGAAGCTCAAACGGTCACCATCTTGGTCAGATGCGATGACTTGGTATTCAAGTGTTTGATCGGTGAAAGTGGTGATCGGTGCTATTGACTGAATTATAGGAGGATTGTTGTCATTACCTGGTCCTATTAAAGGAGGCTGACTACTCCCTGAGTCGCTAAAGCAACCAGTAAGCACCATAGATATGATGGTTGAAAGTATAAGTTTTTTAGGCATTTTTTATTTTTGTTATGAAGGAAAATGCGCATTCTATTCTAATTGGTTTAAATTAAAATATGGTAGATGGTATGTGTGATCAAATTACAATTGTCCATACGATAAAAAACTTTTTACCAATTACGTTTGTTTTATAATCAATGGCTTGTGTTTTATTGCTAGCAACAAAAAAAGCCTGCGGGGTGCAGGCTTTGTATTAGGAGAGTCCAATTTAACTTACTTGTGAGAGGCTAACGACTTTTTGTTGCAGCTTCTCTTTTAGATATTCTGCCAGTGCGATTTTCTCCTCTTCGTTCATGTATAAACCAAGTTTTGTACGACGCCATAAGATGTCTTCATCGGTTAGCGCCATTTCGTGATTCATCAAGTAATCAATTTCGCGTTGATATACGCCGCTTGCTTGCTCTGAGAAGCAGTGACCAAGATCTTCTACGCTGTTAGTGCCTTCCATCAGATCCCACGTTTGGGTGCCAAACTGAGTCACGTAGCGCAGCAACATCGCTTCTGACGCCCACGAGTATTTCGCATGAATCATCTTCGCCAGTTGTTCACGGCTGCAACTGAAGTTACCGCCAGGAAGGGTTTGGTTTGCCGTCCAGTCTTTACCCATTTCAGGTAAGAATGGGGCAAGTTTCTTCATAGCCGCTTCACCAAGCTTACGGTAAGTCGTGAGCTTACCGCCGAACACAGAAAGCAAAGGTGCGTGGTCGTATTCTGCATCGAGCTCTAGTGTGTAGTCGCGTGTGATCGCTTGCGGTGAGTCAGACTCATCATCACACAGCGGACGCACACCACTGTATGTCCACACCACGTCTTCACGGCTTAGCTGGTGGACAAAGTGTTGGTTAACGATATCGATCAAGTAATCAACTTCATCTTCGGAGATTGCCACTTCACGCGGATCGCCTTTGTATTCCACATCGGTTGTACCAATGATCGAGAACTTATCTAGGTAAGGGATCATAAATACGATGCGGTTATCTTTGTTTTGCAGGATGTAGGCTTGCGGCTCGTTGTGGATACGAGGAACAACGATGTGCGAGCCTTTGATCAAACGAATGTTACGTGGGGAGGTTTGCTCCAATCCTTCATCAAAGAACTGTTTTACCCATGGACCCGCAGCGTTAACCAGAGCCTTCGCTTTGCGCTCAAAACGTTGGTCCGTAGTAACGTCGTGAATAGTGATATGCCAGATGCCACCTTCACGGTGTGCTTTTTCAACGCGACAGTAGTTGCGAACTTCCGCGTTGTTCTCTTTTGCAGCCAGAACGTTAAGTAAGACTAAGCGCGCATCGTCTACCCAACAATCTGAGTATTCAAAACCAGTTTTCATTTCAGGTTTTAAAAGACCTGATTTTGCTAGGTTGACAGTTTTGCTACCAGGCAGGGTGGTGCGTCTACCCAAATTATCGTAAAGGAACAAACCACAGCGGATCATCCAAGCTGGGCGTAAAAATGGACGATGAGGTAAACGGAAGCGCATTGGCAGAGCCACGTGTGGTGCTTTACGTAAGATCACTTCACGCTCAGCGAGCGCTTCCGAAACCAAACGAAACTCATAGTGTTCAAGATAACGTAATCCACCGTGGATCAGTTTTGAACTTGCAGAAGAGGTTGCCGATGCGAAGTCGTTAGCTTCGTATAAACCGACGCTTAAACCACGGCCAGCAGCATCAGCAGCAATACCAGCCCCGTTAATGCCGCCACCGATCACGATCATATCTAGAGTAGGGGATGAATTCGTCGTGGAAGCACTTTGTTTGATACTCATAAATTTGACCTCTTGGTGAGCGAACGAGCATTTTGGAACATGAATTAATCCTAGCTCAGCTTTCGTTTGTGGTCATTATTTATTTTCGTTTATGAGCGTTTTGTGTGATTTTGGCACAAAAAAACCTCTGTCTAATTAAGACAGAGGTCATTTATGCGCGTAAATAGCGAGTATAAATGCTATTCGGCTTCTACTCTTTCCATTTTTGTATCAACCACTTCGAGCGGAACCGAGGCTTCCTTTAGAATCGCAAGAATCTCTTCTGGTGGTTGTTTGTTAGTGAACACCATATTCAATTGCGCGATATTGCCCAATTTCACCATGGCATTGCGACCAAACTTCGAATGGTCAACCGCAAGGAACACGCTGCGACTGTTATCAATAATGGCTTGTTTGACACGAACTTCGTGGTAATCAAAGTCCAATAGTGAGCCGTCAAAGTCGATACCACTGATGCCCAAAATGCCAAAGTCGAGGCGGAACTGCTTGACGAAATCGAGCGTCGCTTCGCCGACAATGCCACCGTCGCGGTTGCGGACTTCGCCGCCAGCCAAAATCACTTTGATTTCTGGGTTTGGTAACAAAATGGTGGCAGCATTAATGTTGTTGGTTACCACGCGAAGTTGTTTGTGGTTTTTATTCAGAGCTCGAGCCACCGCCTCTGGTGTAGTGCCGATATCAATAAACAAGGTTGCGCCGTCAGGAATATGTTTTACTAACTCTTCCGCAATTACATCCTTCTCATTGAAGTTAAGTGCTTTACGCGTGTTGTATGACGTGTTTTCTGAGCTAAGAGGAATGGTTGCGCCACCGTGGTAGCGTCTAATTTTGTTTTCATCCGCGAGGTCATTTAGGTCGCGACGAATGGTTTGTGGACTAACATTAAATTTTTCTACCAGCTCGTCCGTGCTGACATATCCTTGTTTTTTCACCAAATCAACGATCTGTTGGTGTCTTGGTATTTGCTTCACTTAGCACTCCCTTGTGCACTGGCAACGACCAATGCTTCAAAATCGAAAATAGAAACTTGCTCTATTGTGCTCGAATTAGCGCATTGTGAGAAGTCGCGGGAATAGGGAATCCGCGATCGAACGCAAAAAAAGAGCGCCAACTCGGCGCTCTTTATGATTAATCAGAGGAAACTAATCGTTTATCAGAAATTAATCGTCTTCGTCGTGAAGCTCAGACCAGGTTTGAGCACATTTCACCGCGCGCTTCCAACCTTTGTAGCGACGGTTACGTTTCTCTTCATCATCGTGCGGCTCAAACGTGCGATCGAGCACGGCTTTATCTTGCAGCTCATCAATGCTGTTCCAAAAGCCAACCGCTAGACCAGCAAGGTACGCCGCACCCAGAGCTGTCACTTCGGTTACTTGAGGACGGTGAACTTCGGTGTTGAGTACGTCTGACTGGAATTGCATCAAGAAGTTATTAGCAACAGCGCCGCCATCAACACGCAGGTTCGCGAGCTTAATGCCCGAGTCTGCTTGCATTGCGTCTAGTACGTCACGAGTTTGGTAAGCAATACCTTCTAGTGTTGCACGGATAATGTGGTTGGAATTAACGCCGCGAGTTAGGCCGACGATCGTACCGCGAGCGTAAGCATCCCAGTATGGTGCGCCTAAGCCCGTAAATGCAGGTACAACGTACACACCGTTGGAAGAATCCACTTTGGTCGCAAAGTATTCTGAATCTTCTGCTCCAGCCAGAATCTTCATTTCATCACGTAGCCATTGAATTGAAGCGCCGCCCATAAATACTGCACCTTCAAGTGCATAGGCTGGCTCGCCTTTTGGACCACATGCTAGGGTAGTCAGTAGACCGTTCTTCGAGGTTACTTTCTCTTTACCCGTGTTCATCAACAAGAAACAACCTGTACCGTAGGTGTTCTTCGCTTGACCAGCTTCTACACACATCTGACCGTAAAGTGCGGCTTGTTGGTCACCTGCAATGCCCGCAATTGGTATACGAGTACCGCCTTTACCACCGATATTGGTTTGGCCGTAGATTTCAGATGAGCGTTTTACTTCAGGCATCATGGATGCTGGGATACCCATCTCATCGAGCATTTTCTGGTCCCAGCATAGGTCGTTAATGTTGAATAGCATGGTACGCGAAGCGTTGGTGTAGTCGGTTACGTGAACACGACCTTGAGTCATCTTCCAAACTAACCAAGTATCAACAGTACCGAATAACAGTTTGCCTGCTTCAGCATCTTCACGCGCACCTTCAACGTTATCTAAAATCCACTTCACTTTTGTGCCAGAGAAGTAAGGGTCTAGAACCAGACCTGTGTTGTCACGAACATAATCTTCCAGCCCGCGAGCTTTTAATTCTTCACAAATATCGGCAGTACGGCGACATTGCCATACGATCGCGTTATAAACCGGTTTGCCCGTTTCTTTGTTCCATACAATTGTGGTTTCACGTTGGTTGGTAATACCGATACCCGCAAGTTGGTCGCTACGGATGCCTGTTTTCGCAAGTGCTTCAACCAAAGTAGAGCTTTGAGTTGCCCAGATTTCCATTGGGTCATGCTCAACCCAACCTGCCTCTGGATAAATCTGAGTAAATTCTCGCTGAGCGACGCTTACGATATTCGCGTCATGATCCAGAATGACAGCACGAGAGCTTGTCGTGCCTTGGTCTAGGGCAACAATGTATTTTTGCTCAGTCATGGTAAGAATCCTTTTGTTTCGTTATTTATATTTTAGTACGAGTTGGTTTTAAGCTTGCGCTTGTTCTGCTTCTTCTTCGGTCTCGCACTGGTTAGGGATAGTGCAGCCGTGACCTTGTTGTGGCAGATACGCAGCAATCGCTTTCGGGTACAACCAACCACCAAAGCAAGCACCTGCGATAGGAGCAAGAATTGGAACAATAAAGTATGGAATTTCACGCGCGCCAGTCAGGGCATAATCCCAACCTGCGAAGTAGGCGAACAGTTTCGGGCCAAAGTCACGTGCAGGGTTCATCGCAAAGCCAGTTAGTGGACCCAGAGAACCGCCTATTACTGCAATGAGGATACCGATCAGTAGAGGGTTCATCGCGCCGCGAGGTGCACCATTGTTCTCATCACCAAGAGCAAGAATGGCAAACATCAGCACGGCAGTAATCACGAATTCCACAGCAAAAGCGCCAAAGAAAGAGAGAGAAGCATGTGGGTAAGTCGAGAAAATGCCCGCCGTCGCCAATGCATCTTGGCTGCTGCGAACGAAGTTGTGTGCGATTTCGTAATCCGTAAACAGGTTGCTGTACAAACTGTAAACCAAAGCGGCAGAGCAAAATGCACCAAGCATTTGCGCAATGATATAAGGCACAACTTTCGCCTTATCAAATCCATGGAACATGGCTAGTGCGATAGTTACGGCAGGGTTGATGTGTGCACCGGATACGCCCGCAGTACAGTAAATAGCAATGGCGACGCCAAAGCCCCATACAATACTGATTTCCCACTGACCAAATTGAGCCCCGGTCAAAACGAGTGCCGCGACACAGCCTACACCAAAAAAGATAAGTAATCCTGTACCGATAAACTCGGCCAAACATTCTCCGAGCAGTGAGGGGTGTTTGTTCGTTGTCATGTTAAGAGTCCTTTAATATTTATGCTTATCTAGCACGGTTCTATTGTGCATATATAAACGTTTGCGAAAACAAACGAGCACTAAAAATGAGCGTTTGAGCATAAATTTGTTAATCAAACTCTTCGGTTTTGTTAATTAGCGCATCTTTTGCTCAAAAAGGAAACTCGGTAAAACGAATTATGGTCTTCAATTTTGCTTTGACGGACTAAAACTACCGATGTGAAAATCAATGCACAAACTGGTAAGAGGAGTTTTGTGAAGCTGCTTCGCGAATGGTGAGAAAATACTCAGATTATTGGTTGAAAACTAACCCTAAAGAGCTAGCTGACACTAATGATGATAAGGGTTTGCTGATATTGACGCGATCGTTGCTCTGAGTTGCACCATTGCTAAGAACGAAGACGTATATCCGTGGCTGATAAACCGTCTTTTACTCGGAGATTCGCCTTGAATGCGCTTTGGGAGTAATTGGTTGTTGTCGGTCTTAATTGTTAACACTGTGACATTGTTGCAACACGCCATATTGAGACTTTCATTGCTCAAATCACGTCTTTCATCTCTTCAACCTCTACCTTTTATCCGTTTATGTGGTCATTTAAGTACTTGGCTTACTTAAGATAGCGATGACTTTGTTCGTTTGCGCACTTCATGTTCTATATGAACAGTAACGGAATATGGGGGAAATGGAAGCGTCGTCTAATTAAATACCTCTAATTCCATGTATTTACTGAAATTTAATTCTTATGCAACATTTATCACAGAAATAAAAATCGTATTTCATAAAATGTATTCACTTTCGAACGAAACTTTACTTTGCTCGTTCGCGATTTAAAGCTCCCTACCATCGCTCACTATATTAATGAGGTTCCTATGTTTGGAATATTCAAACCCAAGGCGCACATCGACCGCTTATCTTCCGATAAGATCGACGGCACTTATTCTCGTTTACGTTGGCAACTTTTTATCGGCATCTTTGTTGGCTATGCTGGCTACTACCTTGTTCGTAAAAACTTTAGTTTGGCGATGCCTTACTTGATTGAGCAAGGGTTTAGTCGGGGTGATCTTGGGGTTGCGCTAGCTGCTGTCTCCATTGCTTATGGCCTGTCAAAGTTCCTTATGGGTAGCGTCTCTGATCGCTCCAACCCTCGTTACTTTTTAAGTGGCGGTCTATTAATGTCAGCGCTTGTGATGTTCTGCTTCGGCTTTATGCCTTGGGCTACGGGCAGCATTACAGCGATGTTTATCCTATTGTTCCTAAACGGTTGGTTCCAAGGTATGGGATGGCCTGCCTGTGGTCGAACCATGGTTCACTGGTGGTCACGTAAAGAACGCGGTGAGATCGTATCGGTTTGGAACGTGGCACATAACGTGGGTGGTGGTTTAATTGGTCCGCTGTTCATCCTTGGCCTTTGGGCATTTAACGACGATTGGCGCACCGCTTTCTATGTTCCTGCATTTTTTGCCACGCTCGTTGCTGTCTTTATTTGGTTCACGGTAAGAGATACACCACAGTCTTGTGGTCTCCCACCAATTGAAGAGTACAAAGACGATTACCCTGACGATTACGACAAGTCACATGAAAAAGAAATGACGGCGAAGGAAATTTTCTTCAAGTATGTATTTTCTAATAAGTTGTTATGGTCAATCGCGATTGCGAACGCATTCGTCTACTTGATTCGCTACGGTGTATTAGATTGGGCACCAGTGTACCTAAAAGAAGCGAAGGACTTTTCGGTTGATAAATCTTCTTGGGCTTACTTCCTATACGAGTGGGCGGGCATTCCAGGTACGCTATTGTGTGGTTGGATTTCAGACAAGCTGTTTAAAGGTCGTCGTGCTCCTGCTGGTATTCTATTTATGGCGTTAGTAACCGTAGCTGTGCTGGTTTACTGGTTCAACCCAGCAGGTAACCCAGCAGTCGATATGATGGCCTTGGTTGCAATCGGCTTCTTGATTTACGGTCCGGTAATGTTGATTGGTTTGTATGCGCTAGAGCTTGCTCCTAAGAAAGCGGCGGGTACGGCTGCAGGTCTAACTGGCTTATTTGGTTACTTGGGCGGTGCGGTAGCGGCAAACGCGATTCTTGGCTACACGGTAGATCACTTCGGCTGGGATGGTGGCTTTATCATCCTAATCGGCTCATGTATCACCTCTATCGTTTGTTTAACTTACGCATTTCTTGGCGAGCGTGCTCACCATGAACAAAAAGCGCGAGAGAAGGAAGCTTTGGCGTCATAAAACTTTAAAGGGGCAGTGGAATACTGCCCCTTCAAATAAGTTGAGGAAATAACAATGAAAACAACGTCAGTTTGCATGACGGTTCTCGCTCTGAGCATCTCCGCTGGAGCAATTGCACAACCGCTTGTTATCGCGCACCGTGGCGCATCGGGTTATCTACCAGAACATACTTTAGAAGCAAAAGCGTTGGCGTACGCGATGAAACCAGATTACATCGAGCAAGATGTGGTGATGACTAAAGACGATCAATTGGTCGTGCTGCATGACCACTATCTCGATCGCGTGACCGATGTGGCAGAGCGATTCCCAGACCGTGCTCGTAAAGATGGCCGTTACTACGCGATTGATTTCACGTTGGCTGAAATCAAATCATTGCGAGTCACTGAAGGCTTTAACATTGATGATAAAGGTAACAAGGTTGCTGGCTATCCGACACGATTCCCAATGTGGAAATCAGACTTCACCGTACCTACTTTTGCTGAAGAGATTGAGCTGATCCAAGGCTTAAACAAAACGCTGGGTTATGACATCGGTATTTACCCGGAAATCAAAGCGCCGTGGTTCCATCGCCATGAAGGTAAAGACATCTCAAAAGCGGTGCTTAAAGTTTTAAAACAGTACGGTTACGATTCGCAAGACGACAAAGTATACCTTCAGTGTTTCGATGCCAATGAACTCCAGCGCATCAACAGTGAACTCATGCCTGAGATGGACATGGATTTAAAGATCGTTCAGCTCATGGCTTACACCGATTGGAACGAGACCATGGAGTACAAAGGCGACAAGGCAACACCATACAGTTATGACTGGATGTTTGAAACCAATGGTATGAAGAAGGTCGCGGAATATGCGGAAGGGATCGGGCCTTGGAAGCCAATGTTGGTGGATGACAAATCAACCAAGGATAACATCATCATCAAACCTTTGATGAAAGCGGCAAAAGACGCAGGCTTGCAAGTGCACCCTTACACTTTCCGAGCGGACCCTGGGCGTATTCCAACGTACACAGACAGCTTCGATGGCATGATGGATATCTTCTACAATCAAGTGAAAGTGGATGGTTTGTTTACTGACTTCCCAGATAAAGCTGTGAACTTTCTAAACAAGTAAACGTCTGGAATCCACATTCTCTGAAAAGCAGAGTATTTGAATCACTCAGTATTACGTCACACGCCATGTCGTAACAATGTGCTCTTTATCGGGCATAAAAAAATCCCCCAGCAGTTTCCTGCTGGGGGATTTTTCGTAGGGCTAATTCACTGCAATACCCAAATGACTTCAAGATGCTCAGTTCAGAGCGTGGTCACTGATACGAGTTCAAGGAAAATGACGAAGTGAAATAGCTCGCTATTTTCAAGTTATTTGACGTGGGAATCGTGATAGTGACACGCTCCCAAAGGGCGAGTTGTCTTGGCTTTCATGCTTTGTTAACGAGCTTTGATTTAGATTGACTAGATCTTCAACTCGTTGCCGCGCCTGCAAGCCAAGTCAGCCTCGCTGAATCAAGCATCTCGAGGTTATTTGGGTATTCTTATTAGTTGTTTTTATGCAGTTCGCTGTTCAGTTCAACCGCGCTCTTGTTTGCAAGACACTCGATTTGACCTGTTACAGAGTTACGACGGAACAGTAGGTCAGAAACACCAGCAAGATCGCGTGCTTTCACTACTTCTACTTCTTGGCCTGCAGAATCTAGCATGCGTACTTTAGAACCAGCGGTAACGTATAGACCTGATTCGATAGTACAACGGTCACCCATTGGGAAGCCAAGACCTGCGTTCGCGCCCAGTAGAGAGTTTTCACCGATAGAAACCACTACTTTACCGCCGCCAGATAGCGTACCCATGATAGATGCGCCGCCGCCGATGTCAGAACCGTTACCAACCACTACGCCAGCAGAGATACGGCCTTCAACCATGCTCACGCCAGTTGTACCTGCGTTGAAGTTGATGAAGCCTTCATGCATTACCGTTGTGCCTTCGCCAACGTGTGCGCCAAGACGTACGCGAGAAGTGTCAGCGATACGAACGCCAGTTGGTACCACGTAGTCCACCATTTTAGGGAACTTGTCTACGCAATCTACGCTTAGTGCACGACCCGCTAGGCGAGCTTCGATTTGACGCTCTGCCAGTTCAGGTAGATCGATAGGACCTTCGTTTGTCCATGCGATGTTGTGTAGTAGACCGAAGATGCCGTCTAGTACTGTACCGTGTGGTTGAACTAGGCGGTTAGAGATAAGTTGAAGTTTTAGGAAACCTTCAGCAACGCTTTGTGGCTGCTCATCAGTAGCAAGGATAACCAGTACAAGTGGTTGTGCTGATTCTGCTGCTTTTGCTGCGAAAGATGCGTTTGCCGCATCGCCGTTTGCTTCAAATGCTGCTGCCAGTTCTGCGCTTTGTGCTGCAGAGATCTCGATAGCTTGGTTGCCTTGCTCGTAACCTGCTACTGCTGCTAGTGTGTTAACAAGCTCTTCGCTTGGGTTAAGAACTGGGTTTGGGAAAAACGCTTCGATGATTTTACCGTCGCGGTTTTTAGTTGCCGTACCAAAGGCTAGAGAGAAGAAAGCCATAGTTGATCTCCATGTGTTGAGTCTTGTGTCTCGTCTGTTCACTGACAAGAAATAATTAAGTTGTCAGTCATCATAAAGAGAGTGTTGGGGAGTTTAAAGAGGGGAAATGGAGAAAGTCTGTAGATGGATACCTTTTGTCTTTTTAGAGATATGTTTGTCTGATGAGAAATGTGTCGCAAAAGCCTTCTCAGACCGATTTGGGGTAGGGACAAAGTGAAGTTGGAGAAGGGGGCGTAAAAAATAAGGGGAGGACCGAAGTCACTCCCCCTACACTGGGTTTGTTGGATTTACTGGCTTTGGATAGTAAAGCGATAAATCGACTTAGAGGCTTAGCTCACTGACCTCTACTGCAAGTGCAACAGTTGCACCTACCATTGGGTTGTTACCCATACCGATGAAGCCCATCATTGCAACGTGCGCTGGTACAGAAGAGCTACCCGCGAATTGCGCATCGGCGTGCATGCGACCCATGGTATCGGTCATACCGTAAGAGGCAGGACCTGCTGCGACGTTATCTGGGTGTAGAGTACGACCAGTACCACCACCTGATGCCACAGAGAAGTAAGGCATACCTTCACGGTTACGTTCCGCTTTGTAGATACCTGCTACTGGGTGTTGGAAGCGAGTCGGGTTGGTTGAGTTACCAGTGATGCTCACATCCACTTGTTCTTTGTGCATGATAGCCACGCCTTCACGTACATCGTCTGCACCGTAGCAAAGAATCTCACCACGTGGACCTTGCGAGAAACGGCGACGTTCTACTTCCACTAACTCACCAGTTTGGTAGTTGTATTGAGTGCGCACGTAAGTAAAACCATTGATGCGTGAGATTAGGTAAGCGGCGTCTTTGCCCAAACCATTTAGGATCACTTTCAACGGACTTTTGCGTGATTTGTTCACGTTCAATGCGATTTTGATTGCGCCTTCTGCCGCAGCGAATGACTCGTGACCGGCAAGGAAAGCAAAACAGCCACTTTCTTCATTCAACAGACGAGCCGCCAGTGCACCGTGACCGATGCCCACTTGGCGTTGCTGCGCCACGCTGCCGGGTTTAGTGCAGGCTTGAAGACCTTCACCGATGATGTTTGCAGCTTCTTCTGCTGTTTTTGCACCGCGGAAAATCGCCAAAGCAGTACCCAGTGTGTAGGCATCGGCAGCACTTTCGAACGCGATAGGTTGAGTGTCCATCACCAGCGCTTTAGGGTCGATACCACGATCCATACAGTATTGATATGCCTCTTCCAGAGAAGAAAGGTGCATTTCGTCTAATGTGCGACGTACAGATTCAGTAATTGGAGTGTTCATAATCTCTTTCCTCTTGGTGGCAATTATTGTTGGCGTGGGTTGATGGTCGTTACGGCTTCGTCAAAACGACCGTAAGTGCCCGTTGCTTTGTCTGCGGCTTCCGCAGCAGATACGCCTTCGTTGATGGCTTTCATCATCTTGCCTAAGTTGAGATATTGGTAACCAATCACTTCTTTGTTTTCGTCTAGCGCGAGTTTTGTTACGTAGCCTTCAGCCAGCTCCATGTAACGCACGCCTTTTGCTTTAGTTGAGTAGCTAGTACCCACTTGGCTGCGCTGAGTTTGACCAAGATCTTCCAGTGCCGCACCAATTTCCAAGCCGCCTTCAGAGAAAGCAGATTGAGTACGACCGTAAACAAATTGAAGGAAGATTTCGCGCATCGCGACGTTGATAGCATCACACACTAAGTCAGTGTTGAGTGCTTCAAGAATGGTTTTACCGGTTAGGATTTCTGCGGCCATCGCTGCTGATTGAGTCATGCCTGAACAGCCGATCGTTTCGATCAAAGCTTCTTCGATGATGCCGTTTTTGACGTTAAGGGTCAGTTTTGCTGCACCTTGTTGAGGAGCACAAGCACCAACGCCGTGGCTAAGACCAGAAATCGCGATAACGTCTTTTGGATTGATCATTGCGCCTTCAACAGGGAGCGGTGCAGATGCATGAAGATCGCCGCGTTGAATCGGGCACATTGATTGGATTTCGTGTGAGTATTGCATAATGTTTTCCCAGTGTATTTTTAATTTTTGAGAAAACAGGAGCGGGGTTGGAGAAGAGTTGAATTGCTCACTACAGAACTCTTGCTTTCACAATATAGGCGAAAGCATTTCCAACAGGGCTGACCTGTTTTCGTTTCTGTAGGAGTCATTAGCTTTAAAGCGGTTCGAATCTTTCGATTCCGGTGGCACCCCATCACCGTGTGCGATTAGGTTAGACCTAAGTCACACTAATCTGCAACATGAATTTTAGAGCCATTTGGGATATTAAATCAGTTCTTTATATTCTCAGAGATATATACTTAAGTAACCTCTTAACCTGTATCTTGAAGTTACTTAAATATATGGCAATAACTGAATGGCATAAAAAAACGCCGCATAACGCGACGTTTTTTCGAAACAAATGAGAGGCTTATGCAGCGTCTTCTTGCTCGCTATCTTCTTCAACAGCTTCAAGCTTCTTTGCTTTTTTTGGTGCAGGTTTACGTTTTGCACCCAGAGCGTAAAGTACTTCTTCTTTGTTTTGCGCAAGGAACATTGCAAGATCTTCTTGCTTGCCTTCGTCTTCTAGAAGTTCACTTTTACCTAGCAGTGAGAATAACTCGTCCGCCATATCCAGCATTTTGTCGTATGCGTCAGCTTCCGCTTTAGAGGTAAAAGTCATTTTCTCTTCTCCATTGCGTTCTACCACGTACTTGACGATTACAGCCATGGTGTTGGTCCTCTAACTTGATTAATTTATACTGGCTTTTTATACAGTTTTTGACCAGTTAAGTCTAGCGACAAGCCTCAGAATGAGAGCCGTGTACAACTAAGTGACCAGCATTTGAACTATCTGCCTTGAACTACCCATCTTGAACTAGTCATCTTTAAGGTGTGGGTTCTCTGGGCGTTCCCAATCTTGGCAGAACTCAATAAACGTGCGCAGTAGCGGGTTTTGATACTTCTCCTTGTGGAGTAGCAGCCAGAAGCGGCGTTTCATATCTAGGGGCATATTAAGCATCTTAACTCGGCCGTCGCGAATCGCAGGCTCGGCGGATAGGCGTGATAAACAACCTAAGCCAAGCCCCGCAGACACAGAGTTAATCAGTGCTTCGGTAGTGTTGAGCTGGAAGGCCTCATGCCAGTGCTCTAAACGTGGCGCAATGACGCGCATAAAAAACTCTCTCGAACCAGAGCCTGCCTCACGCAGAATCCATTCCGTGTCTTCGAGCTCATTTAGGCTGATAGGTCCTTCGTCGAAGTGAGGGTAGTCCGGCGGACAAATCACACACATTTCATCTTCACTGAATTGCGTTGACTCCAGCTCTGGGTGTATGGTCTTGCCCTCAATGAGGGCGATATCGAGCTCGTAGGCAATCAACATGTCACAAATTTGCGCCGAGTTTGAAATAAACAAGCTCTGTGATTGGTGATTAGTTTCCTGACGGAAATCACTTAGCAGGTAAGGCGCGACTTGGTTGCCAATGGTGTCACTAGCACCGATACGTAAAAGCCCTGAAAGGGTTTGATCGCCATCGAACACACTCTCAATATCTCGAGCTCGATTGAGGAGTTCATCGGCGAGGGGCAGAAGCTTTTGTCCTTCTTGGTTGAGAATTAAGCGGTTGTTCACCCGGTCAAATAGGTGATGACCAATTTGTTTCTCTAGCTCAGACAGCGCCATACTTACCGCCGCTTTAGAAAGAAACAGGCTTTCTGAAGCAGCTGTTAGCGTTTTGTGCTGAGTGATCGTAGTAAAAACTTTCAGCTGTTTAAGAGAGATATGGCTAGGCATGATATTCCGTTAAATAAATCTGAACGTTAGTTTTAAATAATTAGATATATTGGAACGAATTGCAAGAGTAATATAACCCCCATAGATAGTTAGCCTAGATTTTGAGGTCGTAATGATTCAGAGAACAAAAGCAAAAGTAATGAGAGCTCCAACCCCAATGGCGGGTCTGGCTCTTGGTATTGCGAGCTTAGGTTGGAGTTGGGAAAACTTCGCCGAATTACATGGCTATGGACAGTGGATTAGCGCAGGCATTGCAAGCGTATTGCTAGCAATCTTGACTATTAAATTTCTTTTTCACAATCACTTGTTAAGACAAGACCTTGCGCACCCTGTGGTAGGTAGCGTGGTGCCAACTTTTGCAATGGGAACCATGGTGGTTTCAAACTCATTAGGGCACTTTTTCCCTATTGCAGGGGATGTGCTTTGGTTAGTGGCAGTAGCTCTACATATCGTGTTCCTTGTGAGCTTTATGTACCACCGCGCGAAAGACTTCGAGTTACACCATATGGTGCCAAGTTGGTTCGTACCACCAGTCGGAATTATCGTTGCAGACGTGTCTTTTTCAGGTAGCCCTGCACTTGCACCAATTGCGCACGGTGCGTTGGTCTTTGGTATGGTGGCGTACGCAGTAATGTTGCCAATAATGATCTACCGTTTCATGTTTACTCATGAAATCCCAGATGCAGCAAAACCAACCATGGCAATCATGGCGGCACCAGCAAGCCTATCGTTGGCTGGTTACCTAACCGTAACGGCGGCACCTTCGCCAGTGATTATTGCTCTGTTGTTTGGTATCGCGGTATTGATGACAGCCATCATCTACTTAGCTTTCTTTAAACTGCTAAGACTGCCATTTAGCCCTGGCTATGCAGCGTTTACCTTCCCAATGGTGATTGGTGCGACAGCTCTATTCAAAACAGCAAATTGGATGGAAGCAAATGGTCTAGCAGCGCACTATGTACAGCAAGTTCGTGGTCTAGCAGGTATTGAACTGATAGTGGCGACAATCGTCGTGACTTACGTAGGTTTGCAATACATCAACAACTTGCTAATTCAACCACGATTGGTTGCAGCACATCATGCATAAATGCGGTAGCCAAGTAACGGTCTTGGTTATTTCATAAAAAAAGCCTCTTGGTCTCTCTCGCCAAGAGGCTTTTCATTATCCCTTGTTGTAGAAGCGTGACATCTCATTTAATGAGTTTTGGATTACACTAATGGGAACTTGATGCTTACTATCGACATTGAGCTGTTTATCAAGCTGTTGAGACTGGCCGCCTGGGTTCACGACCAACATGGTTTCTTTTCCCACTAAAGCGTAGTTGTAGTAGCTACCCGCGATGTACCAATCCCGAGGTATACGGTTATCAAACAGATCATGTCCAACACTGTATGAATCGGTGCTGCCTTTCACGTTAAATAGCTTGTTCATCAATGTTGGTACAACATCAAAGTGTGTAGTGCGGTAGTGAATTTGCTCTGGTTGATGGTTTGGCAAGTTAAGATACAAAGGTACATGAACTTGTGTATCGCTGTAGTTGCCAGTATGCCCCCAGTAATTCTTTTTATGGTCGTTAAATTCTTCTCCATGGTCGGAAGTGATCACAACAATAGTGTTTTCCAAATCGATACTCTTCAGCACTTTTCCAATCAAGCTATCAATAAAAAACAACGAGTTCTTGTAACGGTTATGGTATAGCGATGCATCGAAATCGTTATTAAGAAGAATATGATCGACACGCTCCCAGTATGGTTTGAACTTAGCAAACTCCGGTTCCGGAAAGCTTGTGCCATGGGCTGAATCATAAAACAAGAAGCTAAAGTATGGCTTATTAGTTTCCTGCTTTTGGAACTGAATAAACTCATCGGTGATTTGCTGATCACGCTCGACTTGCGTTTCACCAGTTTGCTTCAGAGTAAGATCTTGTACTCGCTTAAATACGGTGCGTGACAAAGGAGGGCTAGTTAATGGCGCGGATCCAAAGATACCCATACGGTAGCCTTGATTTTGCAGAGCATCTAAGAAAATAGGAGAGCGTTGGCTGGCATAAAAGCTATCCCAGTAAGTCGCTGGCAAGCTGTAAAATAGGCTAAAAATACCTGCTTGAGTTGAGTTGCCACCACTCATGTGTTGAGAGAAGTTGATTGTTCTTTCAGTGAACTTGCTAACATTAGGCATGATTTCTGGCGTTGCATCGCTGTAACGCCAAGCGTCAACCAGAATAAACACAACGTTAGGTTGCTTATCTCGTCGCTCTATATTCACGGGGCTCAGTGGATAGTTAAGTGAACTACTTTCAATGTTCTTCAGTTCAACACGGTTGTGTGATGCGATGTTTTCGTCCACCAAGTTGTGGCTGTAGATGAATTTGCGTGCCGTCAATGGATAGTAAAGTGGCCAGTTATTCGAAAATTGGCTGACTTCGTTATCGTAGAGTGCATTTTTGTATGCGTGGATTGCCTGAGTGCTAACTAACAAGCCAAACCACACGCTTACTAGCACAAACTTAGCGCGACTATGTGCCATCTTATTAGTTAGCCAAACGGTACATGCGAGGCCGATTGCCAGTAATGCGATATCGCTAATGAAAATCAGCCAACTCATCCAAGAGATTTCAAATACGTCACGACCACCCTCAAAGAACATTCGGATCAGCAGTCCGTTAATGTGCAGTTTATATTGCTGGAAAACGAGAATATCGACTTTCAGCATGATCAAGAGCGCTATTGCAACGGAGATTACAATTACTTTGAATATGCGTGTCGGAAAAAAGGACAGCAATAAACAACCCAGCATCAGAGGAAGAGCAATTAAACCTAACCAGCCAAATTGTGTGGCAAACAAATAGTATTTTTGCAGATAGGTGAGTGGCTCTGCTTGGTTGTTTGACAGCAAAAATGGGTAACAAGCAATTGACAGATAGAGAGTCAAGCAAGCAAAAAATGCCATCAACCAAGCGCTATTGGAGGAAAGTTTGCGAAACATACTGAGGTGATTCCAATACTGATAAATATAAATTTCATATGCATTATAAAACAGTGTTTTTTATCATGAAAGACTTGTGACTAATGTCACGCTTTGTATTTGCATGTAAGACGTTACTTACAAACATCAGTTGCTGGTTATTTGTTCAGAGTTTGGGCGTTCTCTAACCTTTTGTTATTTAAGCTATCGAGATCGCTCTAGGAATAAATGCGGCTGTGCTAAGCTTGCTAGCAGTTTCCATTGGCGTTCGGTGCTCTTACTTTGTTTACTGTCTATCACTCCAATCAGGTCGATGTTCTTAAATCACTTCTTGTTGAACTGATTCGCATCAATCCGTTAGAAAACCCCTTCGAAAAAGAACAAATTCTGGTGCAAAGCCCAGGTATGTCACAGTGGTTAAAAATGGAATTGGCGAAAGAGTTTGGTGTCGCGGCAAACCTAGAATTTCCGCTGCCAGCGACCTTTATCTGGGAAATGTTTACCCAAGTATTGGCTGATGTGCCAAAGCGCAGTGCCTTCAACAAAGAAGCCATGACATGGAAGCTGATGCATTTGCTTCCGGGTTTGTTGAACGAAGCGTCATTCGAACCTTTAGCTCGTTATCTTAAAGACGACAGTGACAACTCCAAGCTATATCAATTGGCAGAGAAAATTGCCGATATCTTCGATGGCTATTTGGTGTATCGCCCAGAATGGATTGCAAGCTGGGAAGCAGGGCAAACGGTGCCTGAACTTGAAGACGAACACCCATGGCAGCCGGTTTTATGGCAGGCACTGTACGATCACACGGTTACCCTTGGGCAATCGCCTTATCATCGTGCCAATTTGTACGAACACTTCATTGATACGCTAGAAAACTTCAACGGTAACTTTGATCATCTGCCGAAGCGTCTGTTTGTGTTTGGTATCTCTTCACTGCCGCCACGTTACATGGATGCGCTCAAAGCTATTGGTGAACACATTGATGTGCACTTGATGTTTACCAACCCTTGTCGTTATTACTGGGGTGAGGTACGCGACCGTAAATTCCTAGCTCGCCTAGCAGCAAAACATCGCCAGCACGTGGTGTGGCAAGAAGACCATTCTGAAGTACAAGGTGAGAGTGAGCAGTTAAAAGGTTCACTAGAAGAAAACGTGGTGGATGAGCTGCATACCGATGTGGTGGGTAACAGCTTGTTGGCGTCGATGGGTAAACTTGGGCGCGATAACATGTATCTGTTGTCGCAACTAGAATCCCATGAGATTGAAGCTTTTGTTGATGTCGAGCGCGACAGTCTGCTCCATCAACTTCAAGCAGATATTCTTAATCTAGAAGAGCACCAAGACGATCAGCAGATCGATAGCAGTCAGCACAAACAAGTGGTGAACTTGGGTGATAAATCTCTGAGCTTGCACTCTTGCCACAGCCCAATGCGAGAAGTGGAAGTACTCCACGACCAGCTTCTGGCGATGTTCGATGCCGATCCGACACTGAAACCGCGCGATATTATTGTCATGGTGGCAGACATCAATGCCTACAGCCCTGCGATTCAGGCGGTATTCGGCAATGCGCCGGGTGAGCGATTTATTCCTTACTCGATTTCAGACCGAACGGCCGATCAAGAAAGCCCAATTTTGGCGGCTTTCATGCAACTTGTTAATTTACCGAATACACGTTGCTTGGCTTCTGAATTACTTGAGTTGTTAGAAACGCCGGCGATTTTGAAGCGATTCGATCTCAGCGAAGATGACTTCCTTCAAGCCAAACAATGGGTAGAAGAATCGGGCATTCGCTGGGGGCTAGATAGCCATACCGGCAGCGAATTTGAACTGCCAGAAACACGCCAAAACACGTGGCAATTTGGTATCCAGCGTATGTTATTAGGCTATGCGATGCCAGAATCTGCCGGTTTGTTTGAAGTGCAAGAAGGTAGCCTTTCGCCATACAATGAAGTGCAAGGTATGGGCGCAGAACTTGCCGGTAAGTTAGCTCACTTTATTCAACAAATTAGCCAATATCGCCGCAAACTTTCCCATGTTCAGTCGATTGATGCATGGCGTGAAACCTTGGTGGCGATGTTGGATGACTTCTTCTCAGTTGAGCTAGAAGGGGAAATGGCGCTTAAGTCCATTCGCGATACCTTGAGCCAACTAAAAGAACAGTTAACCGATGCGGCATTTGATGATGCCTTGTCGCCTTCTATTGTGAGCCAATATCTGCAAAACAAGCTGTCAGGAACACGGGTCAGCCAGCGCTTCCTTGCCGGACAAGTGAACTTCTGTACTCTGATGCCGATGCGCTCGATCCCATTTAGAACCGTGTGTCTACTCGGTATGAACGATGGCGTTTACCCGCGCTCAATGCCACCAGAAGGTTTTGACTTAATGACGGGGCGCACTAAGCCGGGCGACCGTTCACGCCGAGACGATGACCGTTACCTGTTCCTAGAAGCCATGCTGTCTGCGCAGCAAAGTTTGTACATCAGTTACGTTGGGCGTTCTATCCAAGACAACACTGAGCGCGTGCCGTCTGTTCTGGTGTCGGAGTTGATGGAATATTGCCATCAGAACTACTGCCTAGATGGCGATCAAGACCAGCCTGTTGATGACTCCGGAGATAAACTACTCAAGGAGTTAGTGAATGTGCATGCAATGGTGCCATTCAGCCCAAGCGCATTCCAAGGTTCTCATTCAAGCTATGCCAAAGAGTGGATTCCAGCAGCGTTGACCCAAAGCAATCAATCGCAAGGTCATGCGCGTGGCGAGTTTAACCGCGCATTGGATGATTACTTACTCGGTGCGATCTTCCCAATTGAGTTGGACTTGGTGGAATTACAACGCTTCTGGCGTTTGCCTGTTCAGTATTTTTTTAACCGCCGTTTGAAAGTGATGTTTGAACCCCCATTGCCTGTGATGGAAGACGATGAGCCCTTTGTATTAGGTGGCTTAGAAAGCTATCAAATGCGCGATGAGCTACTGGAAACCTTGCTCGAAACCGCCATTACTCAACCGTCCGCAAAAGCAGACGTACTCAAGCACTTTATGACTGAACAACGCGCGCAGGGCAAATTACCGGTTGGCGCATTTGGTGATATCGAGTTTGAAACCAACCGCGTGCAAGCGGAAGAGCTGGTGGATAAGTTGGCGTTCTTATCCGGTGCTCCGCAAGACGATTTAGAAATCGACCTTACCTTCGATGTGCTTGGTGAAGGAAAAAACATCCGTCTAACCGGTTGGCTAACTCAATGCTATCAGTCCGGTTTGATTCGCTACCGCAGCGGTAAAATTCGTGCGCAGGATTACCTCGCTGCATGGATTGATCATCTTGCTATGTCTGCCTCTGGTCACGCTAGAAAGACTCACGTTATCGGTTATGACCGCAAGGAAGGCGCAGTGCATTTGGTTTACCCAGCAATGGCAGACGCTGCGCAAGCAAAACAACTACTTGCTGAATTAGTGCGTTTGTTTTTTGAAGGCATGACCAAGCCATTACCATACTTCCCGAAAACAGCACTGGCGTGCGTTGAGGCGGGCTTTAGTCGTGGTCATTGGGCTGATGACGAAGAGAAATCGCTGAAGAAAATGGCGGATGCATTCAATGATGGCTACATGAGTCCAGGAGAAGGAAATAACGCGTATATTTCGCGTATTTGGTCTACTTGGAATGACGAGCTTGCAGCAGAAGTTCGCACGCTGACCGCATTGGTTCTTCAAGGCGCAAGATTGGCGGCGATGGATGCCGATGATGAAAAGTAAGTTGGATTATTTAGACAAAAAAGAGAGTAGGGTGGCCGCCAGAAAATCATTATTTTTTGTAGGGCGTTCGCTGTACGGCCACAAGGTCAGAGGGACCATGATTCGTTTGAGTGTAGCTGCCTGAAAGGCTTGGCTTATCTCGTGACGCGCATACTAGCGGTTGAAGATCAGGATAACCGTGAGTGAGATCCCACTAACCTCTAAATATTCCAACTTGTTAGACATATAAATAGAATTTTTAACGACAGATCACAGTTCGGTCAGTCGATAATCCGGAGAGATTCAGCGTTATGGCGCAAATGTCAGTTCCAACTCCACTGCAAACCATGACTTTTCCACTGCATGGTGCAAGGTTAATTGAAGCATCGGCGGGTACGGGTAAAACCTTTACTATCGCGGGTTTGTATCTGCGACTCCTACTAGGGCATGGCACTGCCGATACGAAGCACCGCGTACCGTTGACCGTGGATCAAATTCTGGTGGTGACCTTTACCGAAGCTGCAACGGCGGAGCTGCGTGATCGTATTCGTGCTCGTATTCATGACGCGAGGATCGCGTTCGCTCGCGGGAAAAGCTCAGATCCTGTGATTCAACCTTTGTTGGAAGAAATCGAAGATCATAAGCAAGCCGCTGAGATCCTATTGCAAGCGGAACGCCAAATGGATGAAGCCGCGGTGTACACCATTCACGGTTTCTGCCAACGTATGCTGACGCAAAACGCATTCGAATCTGGTAGCCGTTTCAACAATGAGTTTGTAACGGACGAAAGCCATCTTAAAGCGCAAGTGGTTGCTGATTACTGGCGTCGCAATTTCTACCCTCTGCCGTTCGCTTTGGCTGGAGAAGTACGCCAACTCTGGGGCTCGCCATCGGATCTACTGTATGACATAAGTAACTACCTCACGGGCGCGCCGCTAAGTCTCTCTGTTCCGGCAATGGAAGGTAGCCTTGCCAATTTGCATGAGCAAAACTTAAAGCAAATTGATGCTTTGAAAGCCCAATGGCGTGATAGCCAAGATGACTTCCTCGCGCTGATTTCTGATTCCGATGTCAACAAACGCAGCTACACCAAAAAGTCTTTGCCGACGTGGTTAGAAGCGGTCAATACATGGGCAGCGACAGAAACCACGGGCTATGACTATCCAGATAAGCTGGAGAAGTTCGCGCAGAATGTGTTGTTTGAGAAAACCCCGAAAGGAACTGCGCCACAGCATCCTGTGTTTGAGGCGATTGAAACTTTCCTTACCAACCCTATCAGCTTAAAAGCGCCATTGTTAGCTCATGCGATTGAGCATTGTCGCGTGATGCTGGCAAAAGCAAAAAATCAGAAACAATGGTTGTCATTCGATGACTTGCTGACTCAGCTTTCTGCCTCGATTGATACCGATGAAACCGCACTACTGACAGAGCGCATTCGCACGCTTTATCCGGTTGCGATGATCGATGAATTCCAAGATACCGACCCACTGCAATACAGTATTTTTAGCCGCATTTATTTGGATAATCCTGAGTGCGGTTTGTTTATGATCGGTGACCCGAAGCAGGCGATTTACGGCTTCCGTGGCGCGGATATCTTCACTTACATTAAGGCTCGTAACCAAGTTAGTGCTCACTACACGCTTGGTACTAACTGGCGCTCAAGTGCCGATATGGTATTGGCAGTGAATCAGATTTTTGCTCTGCCAGATAGCCCGTTTATTTATGACTCTGATATTCCATTCCACCCCGTGGATTACAGCCCAAGTGCCGACAAACGCGTTTGGACTATGGGTGGTCAAAAGCAACCTGCACTGACTTATTGGCTGCAAGAAGCGGAAGATAAACCTTTGCCAAAAGGTGAATATCTCACCGCTATGGCAGAGGCGACAGCGAGCCAAATTCAAACCATTTTGACCGCGGCACAACAAGGTCAAGCGTGTCTGGTCAATGGTGAGAAGCAGAAGCCAGTCAAAGCGGGTGACATTGCAGTGTTGGTGCGAACGGGTAGCGAAGGTCGCATGGTCAAACAGGCGTTAGCCGGCCAAGGCATTGCCAGCGTGTACCTTTCTAACCGCGACAGCGTGTTTACCAGTTCTGTGGCACAAGACTTACAGCGTTTGCTGCAAGCGGTGTTAACGCCAGAAAATGACAGAGCATTACGTGCCAGCCTAGCATCAGAATTGTTTGCTCTGGATGCAGCCAGCTTAGACGCCCTCAATAACGACGAAACCGTGTGGGAAAACGCGGTTAATGAGTTCAAAGAATATCGTAAGCTTTGGGTGCAACGTGGTGTGCTTCCTATGCTGCGAGCAGTGATCAGTAAGCGTCATATTGCTGAACGTCTGCTAGAAGAAGGGGCGAGTTCACAAAGCGAAAACGGTGAGCGAGTACTTACCGATCTGATGCACATTGGTGAGCTATTGCAGCAAGCGAGTAACGAATTAGACAGCGACCACGGTTTGCTGCGTTGGTTAGCACAATCTATCAGCGATGCAGAGCACGGGTTGGGTGGCAGCGATGACCAAATTCAACGTCTGGAATCAGAGCGTAACTTGGTGCAAATCGTCACCATTCATAAATCCAAAGGTCTGGAATATGACTTAGTCTTCTTGCCATTTGTGTTTGGTTACCGAGAAGCGAGTGAAGCCAAATACTACGACGCTGAGAACGATCGCACCGTACTTGATATCACGGGTAACGATGCGTCGTTAAAACAGGCAGATAAGGAACGTCTTGCGGAAGACTTGCGCCTCATCTATGTAGCGCTAACGCGTGCCGTATATGCCTGCTTTATTGGTGCTTCACCGCTGCGCAATGGTCGCTCAACCAAAGAGCCAACCGGTGTTCATCACAGTGCGATTGGTTACTTGGTGCAAAATGGTCAAGAGGGCGGCATCAACGACCTGTTCGTGGGGTTGAAAAAGCAGCAAGAGAATCTCGATAACGTCGTAATTTGTGACCCTCCAAAGCAGCACGACGAGATGTATGTTGCGGAGCAAACCGAGTTAGCAGCGTTGACTGCCAAAGAACTGCAAAACCCAATTGATAGAAACTGGCGCATCACCAGTTACTCGGGCTTGGTTAAGCAAGGTTCTCATCATGCTGAACATGACGCGACGATTGAAATTACAGGCTTTGATATCGATTCTTCAGAAGAGCAAGATGAAGCGGAATTGGTTGAGCCAGAACGCTCTATCTTCAACTTCCCGCGTGGCGCACGTCCGGGTACTTTCCTGCACAGCTTATTTGAGGAAATTGAGTTTACTCAACCAGCGACAACGGAAGAGAACACCCAAATCATCCTCGGCTTGATGGAAAGCGAACAGCTTGATGAAGAATGGTTGCCAATCCTGCAACAGTTGATTGATACCGTGCTGGCAACGCCTTTGGATAGCAAAGCACTGCTGCTCAATCAAAAAGGCCCGGCACAACGTTTGGTTGAGATGGAATTCTTATTACCGATTGAAGTGCTATCTGCACCAGCATTGAACCGTGTGATTCAACGTCATGATCCGCTGTCTGCCAAAGCGGGCGATCTGGGTTTCCAAACCGTGCAAGGTATGCTGAAAGGCTTTATTGACTTGGTGTTTGAGCACCAAGGCAAATATTACGTCCTCGACTGGAAATCGAACCACTTAGGTGATGATGTGTTCCATTATCATGGCGATGCGTTGAAGTCGGCGATGGCGGATCATCGCTATGATCTACAATACCAAATCTACGCCTTGGCGCTGCATCGTTTCTTACGCAGCAGATTGCCAAATTATGATTATGAACAGCACTTTGGCGGCGTTTATTACCTGTTCTTGCGTGGTATGGATGGGCAAAGTGATCACGGTATTTTTTCTGCCAAGCCAACCTTTGAATTTTTACAAGAGATGGATCATTTGATTGATGGTCAAGCACCTGACACGCGATCCAGCGAATCTGGTCAGATGGAGTTAATTTGATGAAAACCAATGATCTTCTTTCTGAGCAAAGCAGTGCGATGGCAACACCAGATCTATTGGCAACGTTAGAATCGCTAGCAAAAAAAGGAGCGATTCGCCAATTGGATTTCCAGTTCGCGCGCTTTATCTATTCGCAAGTTGAGCAACAAGTGAACAGCCAAGAACTGGCATTTATTGCAGGCGTGGTCAGTAGTGAGTTAGGGAAAGGACACATCTGCTTGCCTCTGTTTGATAGCCAAGGGCAACCAGCGGACCTTGTCAGTAAGCTTGGTCTGTTTGGAGAGTCTGCGTTAGCGCTTAATACTCAGCTGCAAGGCGTTAATTGGGTTGAGCTTCTGCAAGCGTCGCCTTTGGTTGGTGCTCAAGGTGAAGCCTTGCCAATGATGTTTGATGGTGAGCGTCTCTACTTACATCGTTACTGGCACTATGAAGTGACGTTGGCGGACAAGCTCAATCAACTCAGTGCGGCTGTAAACCTACAGCCTCAAGAATTCACACGTTTGTCTGAGTTGCTGCATCATTTATTCGCTCGTCAGTACCACTTTCTGTTCAATGCATTAGCCAAAGCGACAGAGGCAGGAACCAGCAACCAAGTGCTACGCCAGCAATTAGTCTGTGACCATTTGGATGTGGTTACTGTAGACAGTCTCAATTGGGCTGCCATTGATGCGGCAGTCTGCCAAGCGAAACAAGTTCACGATCTGCAAGTGCTGGACAAGCTTGTACCATTATCGGCTTGTGTTAACTGGCAGAAGGTCGCTGCTGCGGTGGCACTGACGCGTCGTTTTGCGGTGATTTCCGGTGGTCCGGGTACGGGAAAAACCACCACGGTAACCAAATTGCTTGCCGCGCTGATTGAGCAAGCTGGACAAGAGAAAAACCTCACCATCAAGCTAGTGGCGCCAACAGGTAAAGCGGCAGCACGTTTGACAGAGTCTATTGGTAAAGCGATTCAAGAGTTGCCGGTGGAGCCTGAGCTTAAAGCGAAAATTCCAACCGAGTCGAGCACCTTGCATCGTCTGTTGGGCGCGATCCCAAACAGTGCAGAGTTTCGTCACAACAAACAAAATCCGTTACATCTCGATATTTTAGTGGTGGATGAAGCTTCCATGGTCGATCTGCCGATGATGTACAAAGTCGTCGATGCGCTGCCAAAGCATGCGCGTTTGATTCTTCTCGGAGATAAAGACCAGTTGGCATCGGTAGAAGCAGGTGCGGTACTCGGTGATATCTGTTCGTTTCATGCATTCGGTTTTGGCAAAGAGCAGGCGTCTGCGGTGGCGAAGTTAACGGGCTTTGACACCTTGGCGTACAGCACCAACAGTAATGCTTCGATTGCCGATAGCTTGTGTATGCTGCAAAAGAGTTACCGATTCGACGTCCGTTCTGGTATTGGTCAGTTAGCGAAAGCGGTCAATGCTGGCTCAGCCGCAAAAGTAGATGACGTTTGGAATCGTGATTTTGCTGATATCGAGCATTTCGCATTGAGTAGCCCAAATTACAATCAGATGATGCAGACTTTGGTCTCCGAATATGGTCGTTATCTAAAACGCATCGGACAGCAAGAGATTGACCAAAAGACTGGAGAAACAGAAACGCTGACCCACAAAGCCAAAGCTGTGCTGGATACTTTTAATCAATGCCGCTTGTTGTGTGCTATTCGTGAAGGTGATTTTGGTGTGACAGGTTTAAACCAACGTATTGAAAAAGCACTAGCAGCGCGTAAGTTGATTCAAACCCAAGACGAGCTTTGGTATCACGGCAGACCTGTGATGGTCACGCGTAATGATCATGGTTTGGGGTTGTATAACGGTGACATCGGCATTTGTATGCGAGACGACAGCGAAGGTGAACCGCGTCTAAAAGTGTTCTTCGAATTACCGGATGGCAGCGTGAAGTCGGTGCTGCCAAGCCGAGTCCCTGAGCATGAAACCGCATATGCGATGACTATCCATAAATCACAGGGCAGTGAGTTTGAGTACACGTTGATGATTTTGCCGCCAGATTTCAGTCCAATCCTCACTCGCGAGCTGATCTATACCGGAATTACTCGCGCCAAGAAACGCCTTGCGATGTACGCTGAGATGAATGTCCTCAAACGTGGCATCAAAGTGAAAACCACTCGAGCGAGTGGGTTGGTCTCTCGCTTATCTAGTTAACACAAAAAGACCGAGCATGATGCTCGGTCTTCTTCTATCAACTGGCTTTACTAAAAGCGTTGGTAAATGACACGCTCTTAATGTTGTATTGTTTTTGGTAGCTTAAGATGAACTCTCGGATAGCATCATTAACAGGGAACACACAATGCACATCTAGGCCTTCTAAAAAGTGATTATCAGCCATATCCCAAAAGCTTTGCAGCGAATTACAAATAATAGTTCTCATATAACAGTGCTCTTCTCGGCTTTAATAAAAGTCAGATAAACAGCTGTCCTTGATATACGGATACCCAGCAGGAGTGGTATTAATGCTGGGTACTTTAGGGTGGAGAGAGTTCTCGCACCTAGATCCTTTGCGGTTAAAGTTTAACCGCATTGGCGCAAAGTATAGCCAACCAGATGAATAAATCAACGATAAATAGTCATTCAATTTTAATGTAATGGTTTGCACATTAATTGAACGGCTTGTGTTAGTTGATCATGTGGTTCAAAGATCTAACGCTAGGATTTTTGACTTACGCTGAAAGTTATACAGATCCTGTTTTACGACAGGTAGGTAATCAACATTCACCTCGTAAAAGCCTTGCTCTCTGAACCAGTGCAAGCTGTGGGTAGTCAGTACAAAAATCTGGTCAATGCAGTCTGATTTTGAACGATGCTTCATATAGTTGAGCAGTAGTAGTCCTCGGTTTCCATCTCGATAGTCAGGGTGAATTGCAACGCAGGCCATCTCTGCTTTGCGTTCTTCGATATATGGATACAAAGCCGCACAGCCTATTATCAAACCGTCTTTTTCTATGATGGTGAACTTACTAATTTCTTGCTCAAGTTGCTCACGTGAGCGTCGTACTAAGACTCCTTGCTCTTCTAGTGGACGAATCAAATCTAGGATACCGCCAATGTCATCGATGTCGGCTTCTCGTACTTGCTCTGCACTTGCCATTACGACTTGAGTACCTATACCGTCGAAAGAGAAAAGCTCTTGAATTAACGCGCCATCCACTTTGTAGCTGATAAGGTGGCTACGCGGTACTCCTGCGCGACATGCGGCAATGGAACCTTTAAGAAAACGTAGAGTTCCAGAGTTGTAATCAGTGTCAGGTGAGGTGTTTTCAGTCAGTTTCTTGATGACGTGTTCTGCTTCGATCGGGAATAACTCCGCGACCGCATTACCATTGTCATCAATCACACCTTGTTCCGAACAAAAGCCAATCAGCTTATCTGCACCTAGTTTTATCGCAAGCTGAGTGGCAACTTCTTCAGAGAGCAGATTAAAACATTCACCTGTTACAGAGCTGGCAATAGGGCCGAGTAGAACGATTGAGCCTTGATCGAGTGTGCGGTGAATAGCATTGCTATCGATGCGACGAATACGACCGCTATGGCAGTAGTCAACGCCATCATCTACGCCAAGTGGTTGAGCAATAACAAAGTTACCGCTGACAACATTCAGTTGGGTGCCTGCCATCGGGGTGTTGTTGAGGCTCATCGATAAGCGTGCAGTTATAGCGAGCTGAAGTTGACCTGCTGCTTGCATAACTACCGATAGGGCTGCTTCGTCAGTGATACGAATGTTTTTGTGATACGGAGTAGTAAGGTCTTGCTTCTTTAGTAATTGGTTTATTTGTGGGCGTGCACCATAAACTACAACTACTTTTATTCCAAGACTATGCATTAGGGCAATGTCGTTGATAATGTTGCCAAAGTTTTTGTCTGCCACTGCCTCGCCACCCAGCATTAATACCATGGTTTTACCACGGTGTGCATTTACGTAGGGGGTCGATTGACGAAATCCTTTTACTAGAGCAGTACTGCGAATTTTCACTACATCCATTCCGCTTGGTTATTTATGCTCTAATATTGTCTTTTTATTCATTGGTTGGCAAGGTGTTTTTTGGAACAAAGAGCAAACATCAATTTGTTCACTCTTTATTCTCTTTAGCATAAGAGAGTAGAATGTGTGTGTGGTTTCAAAGTAAGAAAGTGTGATGTCTTCTTTAGCGAAAAAAAATGCTGCCATTAATGAACAGCCAACTCAGAAAAAAACCAATACTCGAAAATGGACTGAACGCACACTGATGCTCATTGCTTTAGTTGGTTCTGTGCTTGTTATGGGGGTTTATGGTGACTTAATTGGCCGCTTATTTTATGAACCGGTACCAAAATCATTGATATATGGAAAGTGGATTGAGCAAGAGGTAGCACCTTACGCTCGTGAAGAGTTTATTGTCAGTGAAAGGGGTATCATCGTTCAGGGCTCTACCGTTGCCACTGACTTTGAGTTTGACGGTAAAACCTTCTCGTATAAAGTTGGCTCTAAAATAAGAGAGTTTGAGTTTATTGGCCAAAGCCACACGGAGATGAAATTAGACTCCAATGCGCACTATTTGCCTGTTTTCCGTTTAGAGGGCAAAAGCGACTTGTCTCTGCGCTAGAACTTCGCACCACTTTTTTCATCGCATGGAAGCGAGGGTTTAATTCCGTCGGTATTATTTCCCTACGTTTACCGAGTCAGAAATATCAAACATTGCTTGGACATTTCTTCTATTTTCCTCTGCTATAAATATATTTGGTTGATGACCTGTACGAGGAGCTCGTACATTCGCTCATAGTTGATACACTTTGTCGCAGCTTTTCAATTGCTTCAACGGTATTTGTTTGTCATCCTCTTGCTATCTTTAACAGTGGAAACCCTTCGTGTATAAAAAACTTCTACCTCTTATCTCATTAGGTCTTTTATTTGGCTGTGCTCAACCAACGGAGCGAGCTCAACAATATCTTGATGGTGATTTTACCAACATACTTAATAAAGTAGATGTGGTTGAATCTAATAAGCCGCAAGACTTTACTGAGTTCAACAAGCAAGCAGAGCAAGTTGTAACCAAGTCGCCTTCAATGGCAAAAATGTACCAACCACTTTACGAGAAGTTGAGTGAATGGGCATTACAGAGCGGTGATACAACAGCGCTCAGTGCTTACGGCATTCAAACTGCGCAGCTTGGCGGCGGTGACAAAAAGGGTAATGTACTATTCACGGGGTATTTTTCACCAGTGATGGAATTACGTCATGAGCCTAATGAAAAGTATAGATATCCAGTTTACGGTAAGCCGACTTGTAGCTCAGATTGTCCGACTCGCGCCGAGATCTATAACGGAGCACTAGAGGGGCAAGGGCTTGAGCTTGGTTACGCGCCAAACATGATCGACCCATTTATGATGGAAGTACAGGGTAGTGGTTTTGTGCATTTTGAAGACGACGACACGTTGGAGTACTTCGCTTACGCCGGAAAGAACAACAAAGCGTACGTAAGCATTGGCCGTATTCTAATTGAGCGTGGTGAAGTACCACGTGAAAAGATGTCGTTAAAAGCGATCAAAGAATGGGTAATGGCAAATGATGAAGCAACGGTGCGTGAGTTGTTAGAACAAAACCCTTCTTATGTCTTCTTTGCGCCACAAGCAGATGCGCCAGTAACAGGCTCTGCGGGTATTCCTTTGTTACCAATGGCATCGGTAGCGGGCGATCGTTCGATTTTACCGATGGGTACGCCAATTTTGGCGGAAGTTCCATTGCTTAATAAAGACGGTACATGGAGTGGAGCACACCAACTTCGTCTTCTTATTGTGTTAGACACTGGCGGTGCGGTGAAGCAAAACCATCTAGACCTATACCATGGTATGGGACCGCGCGCGGGTACCGCTGCGGGTCACTACAAGCACTTTGGTCGAGTGTGGAAGTTAGGATTGGAAAACACATCAACGCAAGCGCCTTGGGCTTTACCGCCAGAGAAGTTACAATAAGCGCTTAGCGAGAGGAATCACTCCTCATCATCTAGACATTTCCTCAAAGAGTGCGTATAAATCGCACTCTTTGTTTTTCTATCGATCATCTGGAACTTCAATATGCGTGAACTCGATACTCCGGCATCTGACAGCTATAACCAACGTTTTGGTGGCACTCGTCGTCTCTACGGTAACAGCGAAGTAGAAATTCTTCGTGCTGCACACGTGTGCGTGATTGGTATCGGTGGCGTAGGTTCTTGGGCGGTAGAAGCGCTGGCTCGTACTGGTATTGGTGAGCTAACGCTTATCGATATGGATGACGTGTGTGTGACTAACATTAACCGTCAAATCCATGCGATGACTGGTACTGTTGGTCAGAGCAAAATAGAAGTGATGGCAGAGCGCGTTAAGCTGATTAACCCAGAGTGTAAGGTGAATCTGATTGACGATTTCATCACGCCAGGTAACCAGCACGAGTTCTTGAGAAAAGAGTTCGATTACGTGTTGGATGCGATTGATAGCGTAAAAGCAAAAGCGTCTCTGTTGGCTTACTGTCGCAGCAACAAGATCAAAGTGATCACGACAGGTGGTGCTGGTGGTCAAATCGATCCAACCCAAATCATGGTGGCGGATCTGACCAAAACTATCCAAGATCCACTAGCGAAGAAGATCAAAGACACATTGCGTCGTCATCATAACTTCCCGAAAAATCCAGCGCGTAAGTTTGGCATCGATTGTGTGTTTTCCACTGAGCAGTTGAAGTACCCACAAGCGGATGGCTCGGTATGTGGTGTGAAATCGACAGCGGAAGGTCCAAAACGTATGGACTGTGCGAGTGGTTTTGGCGCGGCGACTGTTGTAACGGCGACTTTCGGTTTTGTTGCGGTATCACGTATCGTTGAAAAGCTGATTCAAAAGCACAAGAAGTAATTCAAAGAAGAGAGCGCACCATGACTGATTTTCCTGTTTCGCCGTTTGGTACAGACATCACCAGTGAAGACATTGCAGCAACGATGCAGCAATTCAAAGGTTGGGAAGACCGTTACCGTCAGGTGATTCAATGGGGTAAAAAGTTACCTCAAATGCCTGAAGAGCTTAAATCAGAGCAAGTTACGGTATCTGGCTGTGAAAGCCTAGTGTGGCTGGTGAGCAAGGAGCAAGAAGGCGTATGGCACTTCTGCGCTGATTCTGACGCGCGTATCGTTCGTGGTCTGATTGCCTTGGTGATGGCGGCTTACGACGGTAAAACGGCAGAGCAAATCCAAGCGTTTGATATTGATGCTTACTTTGAAAAACTTGGTTTAATCGCTCACCTTAGCCCATCACGTGGCAATGGTTTAAAAGCGATTGTTGAGCAGATCAAAACACAAGCTCAGTAAGAAAAGGGACTAGTTATAGATCCTAGGTTGATAGGGTCTAGGAGCCTAGGAAAGCACCTTGGGAGCTTTGTGCGTTTCGTTGACTATTGAGAGATGTATGGAATACGGAGCGCTTTGCTTCTCGATAACAGAAAAAATACTTTCGCAATAACGTCATTCCAGCAAGCCTTAGCGAGACTAGGAATCTAGTACCTACACGCAATTTAGCCTCGATTCATCACCTTTGCGTCCTCAAATTCGATCCGCAGATTCTGAATCACGTTCGTTCCTCACTGTTCAGAATGACAGCTGTGTTTTCCAACTAAAAAGACTACGTAATCCAAGATATTAGGCCCTAGGAATCTAGGACCTATCTTTAAACCTAAGACCTGCCTGTTTCCTAAAGCATATCGACTGCTTTCTCGACTGCTGCAATCAGCCTCTCAACATCTTCTAAGGTATTGTAGATACCAAAAGAAACGCGCACCGTGCCTTTAACGTTGAGCGCATCCATCAGAGGGTGAGCACAGTGATGCCCAGCACGAACGGCTATACCTTGTTGATCAAGCAGGGTGGCAATGTCTTGATGGTGAACACCATCCATCACAAAGGTAAGCACTGAAGCATTCGGTTGGTAACCGAGGATTTGAATATCGTCCAACTGACTTAATGCTTGGTAAGCTTTGGCTTGTAGTGAATGCAGATGTGCCTCTACTGCGACTTGGTCAAAGCCTTGGTACCAATCGATGGCTTTTGCTAGCGCAATCGCGCCTGCGACGTTTGGCGTACCCGCTTCAAACTTACCTGGCAAGGCTGAGAAGGTGGTTTTCTCAAACGATACTCTTTCAACCATCTTACCGCCGCCGTGCCATGGTGGCATCGCATCTAAAAGTTCGAGCTTGCCATACAGCACCCCAATCCCAGCTGGCGCATACAGTTTGTGACCAGAGAAGACATAAAAATCGACATCGAGATTTGCCAAGTTCAACGGTTCATGAACAATACCTTGTGCACCATCGACGACCACAACAGCACCTACCGAGTGCGCCATAGTGATGATTTTTTCGATAGGTTGACGAGAGCCCGTTACATTAGTGATTTGCGCGCACGCTACGATTTTACAGCGCTCCGACAGCAATGCTTCAAATGCACCGATATCGAACTGGCAATCGGAGGTCATCGGAATCTTAATGATTTTCGCGCCAGTTTGTTCGGCGACGATTTGCCAAGGTACGATGTTGGCGTGATGTTCCATTTCACTGATCAGGATTTCATCACCAGCTTGAAGAGTACTACGGGCATAAGTTTGCGCGATTAGGTTCAGTGCTTCGGTTGCACCGCGAGTCCAAATGATTTCTTTCGAACTGTTTGCACCAATGAACTTTGCAACGGTTTCACGAGCCGCCTCAAATTGACTGGTCGCATTGGCTGTTAGGCTGTGGCTGCCTCGGTGTACGTTAGCATTTTGTGCACTGTAGTAACGGCTAATCACATCAATCACGCACTGCGGTTTTTGCGTTGTTGCTGCGCTATCAAGGTAAACCAAAGGTGATTGATTGACGTCTTGATTCAGGGCTGGGAACTGTTCGCGTACAGCGTTTACGTCAAACATTATTCGTCACCGAATTCGTGATAATGCAGTGTTGGGATCGTGACTAACGGCTCTGCAACCATCCATCCATGCTCTTTACCGGAAAGTTTGATAATGATTTCCATAGCGAACTCAAGTGCGGTTCCTGGTCCCTGACTTGTCAGTAGATTGTGATTCACGTCCATGGTGACACGTTTTGCTCGCCATTTGTCTTCCGGAATATGAGATTGGAAGCTTGGGTGACATGTCATCAAAGCTTCAGGGTAAAGGTTGTGGTGTTGCAAAACCAAAGCAGGAGCAGCACAAATTGCCGCAACCAGTTTACCTTCGTACATATGCTGTTTCAGGATCTCAATCATGATGGTGCTATCACGGAAGGTTTCTGCACCACCTACGCCGCCAGATAGAACAATCGCATCAAACTCGTCATCGGCAACATCAACCAGCTTGCAATCCGCGGTAAGTGTCACACCACGAGACGCTTTCATAGTAAGTGCACCATCGAAATCTGCGCTTGCGACCGTTACGTCATAGCCTGCTCGAACCATTAAATCGATAACGGTTACCGCTTCCATTTCTTCTGTGCCCGGCGCGATAGGTACTAAGATCTTTTTATTCATTGTTCTGTCCAGCTTTGTTCAATCTGTTTGATGCGTTGATAGAGTTTGGCGTTCTCTGGCGTGCTAATGTGATGCTTTTCGGCGGCTTGCAGTAGATAACCAGTAATAAAGTCTATCTCGGTACGACGTTGGTGAAAAACATCTTGCCTCATAGAAGAGTAGTTGGCCGCTGTAGCGTTAACCACTTGCATAATAGTGGCGTGAAGAGAGTCAAAATCTACCTCGATCTCTTCTTTATTCATGACTTCCACTAACTCATGAGTGATGTTCGCCAACTCGGTGGCAAACTCAGGAGCGGCAAGCTCACCATTCTTGCCTTGATGGATGGCAGTCAGGGGGTTGATTGCGCAATTGATCGCAAGTTTTGTCCACAATGCAGCGTTGATATTTGGGTTCCAATTTACCTCGGGCAAAGCGTGGCTCATCACATCAGCAAGAAAGCCACATTGAGCACCTTTAGCGTTAAAACCACCCAGTTGTGTGTGCCCATGACCAGTGTGAAGAACCTGCTCTTTACTTGGCTTGTAAGCACCGTGCGTTGTTGTAGCAACTATTAATGGGTTATCAGCCAGTTTTGCTTCAAGTAGCGGTGCAGTACCCATACCGTTGTGCATTAACATCACGATGGTGTCTTCGCTGATGTAGGGAAGAAGAGGTTCAATGGCTCCCTCTACTTGCCATGCTTTTACCGTCACAACGATCAGATCTGCATTTTGAACAGAAGGAATGTGTTGATTGGCAAAATTGATAGCAGGGCGGTCATCAAGTTGCAGCAACTGTTGGCTGTTTGAGTTTCTTCCCCATAGGGAAACATTGTGCCCAGCAAGTTGAAATTTGGTCGCCCAGAGTGAGCCAACAGCTCCCGGACCAAGGATAAGAATATTCACCAAACGCTCTCAGTAAAAAGGTTTGCTGCAAGGATAATGAGGGAGAAAAGGAAAGCAAATAAAAATGGCGCCAAGAGGCGCCATTTTTGGGGAACTTATCGGTTCTATTAGAACTTGTAAGTTACAGCTAGGTAGTGACCGAAGCCAGTAGATTTGAAGCCGTCAGTATCTTTGATACCGTAAACGTCTTTGTAACCTTTCAGGCCGTAACCCACTGCGAAGCGGTCAGAGTGCCAGTAGATACCGTTAAACATTGCGCCACCGCTGCTAGCAGTAGAGTACTCATCTTTCATACCGAATTGGTAATCGATGTAACCTTGGTAAGAGATGAATGAACCGTTCTCGAAGAAGTAGAATGGTTTAAACCAGTTAGTCGAGATTTGGAAACCGTTCCAATCTTTGTTGTTACCTTGGTAAGTACCGTATAGGTTTAGGCCGATTTTGCCCAACCATGGAACCATTACGTCAGAACCTAGACCAACTTTTTGGTTGTTTACTGAGAATGGGTTTGTTTTGTAATCAGTACCGTCCCACTCAAATAGTGTTGCAACGTAAAGCTCTTGAACTGGACCGAAAGATAGGTCTTTACCAGTTAGGCCGTCTAGAGACATACGTGGAGCGAACTTCATGAAGATTTTAGGTGCGCCAGCTTTGTCGCTGCTTTTGTTTGTCGCTAGGTTGAATACGTCAACGTAACCGTAAAGATCGAAGATACCAGAGCGGCCGCCGAATTCCATTTCTAGGTAGTCGTGAGAAGACTCACCTGGAAGTTCGTCAAATGCACCCATTAGGTTGAATTGCATCCACTTGTAATCGTTTTTGTGGATATCGCCGTCAGAGTAATCTGCAGCCATTACTGGAGCTGAAGTAGCCGCTAGAAGGCCAAGAGCTAGAAGTGATTTACGCATAAGGGGACTCTCTATGTTTGTAATGATTCAGAACACGCAATCTTTGCTGCGCTTTCCAATTGGCAGGGATAATAGCGATAAAAATCGCAAATGAAAGTGATAAAGGATGCAAAAATGAAGGTTTTTGGTGATGTTTGTCACGAAACTAATTTTAATAACGGAACTTTTATCTTGTTGCACTTTTTTGCATAAATTGTGTGATTTAGATCGTTTGCGTGGGCAATTTTATGACATTTTAAGCCAGTCGTTTAACCAACATAAATCGTTAGTGATCTGACTGATACGTCTCTCGTATGAGTTACTGAATCAAAGAGGACGATTTAATGAATGAAGTGATGTTATTCCCACTAACCTCAGTGGTTTTGCCCGAAGGGAAAATGAATCTGCGTATTTTTGAACCACGTTACAAGCGAATGGTGAAAGAGTGCAGCTTACAGAACATTGGGTTTGGGGTTTGCTTGGTCGGTAACGATAGTCACCAGAGAGCAGCGGGTAACGTGTCGTCCATCGGTACTTTGGTGACCATTGTTGATTTCGAAACACTCAGTGATGGGCTTCTTGGCATTACGGTTGTGGGGGAGAGACGCTTCCGCGTGAAGCGTGTGCGCTCTGATTTTGATGGTCTTCGTCATGCTGACGTCGAATGGATGGAAAACTGGCAACAGCCTCATTCTTACCCTGACTTTATTCATTTGAGTACGCAACTCGCCCACGTGTATGAACAATTTCCTCAACTTGGCAATTTATACCAGCATCGTTTCTATGACGACCCTTCCTGGGTTACGCAGCGTTGGTTGGAGCTATTGCCACTCAATCGTTCATTGTTTGAAAAGTTAGTTGGTGCGGATGATTGCATCGATGCTCTGACGTTTCTTACCCATGCCATTGAAGCTCCAAACGAAAGAGAGACTAGGATATGAAAGGACTAACTAAAGCTGCAGTGACCTTGGTTACTGCTTTTGGCTTGGCTGCTTGTGGCTCAGACAGTGACACGATTGAGTATTCAAACCTTCAAGCTGTTCATGCTTCTGCAGATGCCCCTTTAGCGAATGTATGGATAAATGGTAACGCAGCACTAACTGATGTCGATTATGGCGTGGGGTCAGGCTACGTAAAACTGCGTGAGGGTTCAAACTCGGTTCAAGTTGACGTACAGCTTCCGGGTGGTTACGTTGCAACCGTAGTTGAAAAAACTTCGTTAGATTTAGACTCTGACCTTAAGTACACAGCGTTTGTTGTCGGTGATGCTGCGACGGGGTCTGCTAATCCAGTGGAGACATTGATCGTGACAAGAAGCGCGATGTCGATGGCTGACGAAAATAGTTTGGACGTTCAAGTTGTGCATGCGGCGGCTGGTGTAGGTGACGTCGATTTATACGTCACAGCTCCAGGGGCCGACCTCGCTTCCTCTTCACCCATTTCTACTCTCGGGTACAAAGACTCTACAGACGTCCTCAATATTGCGGCGGGTGACTACCAAGTTCGTCTTGTTGCGAGTGGTATCGTCACTTTTGACTCAGGTACAATCCCGCTCCCTGCAAATGCAGATTTAACGATTGCGGCAATCAAAACCGGTGGCACGATTTCGGACTCACCAGTCAAGCTGCTAGTGCTCGATGGTATGGGGTCGTCTATTATTTTAAATACAGGCAGTAAGTCTGAGTTGAGAGTCGGTCACCTTGTCGATGGAGCGCCAGATGTTGATGTGGCTCTAGATGGTAATGTCGTGCTTAGCAATGTGATGTTTAAAGATATTTCTAATTATCTTCCGGTTGATGCGGGTACATACAATGCAACTGTCGACGCAGGGCTAGCGGATCCTATTATCGATGCTGATGTAACTTTGGATAACGGCATGTCTTACAGTGTTTATGCCGTAGGTACGGTAGCACCACTAGCGATAGAGCCGCTTGTGGTATCAGATAACAGAAGATCCATTGCGACAAGCGCGGTATTGAATGTCACTCACGCAGCAGCAAATCCAGCCGCCGCGAGAGTAGATGTTTATTTAACATCGTCGCAAGATATTTCTCAAAGTGATCCAGCATTAGCCGACTTTGCGTATAAAAATAGTGCTCAAAATGTTTATGTCACTGCTGGAGATTACTTTGTAACCGTAACAGCGCCAGGAGACAAAACTCCGGTCATCGGTCCTGCACCGTTACCTACACTAGAAAATGGTAAGGTATATCAGGCGATTGCGATTGATGAAAGTGGTGGTTTTGGTCTGCTTGTTGGTGACATCACCAAGTAACAAAGGAAGGGAGGAGGAAACTCCTCCCGTTAAAAAGGCTGATTATGATGAGTGATAGTCCGCAGAAGCTTGGGCGAAGCGAGTGGAACGATTATATGGACAAAGTAAAAGAGAGAGACAAAGTCGCTTTTGCTTTCGTATTCCGTTTCTATGCCCCAAAGCTTAAGCAGTTCGCCTACAAACATGTTGGAAACGAGCAGGTCGCAATGGAAATGGTTCAAGAGACCATGGCGACCGTTTGGCAGAAAGCACACTTGTACGACGGATCAAAAAGTGCTCTTTCCACTTGGATTTACACAATATTGCGTAACCTTTGCTTTGATTTGCTGAGAAAGCAGAAAGGGAAGGAGTTACATATTCATTCTGATGACATTTGGCCTTCAGAATATTACCCACCGGATTTAGTCGACCATTACTCACCAGAGCAAGACATGCTAAAAGAGCAAGTTGTGAAGTTCTTGGAGATTTTACCCAAGAACCAGCGAGATGTGCTAAGAGCGGTGTATTTGGAAGAGTTACCACATCAGCAAGTTGCAGAAATGTTTGAGATCCCTTTAGGCACAGTCAAATCTCGGCTGAGGCTTGCAGTTGAGAAGTTGAGGCATTCAATGCACACGGAGCAATTATGAACAAACATCCAGATAAAAACTTGTTAGAGGCATATGCTTCGGGAAGTATTGATGCAGTTTCTGGCTTAGTTGTCGCTACGCATTTAGAGACTTGTTCCGATTGTCGTGCCTATGTAAACCAAGTAGAGGCTGCTCAAGCCGTACTTGTTAGTGATATTCCTACAGAGTATGGAGAAGAGTTTGACACCATGCTTGACGATATACTGTCTGCAGAAGTCGTGTCCGACGATATCATTGTGCTAGAGCAAGCTAAAATTCAAGTCGCGGGGAAGGACTTTACATTACCCAAAACTCTGAGCCGGTTTTCTGACTTGGTGTGTGATTGGAAGAGTTATGGCGGCAAGGTATATAGCGCTCAATTAGATCTTGGAGAAGATGCCCGCGTCAATCTTATGTACATTGGCGAAGACGTACGGATCCCTCAGCATACTCACAAAGGGTTGGAATCGACCTTAGTGTTACACGGTGGCTTTAGTGATGAGGAAGGTCATTACGAGGTTGGTGATATGCTAGTCAAAGATGCCACTGTTAAGCACAGTCCATTCACTAAGCCAGGTGAAGACTGTTTATGTTTAACAGTCCTGACGGAGCCGATGATTTTTACACAAGGTGTTGCTCGAATTTTCAATATGTTTGGCAAGGGCATGTATCCTTAAATATTGGCTCAACAGGCCCCTATCAAAAAGCCACCGATGTCCGGTGGCTTTTTTCATCACTTGTTCTTTAATCTCTTTGTTTAGCTTTTTCTAGTAACTCTGTGAAGTAGTGTCGCAGTGAATAAAGCATGATTAAACTTGGAATGACCATCAAAGCGGTAAGGACAAAGAAAGCAGTCCAATCATTTAGGTAATCAACGAGCTCGCCACTGAAAGATGCAAGAGTAGTTCGGCCAAAGTTACCAAGTGAAGCTAATAGAGCATATTGAGTAGCGGAAAAAGCTTGCCCGGTAAGGACCGTTAAGAACGACACAAAAGCAACGGTAGAGAATGCCGTTGTAAAGTTGTCTACAAAGATCGTTGCCAAGAATAAATGCTCGCTCGGGCCAACTTTCGCAATCCAAGCAAACATGAGGTTGCTTGCCGCCATCGCAATGCCGCCAATCATCAAGCCTCTTACTATGCCGAACTTCACGTTGAACATACTACCAACAAACGTGAATACCATAGTTGCGCCCCATCCAATGAGCTTAGAGTAGTAGCCAATTTGTTCATTACTAAAGCCTATCTCTTTATAGAAGGCAATCGACATACGGCCTAAGAACGCTTCACCAATTTTGAATAGAAAGACGAACAGTAGCAACGTGATAGCGACCCGAACTCCGTTACGGTTAAAGAAGTCTAAAAAGGGTTCAACGACGGTTACAGTAAACCAAGCAACTAACTTAGAACCTACAACTTCTTTATGGCGTTGTTCTGCTTCGCGTTGAAGCTGCTCTCGCTGCGTATTTGGTTCTCCAACTAGTAGAGTAAAAATCATCAGTAGAACAACAATCATTGCCATGCCGTAGTAGACGCCGTTCCATCCCACTGTATCTGCATTAATAAATGCAAGGTAGCCTGGTAACGAATAACCGGTCCACCAACCGATTACAGCCATTGCTGAAGCTTGCGGGAGTTTTGATTCTTCAGTTTTTGGGAAGGTATCAATACGAAAAGCGTCAATAGCGATGTCTTGGGTTGCGGATGCTGTTGCTATACATAGAGCAAGCATAGAGGTGAAAATCAAATTCTCTGCGGGGTTCACATCAGCAATAAATAAGGTCGCAACTAGCACGATACTTTGGCAAAGAAAAATCCAACTTCGGCGCTGCCCTAGTAAACGATGCAAAACAGGTAATTTGACACGATCAACTAATGGCGCCCATAAAAAGTTGATTGCGTAAACTGCAAAAACGCTACCGAAATAACCGATTGCCGATAACGTTAAGCCAGCATCTTTGAGCCAGCCTGACATGTTTGAACCAATAAGCACCCATGGAAAGCCGCTTGAGCAGCCAAGCATGAAAACCCAAAGTAGGCGTTTATCGAGGTAACTTTTTACCGTTTCCAACCAAGTGATGGAAGGTAATGAAGACATAAATCAATCCGTTAAAATAGAGCCGCTAAAAGAGAAAGCCCTTCGAATATTCAAAGGGCTTATGATTTTGGCTATTTGAGTAGTGTTGCTTTGGTGATGACGATTTGTGTCTCTGGGACATCGCGCATCCGACCAATAGATTTGGTTGGTTGTTTCGCCATGCTTTCAATGACATCGAAGCCTTCAGTAACAACACCAAACACAGCATAACCTGGTGGGCGAGAGCCGTAGTTCAAGAAATCGTTATCTACTAGGTTAACGAAGAACTGCCGAGTAGCTGAATCGGGAGCATTGGTACGAGCCATTGCGATGGTTGCACGGTCATTATTTAAACCGTTGTTCCCTTCGTTTTTGATCGGTGCGTATGTCTGTACCATTTGCATATCTTGGTCAAAGCCACCACCTTGTGCCATAAAGCCAGGGATCACGCGGTGGAAAATCGTGCCTTCGTAACTGCCATCTTCTACGTATTTCAGGAAGTTTGCGACGGTGATTGGTGCTTTTTCTTCGTTTAGCTCCACCGTAAAGTTTCCTAACGTGGTTTCAAACGCAACTTTTGGGCCCGCAAAAACGCTGCAGCTTAATAGTGCAAGAGAAAGAATCGCTTTACGTAGCATTAGAATCGCTCCTGCATGTACTGACGAAGTTCAGAATCATTCGCTGCTTCTTTTAAGGTTAAACTAATAACATCATTAAGCGTTTCTTCAATGTCTGAATCAGAGGCACTTAACGTACCCGAACGTTTAGCAGTACCTGTGTAGGTCTTAACCAATTTACCTTCAGGTGTTTCTGCAGTGATCTCGATAACGACCTTCGCATCCATCTCATTTTCCATGACCGAATGTTTCACATTGATAAGCGCTTCTTGGATCTCTAGCTCGATAGAGTTATTGCTATTGAGGTCGGTGCGGAAACCTTGAGAAGCAAATTGCTGAGCAAATGCGTCTTCAAGAGTGATTCTAAGGTTTTGCTTTGCGTGTAGAGGTAAAATATTTGAACGGCCGTTATCAACCAATGCCACATATTGTGCAGCGCGGACGTCTTTACTGGTTAAGCTGTAGGTTTTTCCTTGTACAATTGAATTCGTGCTCAAAGTAGTTTGAGGCATAAGGTTCAATTGTGGCTGCTGTGGGGCAGAACAGGCAGCAAGCAGGGCAACTGAAGCTGCTAATACCAGTTTTTTCATCTTATTATTCCTTTTTAAAGTCATAGCTTTATTGCATAACGCTTAATTTAGCAGGATCTTTTGTCGCCTGTAAAATTACGAATTTACTGTTAGAAGCGACAAGTTTCACATTTTTATCGCCAAACAAGCGTTTCAGCTTAACGTCGTAACCAAGATGGCGATTACCTATGACTTGTAATTTACCACCTTGGTTCAAAATTTGTTTCGCATCACAGAACATTTGCCAAGCAATATGGTCGGTAATAGCTTGTTGCTGATGAAATGGTGGGTTGCACATGATTAAGTCTGCACTATTGTGCTCAAAGCCATCTAAACAGTTATTGACGATGCATTGGGCGGGATGCTCGGCACCTAGGTTATCAATAAGGTTCTGTTTGGCAGACTCGATAGCCATAAAGCTCTCGTCAACGAGCGTTAACTGAGCGCCTGGGTTGAGTTGTCCTGCTTTTACTGACAACACACCATTACCGCATCCAAGGTCGATGATGCTTTTGATTTTAGGATCTTGCGGAATATGCTGAAGCATAAAGCGGGCACCCAGATCTAAGCTTTCGCCTGAATAAACATTTGGCAGATTTTTTAGTTGTATGTTCTCACCTTCGACACCCCAAACCGTAAAAGGGTCAACGGTGATAACGGGTTGTGCATTGGCAGCAGAAAAAACCAAGCGATGCTTCTTCCAAGCTAAAGACGTTTTTGTTTCGCCTAAGTGCTTTTCGAATAACTTGAGCGTTGATGTATGAATATCTTTCGCTTTATTTACTGCGATAATAGGGCACGATACGGGCAGTGTTTTACGTAGTTGGCTCAACAGCCAAACTAGATGACGATTGCTTTTGGGTAACTGAAGCAAAACGATATCGGTTTGGTTGGAAATTTCACTGATGGTTGAGTCAAAAGTCACGCTATTGCAGTGATTATTCTCTAAGTTCAGTTGAGCTCCTCTTTGAGAGACAAATGAGTCGCTTATCGATGTGACGTTATGCTTCTCTGAAAACCAGCATGCCAATGCTCCAAAACTATCATTGATGATAAGTATGTTCTGATTGGTAGGCAGATCCAGTTCTTCCACGTGGTTAATTAGGTACTCATCTCCCGCATCCCAAGCTTGAAGTGTTTCATTAGTGCGCTTTGGGAAGCGATGAAGTGTAAGACTTCTATCGTGAAGGTTCAGTTCGGTTTTCATAAGTGAGTTAAGGGTAGTTGTAACATACAGCTGGTATTGTCGCAGATGATAGCGGGACAAGATACTAAAAAGCTGTCAATTCTCTGTTTCTCGTGTTTTAGCGCTGCACGTGACACAAGCAAAGAAGTGTGAAGGCTCTTTGAAATTTAAACCAGTTGTACGTTGTTTGAATGAGTTGCGTATATACTTGCATAATTCGTATTTGCGAGGACGTAATATGATCCAAGAAATCATAGAAAAGAAGCTACATAGTGAGCTGCAGCCTAGTTACCTAAAAGTGATTAACGAAAGCTACATGCATAATGTTCCACCAGGCTCAGAAAGCCACTTTAAAGTGATTGTCGTATGTAATGCTTTTGACGGTCAGCGTTTAATTGGTCGTCACCGACAAGTTAACCAAATCTTGGCTGATGAACTTGATAATCACATTCATGCTTTGGCGATTCATACTTACACTGAAGCTGAGTGGCATGAGCAACAAAATGGTGCGCCAGATAGCCCAATGTGCATGGGCGGAGGGCGCTAAAGTATTGATAAAAGAAGATGACGAGAGTCATCTTTTTTTATTTTACATTTTTACGGGGACACAATGTGGTACAAAAGCTGGTTAAAAAATGTGTTAACAGTGTTTCAACAAATAAATAGAAATTTCTGTTTGTTTCAAACCATGAATATATCACTAAATAGGTATTCGTAGAGGACGATGCAATTGTGCGATGGTTCAAACTTATGACTATTCTTTAGCCTTTTAGATCTGATTCGGTCGAAATAAAACCACTATTGCTGTCATTGGTCATGGCATCAAGTTCCCAAAAAATGCTAGACTACTGCACCTGATAAATCTCGCTCAAAAAATGTGATGAGATTTTTAATAGGATGTTGCGATTTTGATGTTTCAAACAGCATCAAAACCGGACACTGATGTCGTGTCTAAAAGTTACGCAATCAAAAGAATCTTTTTCCCGATAAAAGTAGTGCAAGTGCGTATGATTACAATAAAGAAGGGCTTGGATCTTCCTATCGCAGGAGCTCCATCCCAGGTGATTAATGATGGTAAGACCATCAAAAAAGTCGCCTTGCTTGGCGAAGAGTACGTTGGCATGCGTCCTACCATGCATGTCCGCGTTGGCGATGAAGTGAAAAAAGCGCAAGTTCTTTTTGAAGACAAGAAGAACCCTGGCGTTAAGTTCACTGCTCCAGCAGCCGGTAAAGTGATCGAAGTTAACCGTGGCGCTAAGCGTGTACTTCAATCTGTAGTGATTGAAGTGGCAGGCGAAGAGCAGGTTACATTTGATAAGTTCGAAGCAGCTCAACTAGCAGGTCTAGATCGCGAAGTGATCAAGACTCAATTGGTTGAATCTGGCCTTTGGACCGCTTTACGTACTCGTCCGTTTAGCAAGGTTCCAGCAATCGAGTCTGCTACTAAGGCTATTTTCGTAACTGCAATGGATACTAATCCACTAGCAGCACAGCCTGAGTTGATCATCAATGAACAACAAGAAGCATTCGTTGCAGGTCTAGACATTCTTTCAGCCCTGACAGAAGGCAAGGTTTACGTATGTAAATCTGGTACTAGTTTACCACGCTCTTCTCAGTCTAATGTAGAAGAACACGTCTTCGATGGCCCTCACCCAGCAGGTCTTGCTGGCACCCACATGCATTTCCTATACCCAGTAAATGCACAAAACGTGGCTTGGAGCATCAACTACCAAGACGTTATCGCGTTCGGTAAGTTATTCCTTACTGGTGAGCTATACACAGGTCGTGTTGTATCTCTTGCTGGTCCTGTAGTGAATAACCCACGTCTTCTTCGTACTGTTGTAGGCGCTTCTCTTGAAGACCTAACTGACAGCGAATTGATGCCAGGTGAAGTTCGTGTGATTTCAGGCTCAGTACTTTCAGGTACACAAGCGTCTGGTCCACATGCCTACCTTGGTCGTTACCATCAGCAGGTTTCTGTCCTGCGTGAAGGTCGTGAAAAAGAACTGTTTGGCTGGGCTGTACCTGGCAAAAACAAATTCTCAATCACGAAATCTTTCCTTGGTCACATCTTTAAGGGTCAGTTGTTCAATATGACAACGACAACTAACGGTAGTGATCGTGCAATGGTTCCAATTGGCAACTACGAGCGTGTAATGCCACTTGATATGGAGCCTACATTGCTACTTCGTGATCTATGTGCCGGTGATACTGATAGTGCTCAAGCACTAGGTGCACTTGAACTGGATGAAGAAGATTTGGCATTGTGCACCTTTGTATGTCCTGGTAAGTACGAGTACGGTCTGCTACTTCGTGAATGCCTAGATACCATTGTGAAGGAAGGGTAATCCATGCTTAAGAAATTCATAGAGGATATCGAGCATCATTTTGAACCAGGTGGTAAACACGAAAAATGGTTTGCACTGTACGAAGCTGCTGCAACGCTTTTCTACACACCAGGTCTAGTAACAAAACGTAGCTCGCACGTTCGTGATAGCGTTGACTTAAAACGTATCATGATCATGGTTTGGTTCGCGGTATTCCCAGCAATGTTCTGGGGTATGTACAACGCGGGTGGCCAAGCTATCGCAGCACTTAACCACATGTACGCTAGTGATCAACTAGCGACAGTTATCGCAGGTAACTGGCACTACTGGCTAACAGAAATGTTTGGCGGCACCATCGGTGCTGAAGCTGGTGTTGGCAGTAAGATGCTACTAGGTGCGACTTACTTCCTACCGATCTACGCAACAGTATTTATTGTTGGTGGCTTCTGGGAAGTACTTTTCTGTATGGTGCGTAAGCACGAAGTTAACGAAGGCTTCTTTGTAACTTCTATCCTATTCGCACTTATCGTTCCACCAACGCTACCTCTATGGCAAGCGGCACTAGGTATCACATTTGGTGTTGTTGTTGCTAAAGAGATCTTCGGTGGTACAGGTCGTAACTTCTTGAACCCTGCTCTTGCGGGTCGTGCTTTCCTATTCTTTGCTTACCCAGCACAAATCTCGGGTGACGTAGTATGGACAGCAGCTGACGGCTTCTCTGGTGCAACTGCTCTTAGCCAATGGGCTCACGGCGGTAGCGGCGCGTTGATCAACAACATCACTGGCGCTCCTATCACTTGGATGGATGCTTTCATCGGTAACATCCCTGGTTCAATTGGTGAAGTATCGACTCTAGCTCTAATGATCGGTGCAGCGATGATCGTATACATGCGAATCGCTTCGTGGCGCATCATTGCGGGTGTAATGATCGGTATGATTGCAGTGTCAACACTATTCAACGTGATTGGCTCTGACACCAACCCAATGTTCAACATGCCTTGGCACTGGCACCTAGTTCTAGGTGGTTTTGCATTCGGTATGTTCTTCATGGCAACAGACCCTGTATCAGCTTCATTTACCAATGGCGGTAAGTGGTGGTACGGCATCCTAATCGGTGCAATGTGTGTGATGATTCGTGTAGTTAACCCAGCTTACCCTGAAGGTATGATGCTGGCGATTCTATTCGCGAACCTATTCGCACCTCTGTTCGACCATGTGGTTATCGAGAAGAACATCAAGCGGAGACTAGCACGCTATGGCAAGTAATAACGACAGCATTAAAAAGACGCTGGGTGTTGTTATCGGGTTGAGCCTTGTTTGTTCAATCATCGTATCAACAGCAGCCGTAGGCCTGCGTGACAAGCAAAAAGCTAACGCTGTCCTAGATAAGCAATCTAAGATTGTAGAAGTTGCTGGCATTGAAGCAGACGGTAAAAAAGTACCTGAGCTATTTGCACAATACATTGAACCTCGTCTAGTTGATTTCAAAACGGGTGACTTTGTAGAGAAAGCTGAAGATGGCTCTACAGCAGCTAACTACGACCAACGTAAAGCCGCTAAAGATCCAGCTGAGTCTATCAAGCTAACGGCTGATGAAGACAAAGCTAAGATCCTACGTCGTGCTAACACAGGTATCGTTTACCTAGTGAAAAGTGGTGATGAAATCTCGAAAGTTATCATCCCTGTTCACGGTACAGGTCTTTGGTCAATGATGTACGCATTCGTTGCGGTTGAAACTGACGGTAACACTGTGTCTGGTATTACTTACTACGAGCAAGGTGAAACTCCTGGACTTGGTGGTGAAGTAGAAAACCCAGCATGGCGCGCTCAATTCGTTGGTAAGAAACTATTCGATGAGAACCACAAACCAGCAATCAAGATTGTTAAAGGTGGTGCTCCAGAAGGTTCTGAACACGGCGTTGATGGCCTATCTGGTGCGACACTAACTGGTAACGGTGTTCAAGGTACATTTGACTTCTGGTTAGGTGACATGGGCTTCGGTCCTTTCCTAGCAAAAGTTCGTGACGGAGGTCTGAACTAATGTCTAGCGCACAAAACATTAAAAAGAGCATTATGGCGCCGGTGTTGGATAACAACCCGATCGCGCTGCAGGTTCTTGGTGTATGTTCTGCTCTTGCAGTAACAACTAAACTAGAAACAGCATTTGTAATGACACTAGCGGTAACGTTTGTAACTGCACTGTCGAACTTCTCTGTTTCTTTAATCCGTAACCACATTCCTAACAGTGTGCGTATCATCGTTCAGATGGCAATCATCGCATCACTAGTAATCGTGGTAGACCAGGTGCTTAAAGCATACCTATACGATATCTCTAAACAGCTATCTGTATTCGTAGGTCTGATCATTACGAACTGTATCGTAATGGGTCGTGCAGAAGCATTCGCAATGAAATCTGCGCCAATCCCATCGCTAATTGATGGTATCGGTAACGGTCTTGGTTACGGTTTCGTTCTTATCACTGTTGGTTTCTTCCGTGAGCTATTTGGCTCAGGCAAACTATTTGGTCTGGAAGTTCTACCTCTAGTGAGCAACGGTGGTTGGTACCAGCCTAACGGTCTGATGCTACTTGCACCATCAGCATTCTTCTTAATCGGTTTCATGATCTGGGCTATCCGCATTATCAGACCTGAACAAATCGAAGCGAAGGAGTAAGGACGTCATGGAACATTACATCAGTCTGCTAGTTAAATCGATTTTCATCGAAAACATGGCACTGTCTTTCTTCCTAGGTATGTGTACTTTCCTTGCCGTATCTAAGAAAGTTAAGACCTCTTTTGGTCTGGGTGTTGCAGTAGTGGTAGTACTAACTATCGCGGTTCCTGTGAACAACCTAGTTTACAACCTAGTTCTGAAAGAGAACGCGTTAGTTGAGGGCGTAGACCTTAGCTTCCTAAACTTCATCACCTTCATCGGTGTAATCGCAGCACTTGTACAGATCCTAGAGATGGTTCTTGACCGTTTCTTCCCACCTTTGTACAACGCGCTAGGCATCTTCCTACCGCTGATCACAGTAAACTGTGCGATCTTCGGTGGTGTATCTTTCATGGTACAACGTGACTACAACTTTGCTGAATCTGTTGTTTACGGTTTCGGCTCTGGTGTGGGCTGGATGTTAGCGATCGTCGCTCTTGCAGGTATCCGTGAGAAGATGAAGTACTCAGATGTACCTCCGGGTCTACGTGGTCTAGGTATCACGTTCATCACTGTAGGTCTAATGGCGTTAGGCTTTATGTCTTTCTCTGGTGTTCAACTGTAAGTCGGGTAAACCGCAACAATTAAGGAATAGTCAATGGACATTATTCTTGGTGTAGTGATGTTTACTCTGATCGTACTTGCGCTAGTACTAGTGATTCTTTTCGCTAAGTCTAAGCTTGTACCAACAGGTGACATTACAATTTCTGTGAACGATGACCCTTCACTGGCGATCGTTACACAACCAGGTGGTAAGCTACTATCTGCGTTAGCTGGTGCTGGCGTATTCGTATCTTCTGCTTGTGGTGGCGGTGGCTCTTGTGGTCAGTGTCGCGTAAAAGTTAAATCAGGTGGTGGTGACATCCTACCTACCGAGCTTGACCACATTACTAAAGGTGAAGCACGTGAAGGTGAGCGTCTAGCGTGTCAGGTTGCAATGAAAACTGACATGGACATCGAACTTCCTGAAGAAATCTTCGGCGTTAAGAAGTGGGAATGTACAGTTATCTCTAACGATAACAAAGCAACATTCATCAAAGAGCTTAAGCTACAAATCCCAGATGGCGAATCAGTACCTTTCCGTGCTGGTGGTTACATCCAGATTGAAGCGCCAGCTCACCACGTTAAATACGCTGATTTCGATGTACCTGAAGAATACCGTGAAGATTGGGACAAGTTTAACCTGTTCCGCTACGAGTCTAAGGTAAACGAAGAAACGATCCGCGCATACTCTATGGCTAACTACCCAGAAGAGCACGGTATCATCATGCTTAACGTGCGTATCGCTACGCCGCCGCCAAACAACCCTGACGTACCACCTGGTATCATGTCATCGTTCATTTGGTCTCTAAAAGAAGGCGACAAGTGTACGATCTCTGGTCCATTTGGTGAGTTCTTCGCGAAAGACACTGACGCTGAAATGGTATTCGTTGGTGGTGGTGCAGGTATGGCTCCAATGCGTTCTCATATCTTCGACCAGCTGAAACGTCTGCACTCTAAGCGTAAGATGTCATTCTGGTATGGTGCACGTTCTAAGCGTGAAATGTTCTACGTAGAAGACTTCGATGGCCTAGCGGCTGACAACGATAACTTCGTATGGCACTGTGCACTGTCTGACCCTATGCCAGAAGATAACTGGGATGGTTACACTGGCTTCATTCACAACGTTCTTTACGAGAACTACCTACGTGATCATGAAGCGCCAGAAGACTGTGAATACTACATGTGTGGTCCACCTATGATGAATGCGGCTGTAATCGGCATGCTGAAAGATCTAGGTGTAGAGGATGAAAACATCCTTCTAGATGACTTCGGTGGTTAATCCCCCTAAGTGATTGAATCTATGGCTAGCTCTCTAAGAGCTAGCCATTATTTTTTGTAGAAATAAAAACCATATTCAACAGTTGCTATAGGAAATCGGTTTGTCTTGAGAGAACCCATTTTCCATATCAATTTAACGACAATAGGAGTAAACAAGTGAAAAAGTGGCTTGTTGCATTCGCTTCTCTATTGGTTCTAGCTGGTTGTGAACAGCCTGCAGATCAAGTTCATTTAAGTGGCCCAACAATGGGTACCACATACAACATTAAATACATCGAGCAAGATGGCCTGCCATCGCCTGAAGTTTTGCAAACAGAAATCGACCGCCTACTTGAAGAAGTGAACGATCAGATGTCGACTTACCGTGAAGATTCAGAGCTTAGCCGTTTTAACCAACACCAGACCAGTGAGCCATTTGAAGTATCACCGCAAACGGCAACGGTAGTGAAAGAAGCGATTCGCTTGAACGGTCTTACTCTAGGCGCACTAGACGTAACCGTTGGCCCACTAGTGAATCTTTGGGGCTTTGGTCCAGAAGCGCGTCCAGATGTGGTTCCGACAGATGAAGAGCTAGCTGCTCGTAAAGCGAATACTGGTATTCACCACCTTTCGGTTGAAGGCAATAAAATGTCGAAAGACATTCCAAACTTGTACGTTGATCTATCTACTATCGCAAAAGGTTGGGGTGTTGATGTGGTTGCGGATTACCTACAATCACAAGGCATTCACAACTACATGGTAGAAGTTGGCGGTGAAATGCGTTTGAAAGGCATTAATCGTGAAGGTGTGCCATGGCGTATTGCAATTGAAAAGCCGACTGTTGATGAGCGCTCAATTCAAGAAATTATTGAGCCTGGCGACATGGCAATTGCAACAAGTGGTGACTATCGTAATTACTTTGAGAGCAATGGTGTGCGATACTCTCACATCATCAATCCGCAAACAGGCAAACCAATCCATCATAAAGTGGTGTCTGTAACGGTACTGGATAAATCGTCGATGACGGCTGATGGTCTTGCAACTGGCCTTATGGTACTAGGTGAGAACAAAGGCATGGAAATCGCGAACGAAAATAACATTCCTGTTTTCATGATTGTGAAAACGGATGATGGTTTTAAAGAGCTGGCTTCGGAAGCATACAAGCCGTTCATGAAGAAATAACAACAGAAGTGAGCATGTCCTTATGAGTACATTTCTAATTACTTTTGCTGTTTTTGTTGCGGTGATTGCAGCGATGGCAGTGGGTTACATCTTCCAAAAGAAGGTGGTAAAAGGCAGTTGTGGTGGTCTTGGTGCGGTTGGTATTGAGAAGGTATGTAACTGCCCAGAGCCATGTGATGCGCGTAAGAAGCGTGAAGCTCGTGAAGCTGCCCGCGCAGAAAAGCTGGCTGCATGGGAAAAAGATCGCATTGCTTAATCAGCGATAGCAAGAATGATAAAACCCAGCTAATGGCTGGGTTTTGTTTTTTTAGGCTTTATATCAAGAGGAGAGGCTTACTGATAAATAGTTTGGTTTCGCCCATTCCCTTTTGCTTGATATAAACGGTCGTCTGCCACTTTAATCTGTTGGTCAAGATCACCTTCAACACTCGCCACACCAACACTAATGGTCACTTGAATGTTCTTATCTTGATAAGGAATAGGGGTCTTCTCCACTCGTTGACGCATTTGCTCCAAGCGGGTCACAAAATCTTCATAACTACCGCACGCTTGAATACAAAACTCTTCGCCGCCGAAACGCGCAATCACATCATCTGGGAAATAGATTTTTAATATATTCGCGACCATAACGAGTGCCGCATCGCCACCATCGTGCCCGTAGTTATCATTCACTTTTTTAAAGAAGTCGATATCTAACATGGCAATATTACGTTTTTCGCAACCATCACAAGCTTGGCCAAACAGGAAGCGGCGATTCCACAATCCAGTCAAAGCATCTTGGTTTGCCATTCTAAACAGTTCTGTTGTTGCTTCCTTCATATCCAGTATTTGATGAACACGGCAGAAAAACTCTTCCTGATTAAATGGCTTATATAAGAAATCATTAGCGCCGGCTTTGAGGAAGCGAGCGGTCATTGTGTGGTCATCACTTCCAGAGATACCAAGAATAGCGAGTTGGTTTTTATCAAAATTCTGCCGTAATTCACGGATCATTGTAATGCCATCTTTTATTGGCATGTCATGATCGGTGAGTATAAATGTGATGTCGGGATTTTGTTCTATTAACTCAATCGCTTGTTGGCCATTCTCAGCCTGAAGTGTTTGGATATATTGGTGCTCTAACAACTGCACAACGTGGTGGCGAACAGTCATTGAGTCGTCTACAACCAAACATTTGTGATGCTGATTGTTGGTTAAGCGCTTGATGAGAGGAAGAAGGTAGGAGACAGAAGCCATACTGTCTTTCAGTATGTAATCCAAAACACCTTTCGCTAGCATTTGCTCACGAATATCTTCTTGGAACATGGCTGTTAGCACAATCACTTTTTGGTTATGAGATAACAGCAGATCAATAATTTCGCCATCTTGGGCATCTGGTAAGCAATAATCTAATACAGCACACAATAGTTCAGGCTGTGAAGCTAAAGTTGACTTTGCTTCATCATAACTTTCGGCGGCAAGTACATCGTAGCCTGCTTTCGTTAATATTTGCTGCAGGTAATTTCTATAAGCACGACTGTCTTCGACAATCAAAATTCTGTTACTCAAAAAGTTTCCCTACTTTTGTATATAAATCAACTTTAATGTTATAGAGCTCAATAATAATAGAAAGTAGAGTGATTGCCATGAAAAAATGCCTGACTCTGGCTCCAGATAACACTATTTAAAATGTGCATATTTATCGCTATACTGTTTTTTTAAACAGTGCTGTTTGTGTGTGGATCGTGCAGGAACGAGTAAGAAAAATCATTCATGTTGATATGGACTGCTTTTACGCCGCGGTGGAAATGCGTGACAATCCGAGTTACCGAGGGACGGCTCTTGCTGTCGGAGGTCATGAGAAACAGCGAGGTGTGATCAGTACGTGTAATTATGAAGCTCGTAAATTTGGAGTGCGTAGCGCGATGCCAACGGCTCGTGCACTTCAGCTTTGTCCGAACTTACTCGTGGTTCCCGGTAGAATGCATGTATATAGACAAGTTTCCCAACAGATACGAGCCATTTTTGAGCGATATACCCCGCTAATAGAACCGCTGTCTCTCGATGAAGCTTATTTGGATGTGACTGACTCTAAGATGTGCAGAGGCTCTGCGACCTTAATTGCTGAGTCAATTCGCAACGACATACACACTGAGTTGGGATTAACGGCATCTGCTGGTGTTGCGCCGATTAAGTTTCTCGCCAAAGTCGCCTCTGATATGAATAAGCCCAATGGCCAGTTTGTGATTCCGCCAGAGAAGGTCCAAAAAGTGGTAGATAAACTACCGCTAGAAAAGATTCCTGGCGTTGGCAAAGTGAGTTTGGAGAAGCTACACCAGGCGGGCTTCTATCTGTGCGAAGACATCAAAAACAGTGATTATCGTGAGTTGCTGCGCCAGTTTGGACGCCAAGGTGCTTCATTGTGGAAACGTAGCCATGGCATTGATGATCGTGAAGTGGTAGTCGAGCGTGAGCGCAAGTCGGTTGGGGTAGAGCGAACCTTCAGCGAGAACATTTCCACTTATGATGAATGTTGGAAGGTGATTGAAGACAAGCTGTATCCCGAACTGGAAAGACGTCTAGAGAAAGCCAGTCCGGATAAGTCTATTATCAAGCAGGGTATCAAGCTCAAGTTTGCTGACTTTCAACTCACAACGATTGAGCATATTCACCCTCAACTTGAGCTCGAAGACTTCAAAGTGCTGCTAAAGGACATTCTTAAGCGCCAAAACGGCAGAGAGATAAGGCTATTAGGCTTGAGTGTGATGCTCAAGCCTGAACAACAAGCGCGCCAATTGAGTTTCTTTTAAGCTCGTGCTAACTCAACCTGCTTCAGAACTTGCTCAAAAGAGACATTCGCCATTGAACCATAACCGCGTAGCTTGCTCGCTTTGAGTTGCGTAATGATTGGTGTGCTAATTCCACATAGGAAGCGCGCCACAGCGGCGTTGCTAATCGCTGTTGGTGAAAGTTGGACAAATTCATCAACCCAAGCGGATAAGTGCGCCAACTCAGGTTGTGCTTGTTGTGGCCTAGGGAACGATGCGACTTGTCCACGACACACCGAACAGTGACCACATTGCGTCGGAGCATCATGATCAGCAAAGTAATGTGCCAATTGGTGACTCAGGCAATCTGACGACTGGAACAGGCTCAGCATGGTATGAATTCGTTCAATGTCTTTCTGTTCTTTGGATTGGAACAGTTCAACCAAATGTTGAGAGATAGCCTCTTGGCTTTGAGTGGTCGGAAGCACCGAGTACACATCCGTGAGCTGCTTGCTTTCTAATTCAATCCAACCGTTTTGGTGGAAGTAATCAAGCGCGGCAACCACGCGGCTACGCTCTGACTGATAGTTCATCCACAACGCTTCTAAATCCACTTGGCACCAAACTTTGGCTTTGGTTGAACAAGCAAAAATCGCCTCAACAAACTGACGTCGTTCGCCTTGAAATTGATTGAGAATGAAGCTTTGGTCTTGTAAGAACTTGAAGCGATATTCGGCGAAATAGCTGAACTTGGCTTCAATCACTTTTGCCAGCTCTAGGTAAACCAATAAGGTCTTCAGCGGGAGTTGGCGAATATTGCTATCGCGAGATAAGCGCAGCGCCATTACTTCCCACTGAGGAGCGTTTTCGCGGACTTGTTCAAGTACATAATTGATTGAGCTTGGTTCTGGCGTGTCGCCGTAAACAAAGTTCTCCAATACCGTTAAGCCAGAGGTATTGCCCAGTAGAATACACTCCGAACGCTGCCCATCCCGTCCGGCACGTCCGATTTCTTGCGCGTAGTTTTCGATAGATTTCGGTAAGTCGAAGTGAATCACTCGGCGAATATCAGATTTATCTACCCCCATACCAAATGCGATTGTTGCGACAATGCAGTCGATTTGCGAGTCCATAAACTGCTGTTGGATTTTCTCGCGTATGTCGCTCTTCATACCTGCATGGTAAGCGTGAGCATTGATGCCCAAGTGAATCAGAGATTTTGCAACTTGTTCTGCGGTTTGTTGCTGAGTTACGTACACGATACTCGGCAGTTTAGGTGCTGCAGCAACGATGTCATTCAGTTGAGTTTGTTTGTTTGCTTCATCGCAAGGCAGGACAGAAATATCGAGGTTAGGGCGATAAAAGCCGGTAACGGTAATGTGTTCACTGGCGATATTGAACTTCTTCTGCATATCTTCAATAACTGCAGGTGTCGCAGTTGCGGTTAACAATAGAGATTGCTTGATATTGAGGTCACGCTGATATTGTGGAAGTTTTAGGTAATCAGGGCGGAAGTTATGACCCCATTCTGAGATACAGTGCGCTTCATCGACCACCATCAATGAGATTGGAATTTGACGGATGAATTCTCGAAAGCGTTCGTTCTTGAGTCGCTCAACAGAAATCATCAAAATTTTAATCTGACCATTTTTGACGCCAGCCATTACTTGCTGTGTTTCTTCTCGGCTTTGGCTGCTGTCTACAGATGCAGCTTGAATTCCTCGATTTTGTAGAAAGCTTAACTGGTCTTTCATCAAAGCGAGTAGCGGAGAAATCACTAACGTGAGATTAGGCAGGGCCGTTGCGGGTAATTGGTAACAAAGTGATTTCCCTGAGCCAGTCGGGAAGATGGCAGCGGCTGAGTGTCCGTTCATTACTGCTTCAATCACCGGTTGCTGGCCGGGTCTTAATGAGTCAAATCCGAACACGGATTGAAGCGTTTGCTGAAGCGAGTCACTTTGCATAATAGGGAAACCTTTGTTTGATGGTAAACTGGGTTACATTAACACACCCTGAGTGCCGAACGCGCGCCTTAAAAGTATGAACAAAGCCGATTTAGTCCAAATAATCATTCGACAACTTGAAGACAAACTGCATGTTGCTCACGCCTCGACCCAGAGAGCGATCGACGCCGCTACTGATGAAGAAACTGTGCCTGAGCATAAGTACGATACATTAGCGCTTGAGGCGTCTTATCTGGCGCACGGGCAAGCAATGCGTGTACAAGAGAGTGAAGAAGAGCTGCGTCAGTACCGTTCTCTTGTGTTACGTGATTTTGTTGATGCACGTATCGCAGTTGGTGCTTATGTGGAATTAGTGGACGAGAACGATACTGAAAAAGCCTTCTTTATCGGTCCTTGTTCTGGTGGACTGACCGTTGAATGGCAAGACAAAGAAGTGTTTGTTCTCACGCCGAAATCCCCCCTTGGTCGTGCCTTGATGGGCAGAGAAGAAGGGGAAGATATTGATGTGAAAATTGGCGATAAAACAACTTGTTATGAAGTTGTGACGGTTTTCTGACATCTTATCCATAGTTGCTTGTTATAGTTAAACAGAATAACCATGAAAAAGAGAAAGTAATGAAGAAACTGCTCACACTCTCATTGTTGACCATCAGCGCCAGTGGCTACGCAGCCCAGTGTCGTGTCGATATTAACAACGAAGTTCGTATGGATGGTCAGAACTTAGAAATCGTGCATACCAATGGTGAAAAAGCGGTCGTTGATGAAGACAACAACCTGTTCATCAAAGGCGAGCTGATTGAGCTTGATGAGGACCAGAAAGCGGCAATTGAGAATTACCGCGAGAAGATGAATGCTTACATTCCGCAAGCAAAACAGCTGGCAAGTGATGGCTTAGCATTAGCCAACGACATCATAGATGACATCGCGGTTAGTCTTGATGCGCCAAAATCGTTTGATAACGTAAAAGTGGCGGTAAAGGATTTCTTTGCTGATGTCGAAGCGCGCTACTACAAAGACGGTGATTTTATTCTGCCTGCTGACAGCTTTGATTCGATGACTGAATCATGGTCACAAGACTTCGAAAAAGCACAAGAAATCTTCAACAAAGAATTCCTAACTAGCGCTTTTGACGCCTTGTCTGCCAAGATGAAAGAAGACGGCGGTTTGAATTTAACTGCACTGTCTGAAAGCATGACAGAACTGCAAGCCAAGGTGCAACAGCGCTTAGCTGAGCATTCGAAAGAAGTGGAACAACAAGCTGAGGATCTATGCGATTCGCTAGATAATATGGCGGGTGAAGAACAAGACTTGCTGAAGAAGATCCCAGAGCTGAAAGATTACCAAGTTTTCACAATATAAGAAGTTTGGGAAGTGATGGAATAGTGCGCTAATCTGTGCCCACCAAGACTTATGAAAGGGTCGTTGAGTCATCAACGGCCCTTTTTGTTTTTTTAGCCGCTCATTGTTGTACGTGGAAATTTACAAACTGAATATCTACTAATTGTTCTAACTGTCGAGTAATTAACCTAATCACTCTTGTTGAGAAGATGATATTGCTATAGTGTACTAGTCAGCTAGTTCATTGATATTTGTGTGAGTGGTATGACGCAACAAACTTCTTCTCAGCCTCGTGAGCATTTTGGCTCACGCCTTGGATTCATCTTAGCGGCAGCTGGTGCTGCAGTGGGTCTAGGTAATATTTGGGGCTTTCCTACCCAAGCAGCAAGTAACGGCGGTGGTGCCTTCTTGTTGGTTTACTTGGTGATGATCCTTATCGTTGCATTCCCGATGCTGGTGGTTGAAATGGCGATTGGTCGTCATGGTCAAGCAAACCCAGTCGACAGTATGCGTTCTCTAACAGACAACCCAGTCGGCAAGAAGCTTGGCGGCCTAGTTGGTTGGATTGGCCTGAGTGTACCAAGTGCGGTTTTGGCGTTTTACTCGATTGTCGGCGGCTGGTTGATCTGCTTTATGTTGGGCGCAGTGACCGACATCATGGGCATGGAAGCGGCGACACAATGGTTGAAAGGTTTCAGTGTTGAGCGCAACCTGTTTGGTACGATTACATTTTATGTATTAACCATTTTGATCGTACAAGGCGGTGTGAAGCAGGGTATTGAGAAGTGGTCTACACGTCTAATGCCAGCACTGTTTGTTCTGTTTGGTTTGCTGTTCATCTACATCATGACGCAAAACGGTGCGATGGAAGGTTTGAAGCACTACCTAGTGCCTGATTTCGAGAAAGTATGGGATCGCAAACTAATCCTTGCCGCAATGGGCCAAGGCTTCTTCTCTCTGACCATCGGTGGCTGTTCGATGCTTATTTACGGTTCCTACCTAAGCAAGAAAGAGAACCTGCCTAAGATGGCGATGAACGTGACTATGGTCGATACCGCGGTTGCCTTTATTGCTGGTCTAGTGGTGATGCCGGCGATGTTTGTTGCGATGCAAAAAGGCGTTCAAATCTACGCGGAAGATGGCTCACTGTTAAGTTCAGATACGCTGGTATTTACGGTTCTACCGCTGATGTTTGATAGCTTAGGCTTGCTTGGCCAACTGTTCTCAATCGTGTTCTTCTTACTACTGACGATTGCAGCACTGACTTCATCTATCTCGATGCTGGAATGCCCAGTTGCGCTGGTGGGTGAGCGATTTAATACCAAACGCAGCACGACTAGTTGGGTTTTAGGTGGTCTGATTGCGTTGTTCAGTGTGGTTATCGTATTTAATTTCGGTGCGCTATTTGGCATGGTCGCGACCATTGCAACGCAATACTTACAACCAATGGCGGCACTGTTGTTTTGTCTATTTGGTGGCTGGGTATGGAACCGTCACTCGAAAATTAAAGAGCTTGAACAAGGTTGTCCGGAGTTCACTCAAGGCTGGTTTGGTAAACTATGGCCTGCATATGTGAAGTTTGTTTGTCCTGTTCTGGTAGCGACTGTTATTTGGGCTTCATTCGGCTAATAATCTTAAACAACGTACAAAAGATAAGGGCTTGATGACTGCATCAAGCCCTTTTTTCTATTCTTCGTTTTTGTTATTCGTCGTAATGAACGATTAACGAAACTGACCAGCGTCAGGCAAAAAATCAAAGCCCGCTGTTGCCAGCTTTGCTTCAAGCGCTGCGCGGTCAATATCAAAGAACGCAACCAGCTTATCCAGATCGCCACCAAAATCGTCACGCAGTTTCATGTTGACGATGCTCATCAGCATGATCGGATCCATCGATTCAAAGTTCGCCAGATTCATGACTAGTCCTCGAAATCAGAAATCAGTAGGTTTGCCGCAGCAAATGCTGCTTTTTCGCGAACATCTTTAGGCAGTGACTCGTCTGCAGCAACGTCGTTTAGTGCTTTCACTGCGCATGAAATTGCTTGAGGAATGTAAGCTTGATCGCCACTACCGATTTGAGCGTAAAGCTCACGAACCAAATCACAACAGCCGTATACTTGCATGTTTTCTTTCCAGTAAATGATAACTTATCTCAATATACACATAGCCGTTTTGAAACTCAAAGCAGAGAATTGTTTTGGCTCAAATTCATAGGCAAGTTGAACAAACATTCATCACTGTAATTGTGCTTCCAATTGATGCGTGATCTCTGGAGAAAGGTTGAACTGCTTCGCAAGCTCTTGTAAGTAAGCTTTTTCCATAAAATTTTGCTCATCGGCCACAATCAGTGATGCCAAATATATTTCTGATGCCTGCTGTGGCGAGGTTGCCAAGCGCGCAATTTCCGCCGGGTCAAGAGGCTTGTGTAGCTCTTGATGAACCAGTTGCCTTACATGATCGTCTGCGTCCATTTCTGTTAACGCTTGCTCGATGCGAGCCATTTCTTCTTCATCGACATGACCATCAGCTTTTGCAGCGCCAATCATGGCTTTGAGGATCAGCTTCGCGTGTTTGTTGTCATCTGGATTGAAGGTTTCGCTAACGCCTTGCGTATCCTGCTTTGCTTGCCAATCGTTATAGACTTTGTAAGCCAAAGCGCCTAATGCCGCTGCACCGCCGACTTTGAGTGCGCCAGAGCCCATCTTCTTCGCCATCTTTTTGCTCTTCTTAGAGCCCATCAACATGCCGATAAGGCCGCCGCCAATCGCGCCAGCGCCAAGTGTTTTTAGCTGGCTAGAGTTAGATGAAGATTTGATATTGTTGGTTTGTTTACCAAGCGCATCGGCACCTTGCTTGAGCAGGTCTGATTTGAGTGCTTGGTTAAGAAGACTTTTTAGATCCATGAGTGACCTCCTTACTAGATTAAATCCAGTGTAAGGTGATGAATCTGAACCAAAGATTAACAGCGCCAATATTAGATAGGGCCAAAAGGCTTAAAAAACAGACATAAAAAGGGCTGACCTAAGCCAACCCTTTCATCGTTATGTATTCAGCACAATGTGCTTAGTGCAGCTTATGCTAGTTGAGCTTTAATGTGCTCAACGATGTCTGCCATAGCAACAGCTGTTTTCTCACCTGAGCGGCGGTTCTTGTACTCGAAGTTACCTTCTTTCATTGAACGATCACCGATCACGATAGTGTGAGGAATACCGATAAGTTCCATATCAGAGAACATTACGCCTGGGCGTTCTTTACGATCATCGAATAGTACTTCGATACCCATAGCTGTCAGTTCAGCGTACAACTTCTCAGCCGCTTCTTTCACTTCTTCAGACTTGTGCATGTTCATAGGAACGATAGCCACTTGGAAAGGCGCTAGTGCGTCTGGCCAGATGATGCCGTATTTGTCGTGGTTCTGCTCGATTGCAGAAGCAACAACACGTGAAACACCGATACCGTAACAACCCATTTCTAGGATTACGTTTTTACCGTCAGGACCAAGAACACCACAGTTCATCGCTTGAGAGTAAACATTACCTAGCTGGAAGATGTGACCAACTTCGATACCACGCTTAAGCATTAGCGTGCCTTGACCACATGGGCTTGGATCGCCTTCAACTACGTTACGTAGATCTTCAACTTGGCCTAGTTCAACGTCACGACCCCAGTTGATACCGAAGTAGTGTTTGCCGTCGATGTTTGCACCCGCGCCGAAGTCGCTCATTGCAGCAACAGAGCGGTCAACGATGAATGGCAGCTCAAGACCAACAGGGCCCAGAGAACCAGCGCCAGCACCGATCAGCGCACGCATTTCCTCTTCAGATGCCATCTCTAGTGGAGAAGCAACTTGAGGTAGGTTTTCTGCTTTTACTTCGTTTAGCTCGTGGTCACCACGAACAATAAGAGCAATGATGTCTGCTTCAACTTCGTCAGATGCTTTAACGAATAGAGTTTTAACCGTCTTCTCGATTGGTAGACCGTGTTGCTCTACAAGTTCCGCGATAGTTTTCGCGTTTGGCGTATCAACCAGCGTCATTTCTTGAGTTGGTTCAGCGCGCTCACCCGCAGGTGCTGCCGCTTCTGCTTTCTCGATGTTTGCTGCGTAATCTGACTCAGTAGAGAATGCGATTAGGTCTTCGCCGCTTTCAGCAAGTACGTGGAACTCTTGAGAGCCACTACCACCGATAGCACCAGAGTCAGCAAGTACTGGACGGTACTCAAGACCCATGCGATCGAATGCTTTACAGTAAGCATCGTGCATCGCTTGGTAAGATTTTTCTAGACCTTCTTTGTCGATGTCGAAGCTGTATGCATCCATCATACAGAATTCACGTGCACGCATTACGCCAAAACGTGGACGACGCTCATCACGGAATTTAGTCTGGATTTGGTACAGGTTTAGCGGCAGCTGTTTGTAAGAGCTCACTTCGTTACGCACAAGGCTAGTGATCACTTCTTCAGCTGTAGGGCTAAGAACAAACGGACGAGTATGACGGTCAGTAAAGCGAAGTAGCTCAGGACCCATCTTCTCAGAACGACCTGTCTCTTCCCATAGTTCAAACGGCTGAACAACGGGCATCAAAGTTTCGACTGCACCTGCATTGTCGATTTCTTGACGAACGATGTTTTCGACTTTACGCAGCACACGTAGACCAGTAGGCAGCCAGGTGTAAAGACCTGAAGCCAGCTTACGGATCATACCCGCGCGTAGCATGAGCTGGTGGCTCACTACTTCTGCGTCGTTTGGAGTCTCCTTCAGAGTAGAAAGAAGATAATTACTGGTACGCATTAAATTTATCCGTTTATTAAAGTTAGATACTCAAGCCGGAATGGACAGGAGTAAGGAGGTCCCACGAGGGGAAAATTGTTAGCCGCTTATAATATCAGCCAAATGCCTTTGTCAAAAGCTTTCAATCGCAGTAACTGTTATTAAGTTATCGCTAACCGTAAACTTCACGTTTAGATCGAACAAATTTACCGCATATTCTTTGTTGTCTGGCTTGTTCTTCTTATAAGCCGGACGAGGATCTTGTGCTAGAACTTGTTCGATAACGGTTTTGACATAATCAGTATCGTTATGCTTTTTAAGGATTGCCAGTGCAACTGAAGAGAAAGTGACCTGTGTTTTCTTTGGTTCTTCTTCTGCATAGCCACCTTGTGCAGCCTCAATTGAATCTGAATAAGGGATATAGGGCTTTATGTCGATAATTGGTGTGCCATCGACCAAGTCCACGTTACCGAGATCCAAATAGATCTGATCGCCTTTTTTACTAATGCCTTTGACTTCCACAGCAGACATGCCAATGCCGTTGGGGCGGAAGGTTGAGCGTGAAGCGAACACGCCAATACGTTCGTTGCCGCCCAAGCGAGGTGGGCGCACGGTCGGTTTCCAGCCTGCTTCTAAATTCTGGTCAAACAAAAACAGTAACCATACGTGAGAAAACTGCTCCAACCCGCGAACGGCTTCGGGACTATTTGCCGCCCCTTGAAGCTTGACGCGTGATCGTGCTGCAGGTACTAAACGAGGCTGGCGAGGAACGGCGAATTTCTCTTTATAAGGGCTTTCAATAATGCCAATCGGCTCTATGGAATACATGGTTTGTGTCTTGGTGAAAGGTTTGAGAAGCAAAGTATCACAAATTTTGCTTGCTTTTCTTCTTGAGAATGATTATTAATTAATATGTTATAACATAACAATTAATTAGAAGGACAGTTTCTATGAAACCAGGTATCCATCCCGAATACCGACCTGTGGTATTTCACGACACAAGCGTAGACGAATATTTTGTGGTTGGTTCAACGCTGCAAACCGATCGCACTATCGAATGGAAAGATGGAAAAACTTACCCGTATTTTACGTTAGACGTTTCGTCTGCGTCTCATCCATTCTACACAGGTAAACAACGCGTCGTTCAAGCAGAAGGACGTATCGCGAACTTCAATCGTCGCTTTGGTCAATTTAACAAAGATAAGGATTAGCAGATGAAAGTCGTTAAGTCATTAAAGAGCGCAAAAAGCCGTCATCCAGATTGTCAAATCGTCAAGAGAAGAGGGCGTCTGTACGTCATTTGCAAGACAAACCCCCGTTTTAAGGCGGTGCAGAAATAACCATAAACATAGTAACTGTTTATGAAGTTAACTTGCTCATAATACTGATTTATGATCTATATGCGGATGATGTAACTATATTTTTATCCATAACAGGTTATAAATTCGACTAGTAGTAACATTCTGTAACGTTTTGAACTTTCACTTAACCCTTGTGTCGAGTACCCTGCGCAGGCTTTATGACATTTTTGTCACAAATGCGCAGGAATAAATACAAGGAGGGAACAGATGAGTTCGTCTGCTTCAATGAAACAAAGCTCGCCAAAGAAGCCGTTATTCACGCGCTTTTTAGATACCGTTGAATATTTGGGGAACCTTTTACCCCACCCAATCACTCTTTTCGCCATTTTCTGTCTTGCAATCCTAGTTACGTCTGGTATTGCTGGCTATTTCGAGGTTTCCGTTGTTGATCCTCGTCCAGAAGGTGCTCCAGGTCGTGCTGCGGATGGCATGATCCAAGTCGTAAGCTTGTTAAATGCAGAAGGCTTACAGTTAATCGTTACTAACCTAGTGAAAAACTTCGTAGGCTTTGCACCGTTAGGTACCGTACTTGTTGCGATGCTTGGTGTCGCCATTGCAGAACACTCTGGTCTACTTTCTGCTGCAATGCGTGGCCTAGTCATGGGTGCTTCTCAGCGCATGGTTACGGTAACGGTTGTTTTCGCGGGTATCATATCAAACACGGCATCTGAGCTTGGCTATGTGGTATTGATTCCACTAGCGGCAATGCTGTTCCATTCATTAGGTCGCCACCCGCTTGCTGGTCTTGCGGCTGCGTTTGCTGGTGTATCAGGTGGTTACTCAGCTAACCTACTTATTGGTACGGTTGACCCGCTGCTTTCAGGTATTACTGAAACTGCTGCACAGATGATTGACCCAACGTACACCGTTGGCCCAGAAGTAAACTGGTACTTCATGTTCGTTTCTACTTTCTTCATCGCGATTACCGGTGCATTTGTTACTGAGAAAATCGTTGAGCCAAAACTTGGCAAATACAACGATGAAGAAGCGGCAGAAGATCTATCTCAAGATAAGATGGGTGGTCTGACTGACGTAGAGAAGAAAGGTCTAAAACTAGCAGGTATTGCGGTACTGGCGGTTTCTGCACTACTAGCATGGACTATCGTTCCAGCTGACGGTGTTCTGCGTTCTGATGCGGGCACGGTTGCAGGCTCTCCATTCCTAAAGAGTATTGTTGCGTTCATCTTTGTTTTCTTCGCAGTACCGGGCTTTGTTTACGGTCGCGTTGTTGGCACGATGAAAAATGATCGCGATGTGATTGATGCAATGTCGAAGTCAATGTCTTCAATGGGTATGTACATTGTACTGGTATTCTTCGCGGCTCAATTTGTTGCTTTCTTCAAGTGGACAAACTTTGGTCAAGTATTCGCGGTAGCGGGTGCAAGCTTCCTGCAAGAAATTGGCTTGACTGGCCCAATGCTGTTCTTTGCCTTCATCCTAATGTGTGGTTTTATCAACTTGATGATTGGTTCAGCATCGGCGCAGTGGGCGGTAACAGCACCAATCTTTGTTCCAATGTTGATGCTTGTTGGTTACGCGCCAGAAACGATTCAAGCAGCTTACCGTATCGGTGACTCAACGACGAACATCATCACACCAATGATGAGCTACTTCGGTCTTATCCTTGCAGTCGCAACACGCTACATGAAGAACCTAGGTATCGGTACGCTGATCGCGACCATGCTACCTTACTCAATCGTCTTCATTGTTGGTTGGAGCGTACTGTTCTACCTATGGGTATTCGTATTTGGTCTACCAGTAGGTCCTGGTGCGGCAACGCACTACACGCCTTAATTGGCAACTTCATTCAGCTTAATCAAAGCCTGCGTCTATCGCAGGCTTTTTGTTTTATGGTCTAGCCTATTAATCCGCTGATGTGAGAAAAGGAAGGGGGAATGTTATCAACGTTTGGCAAGAATTCTATCAAGGTGGTTGGCAAACTCTCTGCGTTCCGTTTGAGACAACGCCGCAGGGCCGCCAGTCTGAATGCCACTTGAGCGCATGGTGTCCATAAAGTCACGAATGTTTAAACGCGCTTTGATGGTGTCTTTAGTATATAACTCGCCTCGTGAGCTCAGTGCTTGAGCCCCTTTGCTGATCACTTCGTCTGCCAATGGAATGTCAGACGTGATTACTAAGTCATTGGCTTCCACGCGACGGACGATTTCGTTATCGGCAATATCAAAGCCAGCTGGTACTTGCAGAGAGTGAATATTGGCACGCTTGGGTACAGGGACCACATGGTTCGCTACAAATGTGCATTCAACACCGGTTCGCTCAGCGGCACGGACGATGGTTTCACGAATGACCTTCGGACAAGCATCCGCATCTACCCATAATTTCATGCTGTTTTCTCATTTAGTTTGGCTTCAAGCTCTTCAACGCGTGCTACCAGTTTAGCGACGGTGTTTTCCAGAGCAACAATGCGATCTTCTTCTTTCGGAGTTTGAACCGCAACCTCGACTTTAGGAATTCGGTTGGCGCTTTTCCAGCTTTTGATGGTTGCGATTAATGCTGGCATCGGCACAGGTGTTTTCATTCGAGCTTTAACGATAGCAACGGTTGGCTCTTTACCTTGCTGTTGCAACTGCTCCATCACGGCTTCCAGCTCTTTAGTGACGTCTTGAGTTAACATAATTTGTCCCTACTAAAATGACTTATATCATCATACTTTGCGCTACACATTTTAGCGAATAGCAATTTCGGCAGTGCCTTGTGCGAGATCTCTCACACGGGTTGTGAGAGAAAACGATTTCGTCATCAGTTAAACAGAAACTTCCCCATATAAGTGTATGAAAAATATCATTTTAACATGCTGTTAACCAAGTTTTTCAGCAAAAGATTTTCTAGGGTAGATTGTGATTTAAAGGGAAAAGCGTAAATTAAACCTTGTCGGCAGGAAGCAGACATGGAACAGGAAAGCACCAAGGATTTGGTCATCGTCAGGACGACGATTTGATTATTCAGGATGAGTGATCAAGCAAGGAGCGTAGGACATTGTAAGGACACAATCATCAATAGGATGTTGATGACTAAGGAAAGATAATGGACCCCTCATAGGATTGAGGTAAGGACAGCATCAGGACGATGCAAAGGACACCGCTCAAGGAACAAGTGATGCGCGCTAACGAGGAATGTTAGCTATCAGGATGATAAGGACACCGCTAGGACGGCGACGTAAGGACTAAGCTGACGGAATCAGCCACTATTATGGATGATGCATGGAGCACTAATTAGTAGCCGGACTGCTGCGAGTAAGACCATGACCCCGATACGCTAGTGTCGGGGTCTTTCTTATTTTTGCACTTTCATAACTTCAAATAATTAAAAGTGTCAATATCACATAATTTATAAATTCCTCATAACACTGAATAAAAAACAATCCAGATCAATATCCTTTCCAATCAGTTGGTTTAACTTTCGGCTTCTCTAAATGGCGTTATGTGCCGCATAAAAATCGATAGCTCACGAGCTATTGCTATGCGGATAAATTAAGTTTGCTGTAATCAAGGAACAGATGTGACCATAGTAACCAGAAGAATGCTTCTTCTACCCTACAATGAGTCGTTGCAACTAGAGTTCGTGATGTTGAATTGTTGCGCTAGAAATCGCGCAGAGATGAATGGCCCTTATACGGTGTCTTCTGCCAAGCAATTGTTTGAGAAGATTCTCGATGATGCGAACATCTACAGCATGGCGGTACTTGAAAGTACCAGTCGTGACTACATGGGGCACGTGTTCATTTCGAATCTGGATCATGAACCAGAGCTGGGATTTATCTTTGATAAAGCTTATTGGGGTAAAGGATTAGCGACAGAAGCGCTAAAGGCGTTTTTCCCGAAAGCGTGCCGTGAGCTTGGGCTACACAAAGTTAAAGCAAATGTGAATAGCCATCACAAAGCATCCATGGCAATACTGGAAAAACTTGGATTTACAAAGACCGCAGAAAGCAAGGACCTATACGGCCCTTACTTTGAAATGGAGTTTACAAGCGATGTGGCGGTAGGTGAAAGTTCAGCGGCCTAAACCCGATCATCGTCAGTTCCCCTTGGTAGCAATCATCGCCAAGGGATGAAAACTCAAATTGATACACAGTATGCCAACGCCAGATTCCGTCTGGCGTTTTCATTTTATGGGCACCAAAAGCAATGCTGACCAATTGCAGATCCAGTTGCTCGCACTTACGCGTAATAGCCGCTTTTGCTAATTCTGATTGGCGTCGTTGTTGCCAAAATAAAAAGCAGAAAAAGCACAATCCTAAAATGGCTAATAAGTCACCAATCATCCCTAATCCTTTATTATCCCTTTGTCGCTTGCTGAAGTTTCACCAGTGCCGTTGCTAGCTCTTCCGATGGGCTAGAGTGCAGCAGAGGTAAAAGAACCAGTCTTAACTCTGGCAGCATGACCAAGTCCGCAAACAATTGATTAAATAGAGCTTGGTTACCAGTTTGTGCGAGACGCAGTAAAAATTGCTCAGCAACACTTGCGTCAGCTAGTAGGTGCCACGTTCGACCAGCGATACCGATCAGAACTTCTTGATGGCTTAATCGCGGGCTTTGCAGGATGGCCTTCAAAATCGGTAACGAAATTTCTGTTGATGCGCCAGATAATGCGCGAATTAATGCTGAAAGTAGGAACAAGTCAGGTTCGTTGCTTTCGATTTCTTGTTGCGCTTTCTCAGCAATGCGCTCTGCCAAACGCTCTTGTAAGTCAACATGTTCTAACGCGCCAAGTAGGGCATAAAGTGGCTCATTCGGTAGGTAATTTAGCGCTTTACGCAAGGTCACAGCGTTTTGCTCTTTGCCTAGGCGTGCCGCCATGTCTGTGATGCCTTGTAGGCCAACAGTTTGCCAGTTTTCCCAACCTAAACCACCGGTAAAGTAGTGCTGGGTGTGCTCGTAATACTGGCTGGTGGGTAAGTCCAAGTTAGCGCGAACTTGGCTGTGGAAGACTGCCATCTTTTCTTCCGCAGGTTTGAAAGTGTATGGGTTGTTGGAAAGCTTTTGTTGCTGCTCTTCAGACATCTCCTCATTCAGGCGAGTGCCCATCGCTTCCACGACGTATTTAATGAAGTTACCAATATCCGCTTGCTTGAGTAGGCCGCGTTCATCCAACTCGAATTTCAAGAACCAAATCCAAGGCTGCTTTTGCTCATTCCAGTATGCAATAGCCAAGTGCGCTTTGCGTTGCATTGGGAATGGGTAAGGGCATTGACCTTTTTCCACATCAGCAAAGACTTGTGGCTCGATGGTCTTGATACGACGACCAAGGTCGAAGATTTGATACTCACACTGGCTGTTGTTTAACAGCTGAGTGAGGGTTTGAATGTTTTCCATTAAATACGACATCCTAATGTTCTTTTCACAAGAAATGGTATCATTCTTGGCTAATTCAAGGTTCGAGATGGAATTAATGGCAACAAACATCCAATTGGTCGACTTACTTCAACAACTTGAGGCGCAATTGCAGCACCATGAGCTGTGGCAACAAACCATGCCCTCGGCAGAAGCGCTACGGAGCACGGAACCTTTCGCGATTGATACCCTGCATCCCCATGAGTGGTTACAATGGATTTTTATTGCACGTATGCGTGCGTTAGTAGAAAGTAACCAACCTTTGCCACGTGGCTTTTCTATTGAGCCGTATTTCGCAGAAGCGTGGAAGCAAGAGCTGCATTATGGCGAATTGCTTGAGACTATCCGAACCATCGACGAACTATGTAAGTAACCTCAATGTCAGAACAAGAAACATCACCATCCGTTGATCCTGTCGTATTAGAGATCGTTTATCAGGACGAGTATTTTGTTGCGGTGAACAAACCTGCAGGTATGTTAGTCCATCGCAGTTGGTTGGATAAGCATGAGACCCAATTCGTGATGCAAACGCTGCGCGATCAAATTGGTCAGCACGTTTTCCCATTGCACCGTTTAGATCGTCCCACTTCTGGTGTGCTTGTGTTTGCCTTATCTAGTGAAGTGGCATCGCAAGTGATGCCAATGTTTGCAGAGCATAAGATGGAGAAGACCTATCACGCGATCGTTCGTGGCTGGATCGAAGAAGAGGGCGTGCTCGACTATGCTCTGAAAGTTGAGCTAGACAAGATTGCCGATAAGTTTGCTTCACAAGAGAAAGAAGCCCAAGAGGCCGTAACGGCATACAAACCTTTAGCGAAAGTAGAAGTACCATATTCTACGGGTAAGTTTCCAACCACGCGCTACTGTTTGATGGAGATGAAGCCGAAGACAGGACGTAAGCACCAGCTGCGTCGCCATATGGCTCACCTGCGTCATCCTATTGTTGGTGATACAACACATGGTGATGGTAAGCACAACAAGTTGTATCGCATGGAATTTGATTCTCACCGATTGTTACTGCATGCATCAGAGTTGCGCTTTGTGCATCCGTTTACCGATGAAGAAATCGTGATGAAAGCCAATATCGATGAAACTTGGCAGCAGTTGTTCGTACGATTTGAGTGGAATGAATCGTTAGTAAAATAATGCACTTAGATTGAGCAGTGTCTGCGTAAGATAAGACTATAAAGGGGGTGGTATGCATACCAACCCCTTTTTTAATCTTTGAGGAACTAAACGGACTACTTTAGTTTTTCCAGATCCGCTTCGATCTCGGCGATCTTGCTAGAAACCACTTTTTCTAGATGACGAAGATCAGAGAGAATTTTCTCCTTCACATCTACTTCAGTCGTTTTCACTGGTTTGGTGATCTTATTCAGTTCATCGATCACAAGCGTTAGATTACGGTTGATCTCCGTGACTTCTTTGTATTTGTGACTGCCGCTGTCTACCAGTACATTTTTAATTTGGCGTGGGTATTTAAACTTCACGCTTTTGGCGAAAAATTCACCCTTCTGTTTGTGGAAGTAGATCTTCAGGACATCTTTGTGTGCTTCTTGGCGCAGGGAGTAACGTTCAATCTGTTTTGGTTCATGAATGCCCAAACCAGTGAGGTGTGGATACATAGGCTACCTCTGTCTAATAACTAGAATAAGTCTTCTGTATAACTGTAGCAGCCCATTTATGAGCTAGATAGTTGATATTTAATCAAGTTGCTCAACTTGTGGGCAAGATCGCTATCGTTTTTGCCCACAGTTATCGTTTGGAAAAGGAAGGGGATCACTTAGGTTAAGAGTGAATCGGAGAGCTTCTCGATCAGCTTTTCACGTAACTCGGTTTGTTGCTCTTCACTTAATCTGCCTCCCGTATCACTGGTAAGGATAAACAAGTCTTCTGCTCGCTCGCCAATGGTGGTGATTTTTGCCGCGTGAAGGTTAATTCCCAAATCAGCAAAGGTACGACCCACTTTTGCCAGCAGTCCCGGCGTATCCAAAGCAACAAACTCCATCAACGTACGTTTCTTGCTCTTAGTTGGTAAAAAGTCGACTTTGGTCTTCACATTGAAGTGTTGTAGTTTGTGGGGCGTACGACGCGTTTTGATCTTAGTTGGACGGCCATCTTCTAATACATGGGTTAAATGCTTAGTGACCGCACTATGACGACCCTCTTCGATGGTTTTTCCGTGTTGGTCGAGAACCATAAAGGTATCGAGCACGTAACCATCTTTGCTAGTCATGATCTGTGCGTCGTGTACGTTGAAGTTTCGACGGTCAAGCTCTGCAACAACTGTCGCAAATAACGCCGGTTGATCGGGGCTGTAAACGAACACTTCTGTACCACCACGAGTGGCTTTTTTGCTGATCAGTACCAGTGGTTTGTTTGGATCTTCCATGCGCAGTAAGTTTTCACAGTGCCAAGCAATTTGCTTATGGGTGTGACGTAAGAAGTAATCGGCTTTAAAGCGTTGCCACAATACTTCTATTTCTCGCGCTGAGAAGCCTTCTTTTCGCAGTAGGGCTGAAGCCATTTGTTGGTTATGACGAATACGCTCTCGCACATCGACAGGGTTCTCTAAGCCGCGACGTAAAGCGCGTTGAGTCGAGTAGAACAACTCGGCAAGTAATGTTCGCTTCCAGCTGTTCCAAAGTTCAGGATTGGTTGCACAGATGTCGGCAACGGTTAGGCATACGAGATATTCAAGATACTCTTCATCACGAACTTGCTTAGCGAATTCAGCAATGACATCTGGATCGTAAATATCACGGCGTTGTGCGGTTACTGACATCAGTAGGTGATGCCTTACCAACCAGCTAACTAGCTTCGCTTCCGGCTTAGACAAGCCGTGCTCAATACAAAAATCATACGCTTCGCCCTCACCAATTACCGAGTGATCACCGCCACGCCCTTTACCGATGTCGTGGAAAATCGCGGCAAGGATCAGCAACTCTTTCTTTTGAATTCGTGGATAAACTTCACAGCAAATAGGGTGCTTACTGTGGTTTTCGGCGTAGCTAAAAGTGTTGATGTGTTTAAGCAGACGAATGCTGTGCTCATCTACGGTGTAAACGTGGAATAGGTCGAACTGCATTTGACCTACAATTTGGCTCCACTGCGGTAGATATGCGGCCAGTACCCCAAGTTTGTGCATCAGACTGAAGGCTTTGTGCAAGGCATTTGGGTGTCGACAAAGCGCCATGAACTTCTTACGAGCCTCTGGCATAGTGTGCAAAAACTTGTTCAGGCGACGACGCGCGGTACGTAATTGGCGAAGAGTCGGTGGACTTACGCCTTCGATGCTCGAATCGTTAGCAATGTGTAAGAACATGTCTAAAATGGTTTCAGGGCGAGCTTGGAATAGTGCCGGTTTGCGTGCCTCAATTAATGACCCACGACGCTGAAAATCGTCATCTATAATTTCTGCTTCTTCTGATGCGCCGCCATTGATGATCGCTTGGTCAAACAGCTTGAGTAACATCTTATTCAGTTCTGATACGCGGCGAAGTGTACGGTAGAACTCTTTCATCATCATTTCTACGCCACGGTTGCCTTCACCAACGTAACCGAGATGTTCGGCTACTTGCGCTTGGTGAGCAAAGGTTAAGCGATTGTCATAACGACGTAGTTCAATATGCAGCGCAAAGCGAACTCGCCAGAGGAAGTCTTGGCACTCAACCAGTTCGCGGTATTCCGCATCGGTCAGAAAACCGTAACGACTCATTTCCAGCAACGAGGTGGCTCCAAAGTGGCGACGTGCCACCCAACTTAATGTGTGGATGTCACGCAAACCACCTGGTGTGGACTTGATGTCTGGCTCTAGGTTGTAGGTAGTATCATGGTATCGAGCATGGCGTTCACGTTGCTCTTGGATCTTAGCGCGGTAGAAAGTTTCGCTCGGCCAAAAAGAATCGGATAGCACCACTTTCTTCAACGCTTGGAAGGTATCTTCACTGCCACACAACAAACGCGCTTCCTGTAGGTTTGTTGCAACGGTTAAATCTGCTCGGCCGATTTCTGCACATTCATCCACAGTACGCACAGCGTGGCCTACTTCGAGGCGTAAATCCCACAGCAGGGTAATGAACTCACTGATTTTGGCTTCCAGTGCGTTGGGCAGTTTGTTGTTCGACAGAATCAAAATGTCGATATCAGATAGAGGATGTAACTCACCGCGCCCGTAGCCACCGACGGCAACCAACGAAATATTATGGATATCTTTAAAACCGAAGTGCTGCCATAAACGATTGAGGAGTAAATCCATGTACTCAGCGCGTGACAAAACAAGGTTAGTCACTGGGTGGTGATTAAGAAATTCTTCTTTTTGGTATGAACTGAATTTTTCGAGTTCTTGCTTTAGTTCACCGATATTGATCTGTTCATCGGTAAACGTAAGAGGAGACTGAAGGGTCATATTTGCTATCCGTGCAAGCTAAACTATTAGCAATCTAACAAATTTGAAACAGATAAAAAATATCCCCGCATGAGCGGGGATAGGTAAAGTGATGGGCGATTAAACGTTTTTCATCAAACGTGGAATGGTATCGTCGCTACGAAGTGTTAGCACTTCACAACCTTCTTTGGTTACCACGATAGTGTGTTCCCACTGTGCTGAGTTTTTACCGTCGCCTGTGTAAACCGTCCAATCGTCTTGAGCGTCAACAGTACAACCGAATTTACCCGCGTTGATCATCGGCTCGATAGTAAAGCACATGCCTTCTTTTAGTACGCGGCGGTCTTTGTTCTTGTAGTGAACTACTTGAGGTTCTTCGTGGAACTCATCACCGATGCCATGGCCACAGAAGTCTTTAACAATGGAGAATTTGTTACGTGGGTTGTTCTTGTTGTTATCTCTGATGTACTTCTCGATTGCAGTACCGATGTCACCTACAGTTGCACCTGGTTTAACTTGACGCATACCGATGTAAAGTGACTCTTGCGCAACCATACACAGACGCTTGTTTGCTGGCGAAACATCACCAACTAGGAACATCTTAGATGTATCACCGTGGTAGCCTTGTGGGCGAACGCTTAGATCTGCGTTTTCATCGTTCGGGATGATCACGGTAATATCAACGTTGATGATATCGCCATCTTTCAGTACAGCTGGCTTCATTTGGCCGTTTGCACCTTTCTCGTCTTCAGTGGCTGGAATACCGTGACAAACGATGTGGTTGATTGACGTACAGATCGACTTAGGGAATCCATGGTAATCAAGCGGTGCAGAGTAAGCGCCTCTTTCTAGAGCGTAATCGTGACAGATTTTGTTTAACTCTTCTGTCGTCACACCAGCTTTGATGTGCGGTTCGATCATTTCTAGAGTGTCTGCGGCTAGCTTGCCCGCAATACGCATGCGTTCGATTTCTTCAGCAGTTTTAATCTTGATTGACATTGGTTTTCTCTACTAATTCGTAAGCACGTAAACGTGCGAATGCGCGCATTCTATCAGACATCGAGTGATTAACCCAAGCTAGTTAAGAATATGAGTCATTCTTACTTGTAGTCTAATCATCGAATTCTAGTGAGAGTAGGGGGGAGTGTGATAGGTAAATTAGAATTGTAAGAAACAATTTTTACTAGCCATCTTGGGCTAAAATATGGTATAAAGCGCGCCGGAATCGAGGACTGTTCTCTTTGCTTTTTTTTAGAATAGCAGCGAAGCAGGCTTCTTCCGATTAAACTTTTATCTTTAAATCACACACATTCCGTCACATGTTCCGGGGTGCTGAGCAGAAGCTTGGTCGGAATTATGGGGGATGTGGAGGCCTAACCCCATAGAGGATTTTAAAATGGCAACTGTATCAATGCGCGATATGCTGAAAGCTGGTGTTCACTTCGGTCACCAAACTCGTTACTGGAACCCAAAAATGAAGCCATTCATCTTTGGTGCTCGTAACCGCGTTCACATCATCAACCTAGAAAAAACTGTACCAATGTTCAACGAAGCTCTAGCTGAACTAGCTAAAGTTGGCGAGAAAAAAGGTAAAGTTCTATTCGTAGGTACTAAGCGCGCTGCATCTGAAGCTGTTAAAGAAGCTGCAATCGCAAGCAACCAATACTACGTTAACAACCGTTGGTTGGGCGGCATGCTAACGAACTACAAAACAGTTCGTCAGTCAATCAAGCGTCTAAAAGATTTCGAAGCACAAGCACAAGACGGTACTTTCGAAAAACTAACTAAGAAAGAAGCTCTAATGCGCACTCGTGAAATGGAGAAGCTAGAGAAATCTCTTGGTGGTATCAAAGATATGGGCGGCCTACCAGACGCTCTATTCGTAATCGACGCTGATCACGAGCACATTGCAATTAAAGAAGCTAACAACCTAGGTATTCCAGTATACGCTGTGGTAGATACTAACTCTAACCCAGACGGCGTTGACTACATCATCCCAGGTAACGACGACGCGATCCGCGCAGTACAACTATACCTAAACGCTGCTGCATCTGCAGTAACTGAAGGCCGCAACAAAGACGTTGCAGTAGTTGCTGAAAAAGACGGTTTCGTAGAAGCTGAATAATAGCGGCTCTGCGTCACACTTAGTCTATGTGAAACCTTGTTGTAGCACAGACTGAGTTATAGTTAGCAATGGGGGCCGACAATGTAGGCCCCTGTTTTTTACCTTATTTCGAATCAAACGAGGAATAGAGAATGGCAACTGTAACTGCTGCTCTAGTTAAAGAACTTCGCGAGCGCACTGGCGCTGGCATGATGGAATGTAAGAAAGCGCTTGTAGAAGCAAACGCTGACATCGAACTAGCAATTGAAAACATGCGTAAATCTGGCGCAGCGAAAGCAGCTAAAAAAGCTGGTAACGTTGCTGCTGAAGGCGCAATCATCATCAAAGAAGAAAACGGCGTAGCTGTTCTTCTAGAAGTTAACTGCCAAACTGACTTCGTTGCTAAAGATGGTAACTTCACTGCATTCGCAGAAAGAGTAGCGCTTGACGCTCTAGCTTCTAAAGCTTCTGTTGAAGAGCTAGTTGCTAAGTTCGAAGAAGAGCGTGTTGCTCTTGTTGCTAAAATCGGTGAAAACATCAACATCCGTCGCGTTGCTTACGTTGAAGGTACTGCAATCGCTTCTTACCGTCACGGCGAGAAAATCGGTGTAGTTGTTGCTGGTGAAGGCGACGCTGAAACTCTTAAACACGTTGCTATGCACGTTGCTGCTTCTAAGCCTGAGTTCGTTAACCCAGAAGACGTACCAGCTGACGTAGTTGCTAAAGAGAAAGAAGTTCAAGTTGAAATCGCTATGAACGAAGGCAAGCCTCAAGAGATCGCTGAGAAGATGGTTATCGGCCGTATGAAGAAATTCACGGGTGAAATCTCTCTAACTGGTCAAGCTTTCATCATGGAACCTAAGAAATCTGTTGGCGAAATGCTAAAAGAGAAAGGTGCTTCTGTTGCTACATTCGTTCGCCTAGAAGTAGGTGAAGGTATCGAGAAAGCTCAAGAAATGAGCTTCGCTGAAGAAGTAGCTGCTGCTCAAAAAGGTTAATCCTTAGAGACGCGCACAAATTTTAGACCGTGGCCTTGGCTGCGGTCTTTTTATGAAAAGAGCCGCAAAATTTAACCGTGATGAATAGCTATAAGTAATCTTGTGTCTATTCATGACTGTTAATCGACAACTCTCTTTTGGAAGGTAAACTCCATGACTACGAACCCTAAACCAGCGTATCAACGTATTCTATTAAAACTGAGCGGTGAAGCTCTTCAAGGCGAAGAAGGTTTCGGTATTGACCCTGCGGTACTTGACCGTATGGCTCAAGAAGTTAAAGAGCTGGTTGAACTGGGTGTTCAAGTTGGTGTGGTAATCGGCGGCGGTAACCTATTCCGTGGTGCTGGTCTAGCTGAAGCGGGCATGAACCGTGTTGTGGGTGACCACATGGGTATGCTAGCAACAGTAATGAACGGTCTAGCAATGCGTGATGCACTTCACCGTGCGTACGTAAATGCTCGCGTAATGTCTGCAATTCCTCTAAAAGGTGTATGTGATGATTACAATTGGGCTGATGCTATCCGTGAACTTCGCCAAGGCCGTGTAGTAATTTTCTCTGCAGGTACTGGTAACCCATTCTTCACAACAGATTCAGCTGCTTGTCTACGTGGTATCGAAATCGAAGCTGACGTAGTTCTAAAAGCGACAAAAGTTGACGGTGTATTTACTGCTGACCCAGTAGCAAACCCAGACGCAGAGCTGTATGATAAGCTATCTTACGCTGAAATTCTGGATAAAGAATTGAAAGTAATGGACTTGGCAGCGTTCACACTTGCTCGTGACCACAAAATGCCAATCCGTGTATTTAACATGAACAAGCCAGGCGCACTACGTCGCGTGGTAATGGGCGAAGCTGAAGGCACACTGATCTGCGCTGACGCGTAAATCTCAGCACCATTCAACTAGAATGTTGGATGGTGTTTCACTTTGCTCAAGCCCTTTAGGCTTTCTTCAGGAAAGATGACATTTTTAAGGTGAAACCGTGATTAACGAAATCAATAAAGACGCGCAAGAGCGCATGGATAAAAGCGTTGAAGCGCTAAAGAACAACCTTTCTAAAGTTCGTACTGGCCGCGCGCACCCAAGCCTACTATCGGGTATCTCTGTAGAATACTACGGTGCTGCTACTCCTCTAAACCAAGTAGCTAACGTTGTTGCTGAAGACGCTCGTACTCTAGCAATCACAGTTTTCGACAAAGAACTAACTCAAAAAGTTGAAAAAGCGATCATGATGTCTGACCTTGGTCTAAACCCAATGTCTGCTGGTACAATCATTCGCGTTCCACTTCCTCCGCTAACGGAAGAGCGTCGTAAAGACCTAGTTAAGATCGTTCGTGGTGAAGCTGAAGGTGCACGTGTTGCAGTACGTAACATCCGTCGTGATGCAAACAGCGACCTAAAGGGTCTTCTGAAAGATAAAGAAATTTCTGAAGATGAAGATCGTAAAGCACAAGACGAAATTCAAAAACTGACTGACGTAGCCGTTAAGAAGATCGACGATGTTCTTGCTGCGAAAGAAAAAGAGTTGATGGAAGTTTAATACTCCCAACTACATCACTGTTGGAAAACGCTGTGCTCACAGTGCAGCGTTTTTTTGTGTTAGTCTATCCAACTGATGGAATTAAATTAACTCCCTATGCAAAATTCTCAAGTCTTCTCTGATTCCCTTCCAAAGCATATTGCCATCATTATGGACGGTAATGGCCGCTGGGCTAAGTCCAAAGGAAAACCTCGCGTATTTGGTCATAAAAAAGGCGTTAACGCCGTGCGTAAGACCGTGGCCGCTGCTTCTAGGCTTGGCATCAAAGCCATGACATTGTTCGCTTTTAGTAGTGAAAACTGGCGACGTCCAGAAGAGGAAGTTGGCCTATTGATGGAGCTATTCATTTCTGTACTATCGAGCGAAGTGAAAAAGCTACATAAGAATAACTTACGTCTACGCGTTATTGGTGACACCAGTCGTTTTAGTGAACGTTTACAAAGTAAAATCATCGAGGCTGAAGCCTTAACGGCAAATAACACCGGGATGGTAATTAACATTGCTGCCAATTATGGTGGTAAGTGGGATATTACAGAGGCGGCTAAAACGTTAGCGACAAAAGCACGCAACGGAGAGATTCGTGTAGAGGACATAAACGAGCAGTTAATCACACAGCATCTAACGATGGCGGACTTGCCAGAAGTCGATCTCTTGATTCGTACCAGTGGTGAGTGTCGTATCAGTAACTTTATGTTGTGGCAGTTAGCGTATGCAGAAATGTACTTTACTCCAGAGTTCTGGCCAGAATTCGGCGAAGACAGTTTAATTGAGGCAGTGACTTGGTTTATTAACCGAGAGCGTCGCTTTGGTTGTACCGGCGAGCAAGTGAAGGCATTAATGGCTGCTCAATAAGGACTAGTTAGTTTGAAACAGAGAATAATAACAGCACTAATTTTAGCTCCCCTTGTAATTTTAGGTATTTTTAAATTACCCCTAATCGGCTTCATTGCGGCTTTGACTGCGATTACGCTATTAGGATTTTGGGAGTGGACCCAGTTTACAGAAAGCAATTCACGCATCGTTGCGCTTGTTCCGGCAGCCGTTGTCACGGGACTCAGTTTTCTATTCATTTCACCAGACGCAACCAGCTTAAATCAACTAGCAACACCACACTACGCCGTATTAGCGCTTGGTTTTGTATGGTGGATTCTCGCAAGTGGTATGGCAATTACTTACCCAAAAACCACCAACTTATGGCAAGGCAGTAAAGTTCTTCGTCATGTGTTCGGTTTTCTGACTTTGATTCCTTTCCTTTGGAGTGTGATCATTCTCAGAGCTTCTGATATTTCAGTAGATCCATACCACGGCGCAAAGCTTGTGCTGTACGTTTGCTTCTTGGTATGGGCTGCAGATAGCGGCGCTTACTTTGCCGGTAAAAGCATGGGTAAACGCAAAATGGCGCCTCATGTGAGCCCAAACAAAACAATTGAAGGTTTGATTGGTGGTATCATCGCGGCATTGATTGTCGGGTGGTTATTCGCAGGTTGGTTTGATATCCAATTCACCAGCCCACTTCATATGGTGATTATCACACTGGTTACTGTTGTGATTTCTGTGCTTGGTGACTTAGTAGAAAGCATGTTCAAACGTGTTTCAGGTATCAAGGACAGCAGCAACATCATTCCGGGGCACGGCGGCATTCTTGACCGTATCGACAGCCTAACTGCTGCATTCCCAGTATTTGCTCTTCTTTACTACGTATTCTAATTTATCGGGAGCGGCATCGTCGCTCCTGAGTTTTTCTAACGGTCTTACATCATGCAAAAGTTAACGATTCTTGGTGCAACAGGCTCAATTGGTGCAAGCACACTAAAAGTGGTTGAACAAAACCCTGAGCTGTTTTCTATCGTCGCATTAGCGGCAAGCACGAACGTTGAAAAGATGGTCGCACTTTGTCGTAAATGGCAACCTAAGTACGCGGTAATGGCGGATAAAGCGGCCGCTGTGGCTCTACAAAGCGAGCTGGTTTCAGTTTCCCCAAGCACAGAAGTGTTAGGTGGCGTTGATGCGCTTTGTCATGTGTCTGCGTTAGAGGAAGTGGATAGCGTAATGGCAGCAATCGTGGGTGCAGCTGGCCTGTTGCCAACGATGGCAGCAGTAAAAGCGGGCAAGCGAGTACTGCTAGCTAACAAAGAAGCACTAGTCATGTCAGGTCAGCTATTTATTGATGCGGTTGCAGAACATGGTGCTGAGCTTCTTCCTGTCGACAGTGAACACAATGCGATCTTCCAGTGTTTGCCGCAACAAGTTCAAACCAATCTGGGTCGTTGCAACCTAGAAGAGCATGGTATTTCATCAATCCTTCTAACTGGTTCTGGCGGTCCATTCCGTTACACTGATATCGCAGAGCTAGAGAAAGTTACCCCTGCACAAGCGATTGCTCACCCGAACTGGTCAATGGGACCTAAAATCTCGGTTGATTCTGCAACCATGATGAACAAAGGTCTAGAGTACATTGAAGCAAAATGGCTATTTAATGCGGCTCGTGAACAACTGAAAGTGATCATTCACCCTCAGTCGGTGATTCACTCGATGGTGCAATACCGAGATGGTTCGGTATTGGCGCAAATGGGTGAGCCGGATATGGCTACACCAATTGCACTGACAATGTCTTATCCATCGCGTGTGGATGCAGGAGTGAAACCGCTCGACTTTACCCAAGTGGGGGAGTTGACATTCCTTCAGCCAGATTTTGCTCGTTACCCATGTTTGAAGCTAGCGATTGATGCTTGTTACGAAGGTCAGCATGCTACAACCGCATTAAATGCTGCTAATGAGGTTGCGGTTGATGCTTTTTTGAATAACCGTCTTGGTTTTACTGATATCGCTCGCATCAATGAGTCAGTTTTGAACAAAATCACGGCAAGCCATACCACTGAGAATGTGAATAACTTGGAAAGCTTGATAGAGCTAGATAGAATGTCACGAACTATCGCCTTAGAATTTTTACGCGAGCGTAGCTAATGACTGGTATCTTGTGGAATTTGGTTTCTTTTATCGTTGCATTGGGCATCTTGGTTGCAGTGCACGAGTTTGGTCACTTTTGGGTTGCTCGCCGTTGTGGGGTAAGAGTTGAGAAGTTTTCCATCGGTTTTGGTAAGTCTATCTGGAGTAAGGTAGGCAAAGATGGAACGGAATACAGCATCTCGATGATCCCTTTGGGTGGCTATGTCAAAATGGTGGACAGCCGCATTGATGAAGTGCCTGAAAACGAAAAACACATGGCATTTGACCAAAAGCCATTGTGGAAGCGCACCTCAATTGTTGCCGCTGGACCTATTTTTAACTTCCTGTTCGCGATCGTCGCATATTGGTTGGTTTTTCTTATCGGTGTACCTGCGGTTAAGCCCGTAATCGGTGAAGTAACACCCAATTCCATCGTTGCTCAAGCAGGAATTGAATCTGGAATGGAACTAAAATCCATCTCAGGTATCAAAACTCCGGATTGGGAATCAGTCAACATGGGGCTGATTTCCCATATTGGCGATGATTCCGTGACGATGACGTTGTCTTCATCAAATGAAGTGGGTTCAGAGGTGACGAGAACTCTTGATATTCGTGATTGGAAGTTTGACCCAGAAACGCAATCTACGATGCAATCACTCGGCTTCAAGCCATATACGCCAGAGATTTTCACGGAGTTAGCGCAAGTAAGCGAAGGTGGAGCAGCTGAAAAAGCCGGTCTACAAGCCGACGATAAAATCATCGCGATTAATGGTAATAAGATATCTAAATGGGAAGAAGTGGTAGAAGCCATTCGTTCCAACGCAGATACGCCAATGGAACTGACGGTGCTACGTCAAGGTGAAGAGCAATCATTTACTTTGACTCCGGCTAGTCGTGAGCTAGCTAACAAACAAGTGGTTGGTTTTGCGGGTATCGCACCTAAAGTCGCAGAATGGCCAGAAAGTTATCGCTTCGAATTGCAGTTTGGTGTATTCGAGTCTATTGGCAAAGCGATTGACAAAACAGGTCAAGTTATTGGACTTACAATCAGCATGCTTAAGAAACTGATTGTAGGTGATGTTGGTCTGAACAATTTAAGTGGACCAATCTCGATTGCCAAAGGTGCAGGGGCGACAGCAGACTACGGTTTGGTTTACTTTTTAGGTTTTCTAGCACTGATTAGTGTTAACCTGGGTATTATTAACCTCGTTCCTTTACCAATGTTGGATGGTGGTCATCTGCTCTTTTTCGCAATTGAAGCGGTCATCCGACGCCCAGTTCCAGAAAAAGTGCAGGAAATGGGATATAAAATTGGTGGTGCAATTATATTTTCGTTAATGGCACTGGCACTATTTAATGATTTTACTCGTCTGTGATTCTTCAGAGACATCTAGCAGTAGCAAGGAATAATTAGAACAAATATGGCGATTAAGCGAATTCTATTTGCGAGTTTACTGGCAACCAGTGTCTCGGCAAATGGGGCAGAAAACTTTGTAGTTCAAGACATCCAGATTGAAGGATTACAACGTGTGGCACTGGGTGCTGCACTATTGAAAATGCCTGTTCGAGTAGGAGACACGGTCGACTCACAAGATGTAGCGGATATCATTCGTGCTCTTTACGCTTCGGGTAACTTTGAGGACGTAAAAGTACTTAAGGATCAAGATGTACTTGTAGTGCAGGTTAAAGAAAGACCGACTATTGCTAGCATCGCATTTTCTGGCAACAAAGCAATCAAAGATGAACAGTTGCAGGAAAACCTAAACGCATCAGGTATCCGTGAAGGTGAAGCGCTAGACCGAACCACTTTACGTAATATCGAGAAAGGCTTAGAAGATTTTTACTACAGTGTTGGTAAGTATAACGCTACGGTAAAGGCGGTTGTTACGCCATTGCCTCGTAACCGTTCTGATTTGAAGTTCGTTTTTACCGAAGGTGTATCGGCGAAGATTCAGCAAATCAACTTTATCGGCAACGAAGTCTTTTCGGATGACGAACTTCGCTCACGCTTTAACCTAAATGTTGACGTGCCATGGTGGAACTTCCTCGCTGATGAAAAGTATCAGAAGCAAGTACTTGCTGGTGATATTGAAGCGCTGAAATCTTATTACCTAGACCGTGGTTATTTAAAGTTTGATGTAGACTCTACGCAAGTTGCAATTTCTCCAGATAAGAAGGGTGTATATATCACTCTGGGTCTTGAGGAAGGCGATGTTTACACGGTAAAAAATGTAAAATTCCGCGGTGATTTGATTGGTGAAGATGCTCAATTTGAGAAAATGGTACCTTTCGAAACCAACGAGACTTACAACGGCTCTAAAGTTACTTCACTAGAGGAAGGCATCAAGCGTGTTCTCGGCGAGTCTGGTTATGCTTATCCGCAGGTAAGTACAATTCCTGAGTTCGACGATGAGGACAAGGAAGTGTCACTGGTTGTAAATGTTGAACCAGGTAGCCGAATTTACGTTCGTGATATTCGTTTTACGGGTAACAACTCGACGAAAGACGAAGTTTTGCGTCGTGAGATGCGCCAGATGGAAGGTAGCTGGCTAAACTCAAAATCAATTGAAACTGGTAAAACGCGTCTAAACCGTCTTGGTTACTTCGAAAACGTAGAAGTACAAACAGTACGTGTTCCAGGCAGTGATGACCAAGTAGATCTTGTTTACTCGGTTAAAGAAGCCAACTCTGGTAGCGTGAACTTTGGTGTCGGCTACGGCACAGAATCGGGCGTAAGCTTCCAAGTTGGTCTGCAACAAGACAACTTTATTGGTAGTGGTAACCGCGTTGGTATTAACGCGATGATGAATGACTACCAGAAAAATATCAGCCTAGATTATCGCGATCCTTATTGGAACCTTGATGGTGTGAGTCTTGGCGGTAAAATTTTCTATGATGAGTTTGAAGCTTCTGAAGCGGGTATTGTTGACTACACCAACGAAAGTTATGGTGCTAACTTGACTTGGGGTTTCCCATTTGACGAGTTAAACCGTTTTGAGTTTGGTGTTGGTTACACGCATAACCGGATCGGTAACCTTTCTCCTTACCTACAGGTTGAACAGTTCCTACAAGCTCAAGCAGAAAATATTGATGGGAATGGTGCATTGAACACCAATGACTTCGATATCAATATTTCTTGGACACGAAACAACTTGAACCGTGGTTATTTCCCGACAGCGGGTAATCACCAACGTGCATTCTATAAGATGACCGTACCTGGCTCTGACGTTCAATACTTCAAGATGCAGTATGATGTTCGTCAATACGTTCCATTGACTAAAAAGCATGAATTCACGCTCTTGTTCCGTGGTCGTTTAGGTTACGGTAATGGTTACGGACAGACTAATGGTAACGACAACTTGTTCCCATTCTACGAGAACTATTACGCGGGTGGTTTTACCACACTACGTGGTTTTGGTTCTAACTCGGTTGGTCCAAAAGCTGTTTATCGTGATTACTCCGGCTCTAACAACGGTGTAGATACGGCGACTGATGATGCCGTAGGTGGTAACGCAGTAGCGTTAGCGAGTTTGGAACTTATTGTTCCGACGCCATTTGCATCTGATGAAGTTCGTAATCAGATTCGTACCAGTATCTTCTTCGATATGGCAAGTGTATGGGATACGGAATTCGATTATCGAGACTCTGGTGCCGAGTTTGGTGACCGTTACTACTACGATTACTCTGATCCTACGAACTATCGTTCATCATACGGTGCGGCGTTACAATGGATGTCTCCAATGGGGCCACTGGTATTTTCACTAGCGAAACCACTTAAAAAATACGATGGTGATGATGAAGAGTTCTTCACATTCACAATCGGTAGAACCTTCTAAATTTGAGGAAAATATTTTGAATAAAATGATCAAAGCGGCTGGTCTAGGCCTTCTTGTACTGAGCTCATCTATGTTTGCAAATGCGGCAGAAGCAGCGCAAAAGATTGCTTATATCAATACAGCACAAGTGTTTCAGGCTCTTCCTCAGCGTGAAGTGGTTCTACAAAAAATGCAGAAAGACTTCAAGAACAAAGCTGATGAGCTTAAGTCAATCCAAGCGCAAGCTAAGACAAAGATTGAGAAACTGCAGCGTGACGGCGAACTTTTAGGCCCAGAAGACATTGAGAAGCTACGTATTGACATCGCTAAGCTTGATAGTGAGTACAAAGTAAAAGCTCAAGCGCTAGAGAAGGCAAGTGCTCGCCGCGAAGCTGAAGAAAAAGCAAAGCTGTTCAAAACTATCCAAGACGCAGTTGAAAAAGTTGCTGAGAAAAAAGGTTACGATCTAGTTATTGATATCTCTTCACTTCAATACGGTAAGCCAGAATACAACATCTCTGAAGACGTAATTAAAGCTCTAAAATAAGAAGTTATGAAGACATTGACATTAGCCGAGTTGGCGACAATTACCGGGGGTGAGCTATTTGGTGACGAGTCTCTCGTTGTAAGCCGAGTAGCTCCAATGGATAAAGCACAAGAAGGTGACGTGACCTTCTTGTCTAACCCAAAATACGCTAAACACCTCTCTGAGTGCCAAGCGACAGTCGTGATGGTGAAAGCCGATCACAAAGAACAGTGTGTGGGTAACGCACTGGTTGTGGCTGACCCTTACATTGCTTTTGCTCTAGTAGTGCAAGCAATGGATACCACTCCGAAGCCAGCTGACGAGATCGCACCAAGTGCCGTAATCGCAGCAGATGTGAAGATGGGAACTAACGTAACAATCGGTGCAAACGCAGTGATTGAAACGGGTGTAGAACTGGGCGATAACGTAAGTATTGGCGCAGGTTGCTTTATCGGTAAAAACGCAAAGCTAGGTAATAACACCAAGCTTTGGGCTAATGTGACTATCTATCATGAAGTGTCATTGGGCGATGACTGTCTAGTGCAATCTGGTACAGTCATCGGTTCTGATGGTTTCGGTTACGCAAATGACAAAGGCGAGTGGATCAAAATTCCTCAGCTTGGTTCTGTGCGTATTGGTAACCGTGTTGAGATTGGCGCATGTACCACTATCGACCGTGGTGCACTTGAAGACACTATTATCGAAGACAATGTCATTCTTGATAACCAACTCCAAATCGCACACAACGTGCAGATCGGATATGGTACCGTGATGCCTGGTGGTACTATTGTTGCAGGTAGTACGAAAATTGGTAAGTACTGCCAAATCGGCGGCGCGTCGGTTATCAATGGCCACATCGAGATCGCGGATGGTGTTGCCATTACCGGTATGGGCATGGTTATGCGCAGTATCGAAGAGAAAGGCCTGTACTCGTCAGGCATTCCATTGCAAACCAACCGTGAGTGGCGTAAAACGGCGGCTCGAGTTCACCGCATTGATGAGATGAACAAACGACTGAAAGCCGTTGAAAAGCAACTTCAACCGAAAGAAGAATCTTAGTTCCACTTTCTGAACAAAGACTCGCGAAATGCGGGTCTTTTTCTTCTATAATGACGCGCTATAAGTAGATTTATCACCAAGTCGGTATACAACCCAAAAAGTGAGAGGTGTTGCCATCTTGGTTGTTGAGAATTGATATAGGAAGACGACTTTGACTACTGAAAAGAAAACGATGAACATCTCTGAAATTCAAGAGCTATTACCTCATCGCTACCCATTCTTATTGATCGACCGAGTGATTGACTTCCAAGAAGAGAAGTACCTTCACGCGATTAAAAATGTGTCGGTTAATGAACCTCAGTTCACAGGTCACTTTCCACAGCTGCCAGTATTCCCAGGTGTACTAATCCTGGAAGCTATGGCTCAGGCAACAGGCTTGCTTGCATTTAAATCATTTGGTGCACCAACGGAAAATGAGCTGTACTACTTCGCAAGTGTTGACGGTGCTAAGTTCCGTAAACCTGTAGTACCAGGCGATCAGATGATTATTGAAGTAGAATTTCTGAAAGAGCGTCGTGGTATTGCTGCATTTAGTGGTGTAGCAAAAGTTGACGGCGAAGTGGTATGTTCAGCTGAGCTGAAGTGTGCTCGTCGAGAGTTTTAATATGATTCATGAAACCGCTAAAATCCACCCAGCTGCGGTGGTAGAAGAAGGCGCGAAAATTGGCGCTAACGTGACCGTTGGTCCTTTCACTTACATTACCTCTACGGTGGAAATTGGTGAAGGCACAGAAGTGATGTCTCACGTAGTGATCAAAGGCCACACCAAAATTGGTAAAGATAACCGCATTTTCCCACATGCTGTGATTGGTGAAGAAAACCAAGACAAGAAGTACGGCGGCGAAGATACAACGGTGGTTATCGGTGACCGTAACGTGATTCGTGAAGCGGTTCAGGTTCACCGTGGTACGGTTCAAGATAAAGCAACGACAGTGATCGGTGACGACAACCTGCTTTGTGTTAACGCACACATTGCACACGATGTTGTCGTAGGTAACCACACTCACATTGGTAACAATGCGATTCTGGGTGGTCACGTAACCGTAGATGATCACGCAGGTGTGATGGCGCTATCTGCGATTCACCCATTCTGTACTGTTGGTGCTTATGCTTACGTTGGCGGCTGTTCTGCGGTTGTTCAAGACGTACCAGCTTACGTATTGGCTCAAGGTAACCACGCAACACCATTTGGTTTGAACTTGGTTGGCTTGAAGCGTAATGGTTTCGAAAAACCAGAAATTCGTGCGCTGCAAAAAGCGTACAAAGAAATCTACCGTTCAGGTAAGACTCTGGAAGAAGTAAAACCAATCCTAGCTGAAATGGCACAAGAGTGGCCTGCAGTGAAACGTTTCTCAGATATTCTGGAAACAACGGAACGTGGCATCATTCGTTAATCAACGAATGAACGGTTAAATTGAAAAGATCGCGCCCAAATAGGGCTGCGGTCTTTTTGTGTTTTATGGATAACGGTTTGTACGCTGCGGTTTGTGTGGCTACATAGTGTAAAACGTTATCCATAGCGCACAGGAAAATAGCGAAGTAGATATGGAAAGACCATTACGTATTGGCATTATTGCCGGAGAACTGTCTGGCGACACGCTAGGTGAAGGCTTTATCAAAGCGGTAAAACAACAATACCCAGACGCAGAGTTTGTTGGTATTGGTGGCCCTAAAATGATTGCGCAAGGCTGCGAGTCTCTGTTCGAAATGGAAGAGCTGGCCGTAATGGGTTTAGTAGAAGTGTTAGGTCGCTTACCAAGGCTGTTGAAAGTTAAAGCTGAGCTGGTTAAATACTTCACTGAAAATCCGCCGGATGTTTTCGTTGGCATCGATGCGCCAGACTTCAACTTGCGTGTTGAACTAGACCTGAAAAATGCTGGTATCAAAACCGTACATTACGTAAGCCCGTCGGTTTGGGCATGGCGTCAAAAGCGCATCTTCAAAATTGAAGCAGCGACTAACCTAGTGTTGGCATTTCTACCGTTTGAAAAAGCGTTCTACGACAAATTTAATGTGCCGTGTGAATTCATTGGTCACACATTGGCAGATGCTATTCCGCTGCAATCAGACAAAGCGCCTGCACGTGAGCTACTGGGTTTAGAGCAAGATAAGCAATGGTTAGCGGTACTTCCGGGTAGCCGTGGCAGCGAGCTGAAAATGCTCTCTCAGCCATTTATCGAAACGTGTAAGAAGTTGCATCAGAAATTCCCAGATCTTGGCTTTGTTGTTGCGTTAGTAAACCAGAAGCGCCGTGAGCAATTCGAGCAAGTGTGGAAAGAGCACGCACCGGAGTTGGACTTCAAGCTGGTGGATGATACGGCGCGTAACGTGATTACCGCGTCTGATGCCGTGATGTTGGCATCTGGCACCGTAGCGTTGGAATGTATGTTACTCAAACGTCCAATGGTGGTCGGTTACCGTGTAAACGCTGTAACGGCTTTCCTTGCTAAGCGTCTGCTGAAAACCAAATACGTTTCGCTGCCAAACATTCTGGCCGATACCGAGCTGGTCAAAGAATACCTGCAAGATGATTGCACGCCAGACAACTTATTCAACGAAGTGTCTCGCTTACTAGAGAGCGACAACCGAGAAATGTTGGATAAGTTTACTGAAATGCATCATTGGATTCGCAAAGATGCAGATCAACAAGCCGCAAACGCGGTTCTAAAACTGATTGAAAAATAGAGATTTACCATGGCTGTAAAACCAAAAACGACCAAAGCAAAAGTTGAACTACCACCGTTTGAATATCCGCATGGCTATCAGTTGATTGCGGGTGTTGATGAGGTGGGGCGTGGTCCTTTGGTGGGTGATGTCGTTACCGCTGCGGTTATCTTAGATCCAAATAACCCAATTGAAGGCCTAAACGACTCGAAAAAACTGAGCGAGAAAAAGCGCATTGCGCTGCTGCCAGAAATCAAAGAGAAAGCTTTAGCATGGGCGGTAGGTCGCTGTTCTCCTGAAGAAATTGATGAGCTCAATATCCTGCAAGCGACCATGGTTGCCATGCAACGTGCGATTGCGGGTTTGAAAGTGCAGCCAGACCTTGCGCTTATCGATGGCAATCGTTGCCCTGAACTGCCAATGGATTCCCAAGCAGTGGTGAAAGGCGATTTGCGTGTGGCTGAAATCAGTGCGGCTTCGATTATTGCGAAAGTGGTTCGCGACCAAGAAATGGAAGAGTTGGATAAACAACACCCACAGTTTGGCTTTGCTAAGCATAAAGGTTACCCAACCAAAGCGCACTTTGAAGCAATTGAACAGCATGGTGTCATCAGTGAGCATCGTAAGAGCTTCAAGCCCGTGAAGAAAGCGCTCGGCATCGAAGAATAAAGCAAAGTAATAGAATGGGCGTATCGGTGTTATAAACCACGCCCGCTTTAGGTTAGAATCCCAAACAAGATATAGTTTTACGGTACCTGTTAATGTCAGATCCCAAGTTCATTCACCTTCGAATCCACAGTGATTTCTCGATGGTGGATGGTATCAACAAAGTTCCACCGCTCGTTAAGAAAGTCGCAGAACTCGGTATGCCAGCTATGGCGTTGACCGATTTCACCAACCTGTGTGGTCTGGTGAAATACTACGGTACTGCGCACGGCAGTGGTGTGAAGCCAATCATCGGTGCAGACTTCAAAATGCAATCGGATGAGTTTGGCGAGGAGCTGACGCAATTAACGCTACTAGCAGCAAACAACGAAGGTTATAAAAACCTCACGTTGCTGATCTCAAAAGCTTACCTTCGTGGCCACGTACAACATCAACCTGTTATCGATAAAGCTTGGTTAGCAGAGCTGTCAGAAGGCTTGATAGTGCTTTCTGGTGCGAAAAACGGTGAAATCGGTAAAGCGTTACTAAAAGGCAATCGTAAAGTTGTTGATAGCTGTGTTGAGTTTTACAACCAATACTTCCCAGATCGTTTCTATCTAGAACTGGTTCGTACCGGTCGCCCAGATGAAGAAACCTACCTTCACTTTGCGGTTGAATTGGCGGAAGAGGCCGAGCTGCCAGTCGTTGCTACTAACGAAGTGGTGTTCATCAGCGAAGACTTGTTTGATGCTCATGAAATCCGTGTGGCGATCCACGATGGTTACACCCTAGAAGATCCGCGTCGTCCCAAGAACTACAGTCCAGAACAGTATTTACGTACTGAAGAGGAAATGTGTGAGCTATTTGCCGACATTCCGGAAGCGTTGGAAAACAGTGTCGAAATTGCTAAACGCTGTAACGTAACGGTACGTCTTGGCGAATACTTCCTGCCAGCCTTCCCAACCGAAGGGATGGAAGAAACCGAATTCTTGGTGATGAAATCTCGTGAAGGCTTGGAGGAGCGTCTAGAGTTTTTATTCCCAGACGAAGCAGAGCGTAAAGAGCGTCGACCAGAATACGACGACCGTCTGCAAATCGAACTCGACGTAATCAACCAAATGGGATTCCCAGGTTACTTCTTGATCGTAATGGAGTTCATCCAGTGGTCGAAAGACAACGCGATTCCGGTAGGTCCGGGTCGTGGTTCGGGTGCTGGTTCTTTGGTGGCATACGCATTAAAAATCACCGACCTTGATCCACTAGAATATGACCTTCTTTTCGAACGTTTCTTGAACCCAGAACGTGTCTCCATGCCCGATTTCGACGTCGACTTCTGTATGGATAAGCGTGACCAAGTAATTGATCACGTGGCGGAAATGTACGGTCGTGATGCGGTATCTCAGATCATCACTTTCGGTACCATGGCGGCAAAGGCGGTAATCCGCGATGTTGGCCGTGTACTGGGTCACCCGTTTGGCTTCGTTGACCGTATTTCGAAACTGGTTCCACCTGACCCAGGTATGACGCTAGAGAAAGCGTTTAAAGCTGAACCTGCACTGCCAGAACTTTATGATGCTGATGAAGAAGTTAAAGAGCTGATCGATAAGTGTCGCATCCTCGAAGGTTGTACACGAAATGCCGGTAAGCACGCCGGTGGTGTTGTAATCTCGCCAACCACGATTACAGACTTTGCTCCAATTTATGCCGATGCGGAAGGTCACTTCCCAGTTACTCAGTTCGACAAGAACGACGTCGAAACCGCCGGTCTGGTTAAATTCGACTTCTTGGGTCTAAGAACCCTAACCATCATCGACTGGGCGCTGGGATTGATTAACCCGCGTTTAGAACGTGAAGGTAAAGAACCGGTCCAGATTGAGTCGATCCCGCTGGTGGATCCTGCCTCTTTCCGACTGTTGCAAAACTCAGAAACTACCGCGGTATTCCAGCTGGAATCGCGTGGTATGAAAGAGCTGATCAAACGTCTACAGCCGGACTGTTTCGAAGACATCATCGCATTGGTAGCCCTTTTCCGTCCGGGGCCGCTACAGTCGGGCATGGTAGATAACTTTATCGACCGTAAACATGGTCGAGAAGCGATCTCTTACCCAGATGAAAAATGGCAACACGAATCACTTAAAGAGATCCTCGATCCAACTTACGGCATCATCCTGTATCAAGAACAGGTAATGCAGATCGCACAGGTACTGTCTGGCTACACCCTTGGTGGTGCGGACATGCTTCGTCGTGCGATGGGTAAGAAAAAGCCGGAAGAGATGGCTAAGCAGCGTGCTACCTTTGAAGAAGGAGCGATTGCTAACGGCGTCGATGGCGAGCTGGCGATGAAGATCTTCGACTTGGTAGAAAAGTTCGCAGGTTACGGCTTTAACAAATCGCACTCTGCTGCTTATGCGTTGGTTTCTTATCAAACACTATGGCTAAAGACGCACTACCCAGCAGAATTCATGGCCGCGGTAATGACCGCCGATATGGATAACACCGAAAAAGTCGTTGGCCTTGTGGACGAATGTTTCCGCATGAAACTGACCGTCTTACCACCAGACATTAACTCGGGTTTGTACCGTTTTAACGTGGACGAAAACGGTGCGATTGTTTACGGCATTGGGGCAATTAAAGGTGTTGGTGAAGGTCCAATTGATGCGATCTTAGAAGCACGAAACAAAGGCGGTCACTTCATTGACCTATTTGACTTCTGTGCGCGAATCGACCTGAAAAAGGTCAACAAGCGTGTTATCGAAAAACTGATTTACGCGGGCGCACTCGACAGGCTTGGTCCACACCGTGCGGCATTGATGGCATCGCTCAATGATGCGGTAAAAGCAGCCAGTCAACATCACCAAGCTGAAGCATTTGGCCAAGGGGATATGTTTGGTGTACTTACCGATGCGCCAGAAGAAGTTGAACATAAATATACTCAGGTGCCAGCTTGGCCAGAAAAAGTATGGCTAGAGGGTGAACGCGAAACTCTGGGCTTGTATTTGACCGGTCACCCAGTTAACGCCTACATAAAGGAACTAAATAAGTACGTTAGTTGTCGACTAAAAGACGCGACCCCAACTCGGCGCGATCAATCCGTGACTGTTGCAGGGTTGGTGATTGCAGCTCGTGTAATGACAACCAAGCGTGGAACGCGCATCGGTTTGATGACTTTAGATGATCGAAGTGGTCGAATGGAAGTGATGTTGTTCTCGGATGCGCTTGATAGGTATGCAGAACTTCTCGAAAAAGATAAAATTTTGGTGGTTTCTGGACAGGTCAGCTTTGATGACTTCAACGGTGGCCTTAAAATGTCGGCGCGTGAAGTTATGGATCTGGGTACTGCACGTGAAAAATACGCACGTGGTTTGTCGGTTTCTATTGATGCTAACCAGATCAACGATAAATTCTTTGAACAATTTACGCGTATTTTAGAACCGCACAAAGCCGGAACCGTACCTGTCAATGTATACTACCAGCGTGCCGACGCCAGAGCGCGGTTAACATTGGGCACCGAATGGCGAGTAACGCCAACTGATACATTGCTAGACGATTTAAAACAGTTACTTGGTAAAGGCCAAGTAGAACTCGAATTTAACTAAAAAATTCAGCGCAATACGTAAGACGCTGAGTCAAAAAGGATTCATAGATGAGCCTAAACTTTCTTGAATTTGAAAAGCCAATTGCAGAACTAGAAGCAAAAATTGAAGCGCTACGCGACGTATCTCGTCACGGCGGTGATTCTGCGGTTGACCTTGATAAAGAAATCGAACAGCTTGAGAAAAAGAGCCTAGAACTTAAGAAGAAAACCTTCAGCAATCTAGGTGCATGGGAAACAGCTCAACTGGCTCGTCACCCTTTACGTCCGTACACACTAGATTACATCAAGCACGCATTTGATGAATTTGACGAACTAGCGGGTGACCGCGCGTTTGCTGACGACAAAGCGATCGTTGGTGGTATCGCACGTCTTGAAGGTCGCCCAGTGATGATCATTGGTCACCAGAAAGGTCGTGAGACCAAAGAAAAAGTAAAACGTAACTTTGGTATGCCTAAACCAGAAGGTTACCGTAAAGCGCTACGTTTGATGGAAATGGCAGAGCGTTTCAACATGCCTATCATCACTTTCATCGACACGGCAGGTGCATACCCAGGTGTTGGCGCGGAAGAGCGTGGCCAATCTGAAGCTATCGCGACTAACCTTAAAGTGATGTCTGGTCTTAAAGTGCCAGTCATCTGTAACGTTGTTGGTGAAGGCGGTTCAGGCGGTGCACTTGCAATCGGTGTAGGTGACTACGTGAACATGCTTCAGTACTCAACGTACTCAGTAATCTCTCCAGAAGGTTGTGCTTCAATCCTATGGCGTGATTCAGACAAAGCACCACAAGCAGCAGACGCGATGGGTCTAACCGCTCCACGTCTGAAAGAGCTTGAGCTTATCGATGAAATCATCGAAGAGCCACTAGGAGGTGCGCACCGCGACCACGCTCAAATGGCTGCAAACATGAAAGCGAACCTGCTTCGTCAGCTAGAAGACCTTGAGCAACTAGACCAGGAAACGCTACTAGAGCGTCGTTACCAGCGTCTAATGAACTACGGTTACTGTTAATTACAGCTGTCGCCAAGCGCTAGCTGATCTCTCTTGAGATAACAGATAAAATAGAAAGGGTTGGGCATGTGTCCAACCCTTTTTTGTTTCTATCGGATCGCTTATGGAATCACTTTACCTGCATTTTTCTCAAATGCTTGAACGCTATCATCAACCAAACACCAAGATCGTCTTAGCGTTCAGTGGTGGGGTGGACTCTCGCCTGTTATTAGAGTTACTGAGTCGTTACCAGCGTCAACGCCCCCTTGTTTGCTGTGCGGTTTATGTCCATCATGGACTGAGCTCTAATGCTGATGACTGGGCGGAAAAGTGCATGCAGTGGGCAAAACAAGCCGGTATCTTCTGTTCGGTAGAGCATGTGAACTTGGATCTAAACAGTGGTGAAAGTATTGAGCTTTTAGCTCGAGAAGCGCGCTATCAAGCCTTGTCTAAGCACATCCAAAAGGGCGATTTATTACTGACAGGGCAACATGCCGACGATCAAGTGGAAACCTTCTTGCTAGCGCTTAAACGCGGTAGCGGCCCGAAAGGTTTATCTTCAATGGCAGAGAGCATGCCTTTTGCTGGTGGCACGCTGGTTCGCCCTCTATTGGTAATCAAGCGCGAGCAAATCGAAGCTGCAGCGAAGAAACAAGGCCTAGATTGGGTGGAAGACGAAAGCAACCAAGACACACGTTACGATCGCAATTTCCTCCGCCACCGTATTGTTCCAGAGCTCTATGAGCGTTGGCCGAGTATTCACCAGTCAGTACAACGCAGTGCTAGCTTGTGCGCTCAGCAAGAAGCCTTGTTGGATGAGCTGCTTGGCGCGGTGTTTGAGCGTGCTCTACAAAGCGACCTGAGCTTGAGTATTAACGAGCTAGCCACGCACAGTGAACTCGCTCGTGCACGATTGGTGCGCATGTGGCTCGCTAAGCTGAATGCCAACATGCCAACGCAAGTACAGCTTAATTTGATTTGGAATGAAGTCGCGTCGGCACAGCAAGATGCTAACCCAAAGCTGCAGCTTAAGCAGGGTGAAGTTCGCCGTTTTCAGAATCGCCTTTATTGGGTAACAGAAACAGCAGACGTGACGAAGTGGCAAAGTGACATTCAAACCGATACGGTGTTGGTGCTGCCTGAGCAACTGGGCGAGTTGACACTGAGTACTAGCTCGGACAAAGCGACCATTGCTATGCCGCCTCATCCGGAGCTATTACGGGTGATGTTTAATCCAGAAGGACTCTCTGCGCACCCAACCACACGACACCACAGCCGTAAGCTAAAAAAGCTCTTCCAAGAGTACAATGTGCCAAGTTGGCGACGTCGTCGAATCCCAATTTTGATGTATCAAGATAAAGTTGTTGCGGTTGCTGACCTATTTGTTGATCAAGCTTTTAGCGGTCAAGACTGTGAGCTGATATGGCGCAAGTCGTTGTAATTCATGTCACAATGCCAATGAAAACTTAAAAACACCCCTCTAGAGCTTGTTTCTGCCTTTTGCTGATGTACTGCAATCGGAAGGTAAGCGTACACTGGTGGTAAATAACAAATGATTAGGTGAAGCAATGAAGAAAATGATGGTAGGTGCAGTGGTTGCCTTGGGTATGCTAAGTGGACAAGTACTGGCTGCAGGTGACGTAGCGGCTGGACAAGCTAAAGCTGCAGTGTGTGCTGCATGTCATGGTGCGGATGGTATCGCTGTTATTCCTGGTTACCCAAACCTAAAAGGTCAAAATGAGCAGTACATCGCTACGTCCATAAAGGCTTACAAACAAGGCCAGCGTACGGGTGGTTTAGCACCAGTTATGCAGGCACAAGCAAACTTGCTTTCTGATGAAGATATCGCAAACTTAGCGGCGTTTTATGCAAGTTTGAAGTAAATGCGGTTTTAAATAGACTCAGCGAAATATTCAAATCAAGTCAGAGCCAACACTCTGGCTTTTTCTTTTAGGGTGTGCGGGCTTGCTGACTTCGCGATTTTGTTACATTCTTCATCAAATAAAATCCATCAGTATCAGGATTTTCAGTTGCTTGGTAACAACAAGGATTGAATGTTGTGAGGCGCTAACCGATAATATGCGCAAACGATTGAAGCTTAAGGGATGAACATGAAAAAGATTGAAGCGATTATCAAGCCATTCAAATTGGATGATGTTCGAGAAGCATTGGCTGAAGTAGGCATTACAGGGATGACCGTCTCTGAAGTGAAAGGCTTTGGTCGCCAGAAAGGTCACACAGAATTGTACCGTGGTGCAGAGTACATGGTGGATTTCCTTCCTAAAGTGAAGTTAGAAATCGTTGTGACGGAAGATGTCGCAGACAAGTGTGTAGAAACTATCATCGAAACAGCACAAACTGGTAAGATCGGTGACGGTAAGATCTTTGTCACTGATATCGAGCGCGTCGTACGTATCCGTACTGGTGAAGAAGACGAAGACGCAATCTAAGTTCATAGTACGATTTCTTTTCGAAATATGATTAAACTAAAAGGGAGCCTTGGGCTCCTTTTTTGTTGTCAGCTCAGGTGTTGTCATGCTTAAACGTTTTATTGCCGTTCTTATTTTTCTTGCTTTATCAGTATTACTCGCTTTTCAGTGGGTGTTCACCGTTTCGGAACAACCACAGCTTATCTCTCAATCGGGAGAAAACGTAACTCAAACGGTAAAATGTGTCGATTTTGATACTCCTCAAGCGATTGATAATGAGGGAGTATTAAACGTTTTAGTTTGGAATATCTATAAGCAGAATAAGCCTAGTTGGGAAGTTGCACTGAATCATCTATCGCAGCAGAGCCAATTGCTGTTATTACAAGAAGCCAGTTTAACGAGTGAGCTGAAGCGTTGGCTTATTGATGGTCAGTGGATCAGTAACCAAGTGTCAGCGTTTAAGGCTCTTGGCAGCGACGCAGGTGTTATCAGTATTGCCCACAAAGCACCAATCCGAGCTTGTGCTTATACATCTAAAGAACCATGGCTACGCTTGCCTAAATCTGCACTTTATAGTGAATACCAGTTAAGTAATGGTCAGCACCTGGCAGTGATAAACATTCATGCTATCAACTTTACTGTGGGCACAGATGAATATTTATCTCAGTTAGCGACGTTAGAAAAGGTATTGAAAGCGCATCAAGGCCCAATCATTTTTGCTGGAGATTTTAATAGCTGGAGTGCAGAGAGGGTTTCGGCAATGAAAGTCGCATTGGCAGATATCGACCTCAAAGAGGTTCGCTTTTCCCCGGATCAACGTACCCAGTTTATTACAGGCTTACCGCTTGATCATGTGTTTTATCGAGGCTTAAAGCTAAAATACTCAAAAGCGCCGCTGAGCGACGCTTCTGATCATAATCCATTGTTGGTATCGTTTTCACTTCTTAACTGAAGGCTATCTACGTCACGACAATGTATAGCGCCCAAATTACGTAAAACGCAACCCACGGCAGGCTCGCAATAACAAGAGCCTGACCGCGTTCAAATTCCGTCCAAGTTAAAACCGCACCGTAGCCAAGTACAATGTACCAAGGCAGCAGTAACGGTAGTGAACTAGCAAAGTGAGACCATTCGTTGGTTAACGGTAGTTTCAACAAGCCATTAAGACTGTTTAAGTCAGCGGCATATGTCATTACCTGACCATGCTTGAGCAGCAGGCTTGCGTAACTTGCGATATCCCCTAGTACTGCTGGAAACAGTATTGCACTTGATGCGGCAAACCACTTCCAGTAGCCGTATTGCTGCTTGCTTGCTTTGGTAGCAAGGAAAAACCACAGTGCTAACAAAAGTAGTGTTGCAAAACGATTGAATACATCATTAATGATAGCGCTTGCCATCAGCGTGTTCGGCTCAAGCAGTTCTACTTGTTTAGGGTCAATTTGTTGGAACTGAACAGAAAGCTGCTCACTTAACCAAGTAAAGTCGACGTTCGAAAAGTAAGCTCCCCAGAATAAAAATGGGCTAATCATCAAAATGATGAAAGGCTGCCAGCCCCAGCCTCCACGTTGGTAGAGAGCAAGGAAACAAGCTGTTGGTGCTCGAAAAATATCCAACAACATTACGAGAGGGTTACTGGAGGAGTTCATACGCTCACCTTAGTTACATCAACATACAGCTTGAGCTTCTGTCCTGGCTTCAAGTATTTTTGTTTTTGAAGAGAGTTCCATTTCACAATGTCATTACTCTTTACTTTAAATTTGCTAGCAATGCCGCTAATGGTATCGCCAGAACGCACTTGATAGAACACGGTACGAATCACAGCACCTTGATCACCACTTTTCCATATCACCAGCTTCTGTCCAACACGTAAGGTATCTCTTGGCCCCATACCATTCCATTTTGCTAGAGATTGGTGCGATACCTTATTTGCCCGTGCGATAGACCATAAGCTTTCTCCTGATTGCACTACATGAGTCAGCTTATATTTACCACGAGCTGTGGCTTGTGTTTTAGACAAGCGATTTTGGGCTGAAAGAACGTAACTATTTTCGTCCTTAGTTGATGTTGGGATCATCAAGTGTTGACCAACTCGAATGTTATTACTGCTCATACCATTCGCGCGACGAATTACCTTGGTTGTTGTGCCATATTTTTCAGCGAGGACGCTCAGGGAGTCACCTGACTTCACTTTATAGCGGACAACCTTCATCCCTTTCCCACGGTTCTGATTGACATCTTTTAAAAACGCCGTTTTCTTCTCGATAGGGATAAGAAGTTGGTGCGGGCCCTCGGGAGCGGTAGACCATTGATTATAGGCAGGGTTGTAGCTTTGCAATTCTTTTACGCTGATATCTGCGTACTTAGCTGCGATGGCCAAATCAAGCTGCTCTTTTGGATCAACTAGCGCTAAAACAGGCTTGTTGGCGATAGGTGGAATCTCGATGCCGTACTTATCTTGGTTCGCAATAATATCTGCAAGAGCGAGCAGTTTTGGTACGTAACTGCTGGTTTCTTTCGGCAGGTCTAGAGAGAAAAAGTCCGTTGGCTTGCCCAGTTTTTTATTTTTTCGAATTGCGCTGTTTACACGCCCGCCGCCACTATTGTAAGCCGCAATAGCGTGATTCCAGTTGCCGTCGAAACGCTGGTTTAGCTTAACAAGGTAGTCCAATGCAGCATCGGTAGATGCGTCTACGTCACGGCGGCCGTCATACCAAAAGTTTTGCTCTAGGCCCATCATTTTTCCTGTGCCAGGAACAAATTGCCAAAGGCCAGCAGCACTGCCGTGTGAATAGGCAAATGCATCAAATGAGCTCTCGACTACAGGTAAAAGAGCAAGCTCCAACGGTAAATCACGGGCTTCGATTTTTTCTGTAATGAGATACAAAAACGGCTCAGCTCGTTGAGATACGGTACGTAGATGGCCTGGGTGTTTCAGGTACCAAGTTCGGTAGTAGTCGACTTTTTTGCTTTGAGGAATGTCCATCTTGAGCTGCATGCCGATACGGCGCCATACATCTTGTTGCTCTTGAGGAGTGATAACTTTTGGGGCAGCTTTTTCCGCAGGTTCAACCTTTTGTTGAGTATTGGCAACCTGCTGGGAGTCTGTTGCTTGTGTTTTGTTGGTTTCAGGTGTCGATGTGGTAGTCGAGTCTGACTGAGTTAGTTGACAGCCAGATAGTAATACCGCCAACACCCAACTGTACTTCAAACGCATGGATTCAGCCTATTTAGGGCCTGTTTATCTTCTCCTGCCTGTCGCGCAGCTTTTGTGCGTGGCAGTCACAAGATAATAGACAATTTATTACTTACAAATGGATGAGAAGGTCTCACCTATGCATTGGAGTGAATTGCAATGATATGCGCTCCCTCCAAAACAATAGAAGCGCACAAGGCGCTTCTCAAACAGCAGATGATAATACTTGCGTTTTTGGAGGTTACAAGCAGAAAAAGGTTAAAACTCGTTCTTCCACTCACGCAAAGCTGTAAAAACCGAGACTGGATCGCTATTTTCAATGCGGTTTGCGACTGATTTAATCACTTCCGGGTTGTTTGTACGCAAGAATGGGTTGATCCATTTTTCTCTACGCAGGGTTGTAGGAAGCGTCGGTATATTAAGTGCGCGTAGGCGGTTTACATCATCGCGGTACTGACGCAGCTGCTCGTTGTCTGGTTCGACGGCGAGTGCAAATGCCACGTTACTTGCCGTGTATTCATGAGCACAAAAGACTTCAGTTTCTTCCGGAAGAGCCGCAATTTTACTTAAAGACTCAAACATTTGCTCTGGTGTGCCTTCAAAAATACGTCCACATCCTGCTGAAAACAGCACATCACCACAGAATAACTTGCTGTCGCCTACATAACCAATGTGACCTAAAGTGTGGCCAGGTAAGCCAAGCACCATGAAGATTTCACCGAAAAGCTCAAGTTTGTCGCCTTCTTCCATAGCATTGGTCAAGGTTGGAATCGGCTCTGCTTTTGGCCCTACAACAGAAACGTGAGGAAAAGCACGAACTAAATCAGGAACGCCACCAATGTGATCGTTGTGGTGGTGTGTAATTAAGATCGCTTCTAAAGTTAACTCGTTAGCCTGTAAATATTCTAATACTGGCTTGGCATCGCCCGGATCAACCACAGCACAACGCTTGTCGCTATTTTGTATCAGCCAGATGTAATTATCATTAAATGCGGGTATGCTTTTGATCTCTAACACGATTCGTTCTCCGTCACCCTTTTTATAGTCAGGTGGTTAATGAAACCAGCACTCAGCAACAAAACTATACAGCACCCTTCGACTTGGTCAGATATGAACAATGGCCCGTGGGTACTTGAGTCAATCCAAACCCGACTTGATGAATGGTGTCCGAAGTTATTCGGCTACCACATGTTGAAATTGGGTGGCTTGAGCTGTGAGCTAACCAGCTGTAGTTGTAACATTCAACACCAAGTCAACGTAGATATCCAGAACCCGTTGCATAATGTCATCGCAGATGGTTACGAATTACCCTTTTTAGAGAAAAGCTTTGATGTTGTCGTGCTTGCTCATCAGCTTGACTATGCAAGTGATCCCCATAGGCTGCTGCGCGAAGTTGATCGCGTCATGATGGATGATGGTTATCTGATTATTACGGGCTTTAACCCGATCAGTTTTACTGGTTTAGCGAGTTTGTTGCCTTGGCGCAGGAACAATTTGCCTTGGAGCGGTCGCATGTTCACCTCCAACCGTATCAAAGACTGGTTAGGGGTATTGAACTATCAAGTGATTCATTGTGATCGTTACGCGTTGTTCCCAATGACACGCTACAAAACCATGTGGACTTGGTTAGAAAACAGTTTGGGCGATTGGGCATCACCAGCTGGAAGTTTGTACTACATTGTCGCTCGTAAGCGAACTTACCCTCTCAAACCAATCAAGCCTCATTGGCGTTTGAAGAGAAAGTTAACACCACTGGGTGTGATGAACAGAGAGGGTAGTGCAGTGAAAAAGGTATCCAGTAGCAAAAACTAAGACGCTTGGTAACCGGTATCTTCTTCGGTTGGGTTTTCGGCTGCTGTGCGTGCTAGCTCATCACAGATTTCGTTCTCACGATGACCAGCATGACCTTTCACCCAATGCCAATCCACTTGATGGCGAGCGGTTTCTTTATCTAGCGCCTGCCATAAATCGGCATTCTTCACTGGCTTTTTATCTGCCGTTTTCCAGCCACGTTTCTTCCAGTTATGAATCCACTGCGTAATGCCTTGGCGCACATACTGGCTGTCCGTTGTTAACGTTACTTGGCATGGCTCTTTTAGCGTTTGAAGTGCAACCACAGCTGCCAGCATTTCCATGCGGTTATTAGTTGTCAGTGTGTAGCCTTTCGCTAGGGTCTTTTCCGTTTGCTTGTAGCGCAGGACAATGCCGTAACCACCTGGCCCTGGATTGCCTAGACAAGAACCGTCAGTGAAAATCTCAACGTGTTTGGTCATATTTTTTGGTACTATTAGCCGAAACATTTAATAAAGCATAGTCTGACACACATAACCTTATGAATACCAGCAGCAATTCTGAACATAATCGTATTGTCGTACTCGATACTGAAACCACGGGTATGAACCTCGAGGGCGGCCCACACTACATGGGTCACCGCATTATCGAGATCGGTGCCGTAGAAATCATCAACCGTAAGCTGACTGGTCGTCACTTCCATGTTTACTTAAAACCGGATCGTGAAATTCAGCCTGATGCGATTGAGGTTCACGGTATCACCGATGAGTTCCTAGTCGACAAGCCTGACTATGCGAATGTCCACCAAGAGTTTTTAGATTTCATCAAAGGTGCCGAGCTGGTTGCCCACAACGCGCCCTTCGATACCGGCTTTATGGATTACGAGTTTGAAATGCTCGATCCAACCATCGGTAAAACGGATGATTTCTGTAAGGTGACCGATACCCTTGCCATGGCGAAGAAAATCTTCCCGGGCAAGCGAAATAACCTTGACGTATTGTGTGAACGTTACGGCATTGATAACTCACACCGTACTCTCCACGGGGCATTGCTCGATGCGGAGATTCTAGCCGACGTTTACCTACTGATGACTGGTGGACAAACAAGTCTAGAATTCAACGCTAACAAGAGTGATGGCGGCGCAGAAGGCATTCGTCGCGTTGAAGGAAGAAAAGCGCTAAAGGTTTTACGTGCAACTGCCGATGAAGTAGAAGCGCACCAGAAAAGACTAGAACTGGTGAACGATAGTATTTGGCAGTAATAGGAGAGACTATGTTGAGGGCTTTGTCAGTCGCTATTTTAGCGTTCTGGAGTTGTTTCGCTTTTGCAAATGAGTCCGTCATGTCTTTGTTAGATAACCGCTTTCGTGTCGATCCCAGCATCGAGCAGATTACCTTTTTGGTTTATCGTGAACAAAGCTCTCAACCAGTTGTGTTAGTTCGCCCTGACGGTAAAAAATACTATTCATGGGGTGAGTATGACAATGTCCGTTGGTATCAAGAACCCTCTCTAGACATCATTTCCATTGATAAACCGATGTCCGGCCCTTGGCAGGCTGTCGGTAAAGTTACGCCTAAAAACAATATTCGCTTAATCTCACACCTAAAGCTCACAACAGACACTTTTCCAAATCGTTTATATCAAAGTGAGGCGCTTAAGTTTACGGCTCGCCTTACTTCCGATGATAAGTTATTGGCTTTGCGCGATTTTTTAGACCGCGTCAATTTGCGTGTGACACTGACCAAATATGTGGAAAATGAAGATGAGTTGATTAAAGAAGCTCGTCCTGTTCCGATTGTTATTGGTGAGTTTACCGATGATGGACGCAACCTTGATGAAAAAGCTGCAGACGGTGTATTTACCGTGCAGTTGCCTATTGATGTAGCACCTGGGAAATATCGAGCGCGTATTACCTCGGGCAATGGCGTGTTTTTGCGTGCTCAAGAACAAATCGTTCTTGTATATCCAACGCCAGTCTCCAAAACCTTTATCCAATCCCGAGATGTGAATAAGCCTCATCAGTTGGTCGTACGAGGCGAGCAGGGGATGGTTCTGCCGGGGTCACTCGCGGTAAGTGTTGAGCAAATTGCACCTGATGGCTTTACTACTTTTAGTCAGGGTGTGGTTAGTGCGGATGGCTTGACCACGACTTTAACGATGGATAACGACCCTGAGATAGGAAAGTACTCATGGAAAGGTGGGATCTTCGCGACGGATTTTGCTACTGAGAGAGCGTTAGTATTTCCTATTAACGAGCAGTCGTTTAGCGTGGTAGAAGAAGTTGATATAGAAGCCGCACGTTTGGCGAAAGAGGCTGAGCTAGAGCAACAACGTAAGATTAAGCTCGAAAAGCAATTGATTGCCCAGCGGGAAGCCGATCGTAAGCGCAGCATGATAATTATTGCCGTAGGCAACGTGATTGCCATAATTTTGGGGTTAATTGTTTGGTTTGTATGGCGTAAACTGAAAGCAAAACGTGATGCAATGCCAGAGATGCAACTGGAAGTGCCCAAGAAGTAGGGTGAAAGAAATATTAGGAAACGGAGCTGATGGGCTCCGTTTTTTGTTTAAATACTTTGCTCGTTCCAGCGAGACTAAGAATCTGCTATCAGCGTGTTGAGAGGCTTGTGCCTTCATCCTCTACGGAGCATTTGGATAGTAGATTCTGAATCACGTTCGTTCCTCACTGTTCAGAATGACGGTGTTCTGGTAGCTCTGCGCGTGTAGTAATCTGATAACTCAAAATAAATCGTCATTCTAGCGAGCTCCGGCGAGACCAAGAATCTGCTATTAGCGTGCTGAGAGGCTTGTGCCTTCATCCTCTGCGGAGCATTTGGATAGTAGATTCTGAATCACGTTCGTTCCTCACTGTTCAGAATGACGGTGGTCTGGTAGCTCTGCGTGTGTAGTAGTCTGATAACTCAAAATAAATCGTCATTCTAGCGAGCTCCGGCGAGACTAAGAATCTATTGTCAGCGTGCTAGGGCGTTTGTTTCTTCATCCTTTAGAGAGTGCTTGGTAAGCAGGTTCTAGTCTGTGTTCTCAATCGCTTCGCTGTTCCTTTCAGTATCTATGCTAAACTCACGCCATCAGCTATATGAATGACTTCTCATTTGTTTACCTGAGGGCAGCAATCGGGCTGTCATATTCTTATTAAAGGCATAAAAATGAGCAAATTAAGTTCAGCTGAACGTAAAGCACGTGACAATGAACGTTTCTCGCAACGCGTGAGTGAACGTCGTGAAAAAGGTGAAGATGTCGTCGCGTACGCATTGGCGAATAAAAAAGCGGTTAAGTTCTTAACGAAGTCAGAAAAGAAAGCACTGAACGAACGTAAAGCGACGCTTCAAGAAGAGCTTAAGCTAAAAGAGCAGGAAGAACTGCGCAGAATTGAACAGTCGTTTATTGTTGAAGAAGATAACGAACAATAAACGCTTCTTTTGCTTACACGGTGTTACGTGTAGCGGAGATTCAATAAAAAACGGGAGCCTCGGCTCCCGTTTGCTTTCTTATTTATCGTTTAAGCCATCATTCGCTCAAGCGACGTTTTCCATCTGAGGGTACAGTGGCTTTGCGGCCAATAGCTCCGGTTCAAAGTCATCCACGTTAATAGTATCTAGACGATGCTGCTCAGCCTCTCTTAACAGCTCCGCTTCTTCTTGCGTGATCACGCCTTGCTCTAGACCTTCCTGAGCAATCATATCTAAATTCATAAATGGACGGCGTTTACCTTGTGCTTTACATACTTTGTCGAACACAGGCTCAGCTTGAAGAATCACAGACAGCGCAAGCTCAATCTTACCTGCGGCATTGTGCTCCGTTGGTTCTAGGTACTGACCACGACCAATGCGTGAACGTGTTGCACTTGGTGTTTGTAGAATACGAGCGACTTTGCTGTCTAGCTTATCGCTTGGCGCTTTGCGTACACGACCGAATGGCATGATTAACACACGCAGTGCACGACCAATCACTTTGTTCGGGAAGTTCGCTAGGAACTCATCAATCGCGGCTTCAGTCTGCTTCAAGCTGTCTTGCAAGCCCCAATGCACTAATGGTAAATCTTCTACAGGGCGGCCATCCTGTTCGAAGCGTTTCAGTGTTGCAGAACTTAGGTATAGCTGACTTAGAATGTCACCGAGGCGCGCTGACAGGCGCTCTTTACGTTTCAACGAACCACCCAATACCGCCATTGAGATATCCGATAGCAGAGCAAGGTTTGCGCTGTAACGGTTCAATTGTTGGTAGTAGCGCTTGGTTGCGTCTTTGGTTGGTGATGTTGAACCCAGACCATCACTTAGACCAAACCAGATGCTGCGAACGAGATTACTCATGGTGAAGCTCACGTGACCCGCTAGTGCTTTATCGAACTTCTCAACTGCGTCGCCAGCGTCAGAATATGCTGCGTTCATCTCTTCAAGAACGTAAGGGTGGCAACGAATCGCGCCCTGACCGAAGATGATCATCGAACGAGTTAGGATGTTGGCACCTTCTACCGTTACCGCGATTGGTGCACCTTGGTAACCACGCGCTAGGAAGTTAGAAGGACCCATACAGATACCTTTACCGCCTACGATGTCCATCGCGTCGATGATGCTTTGTTGACCACGGTGCGTACAGTGGTACTTCACGATAGCCGAGATAACCGAAGGTTTTTCACCTAGGTCGATACCTGCCACGGTCAAGTTGCTCGCGGCATCCATTACGTAGGCGTTACCACCTAGACGTGCTAATGGCTCTTCCACGCCTTCCATGTGACCGATAGGCTGTTTGAACTGACGACGAATGCGTGAGTAAGCGCCCGTTGCCATAGCCGCTGTCTTGATGCCACCTGTTGAGTTTGAAGGTAGCGTGATACCACGACCAACTGACAGACACTCAACCAGCATACGCCAGCCTTGGCCTGCCATTTTTTCACCACCGATGATGAAATCCATCGGTACGAAGATGTCTTTACCGCGAGTTGGACCATTTTGGAATGGTACGTTAAGCGGGAAGTGACGGTTACCAATCTCAACGCCTTTAAGGTCAGTTGGGATTAGAGCACAAGTGATACCAAGATCTTCTTTATCACCAAGTAGTCCTTCTGGGTCACGCAGCTTGAATGCAAGACCAAGTACGGTTGCGACTGGCGCTAAGGTGATGTAACGCTTGTTCCAAGTTAGGCGCATGCCCAATACTTCTTCGCCTTCCCACTCGCCTTTACATACCACACCGAAATCTGGGATAGAACCAGCATCCGAACCAGCTTCTGGGCTAGTCAGTGCGAAACATGGGATTTCTTTACCTTCTGCTAGGCGAGGTAGGTAGTAATCTTTTTGTTCTTCAGTACCGTAGTGTTGCAGTAGCTCACCTGGGCCTAATGAGTTAGGTACACCAACGGTTGACGACAGCACGCCAGAAACGCCTGTCAGTTTTTGCAGTACCAAAGATTGCGCGTATGCAGAGAACTCTAGGCCACCGTATTTCTTCTTGATGATCATGGCGAAGAACTTATTGTCTTTCAGGTATTGCCACACTTCCGGCGGTAAATCTGCAAGTTCGTGAGTGACTTGGTAATCACTTACCATGGCACACACTTCATTTACTGGACCATCTAGGAATGCTTGCTCTTCTTTGCTCAGCTTAGGTGCTTTGATGGCGTGTAGTTTTTGCCATTCAGGCTTGCCTTTGAATAGCTCGGCTTCCCACCATACTGTACCTGCATCCAATGCTTCTTTCTCGGTTTGAGACATAGCAGGTAGGACTTTCTTAAACATGACGAGCGCTTTACGGCTGATCAGCGATTGGCGAATTCCTGATACGGCGAATACCGCAGCAGCAAGTACGTAAAGTGCCCAGCCGATTACACCAACTGAGCCTGCGATCGTCAGTGCTAGCATGGCAGCGGTTAGCAGGCCGACGGATTTCACGAGAGATATTCTGTGGTAGAGCGCAATGCCTAACACAATTGTCATCGTGACGATTGAGAGCAAGATATCCATATGTTTTTCCTTTTCAGACTTTATTAATGTTGTACGTCTGTATTTTGGTAAGAGGTCTAACCAGTTCTCATAAGTGTAATCAAAATATTAATAAAATGTAAAACCCAGAATTGAGTAAAAAGTGATCTATGTAGAGTTAAAATTCTAAAGTTGGGAGTTGGGTGATGATTTCGTAAGCAAGTTAACAAGTTTATTACTGTGATGAATCCAAATCTGTTGGTTCGCTATCGACACTAATTCTCGTTTGTGGGTAAACTCAGAGTAATGAACTGTCCGGTGTGAATTTCACATCGGAACAATTTGCCTGGCGAGAGGTTCAACCTCATGGCTGTGGCCGAGATAATAAAGAGAACGTCTTATGTACCAAGATCTGATTAGAAGTGAATTAAACGAAGCTGCTGAAGTTCTGAATAAATTTTTAAGTGATGACCACAACATCGCACAAATCGAAGCGGCAGCGAAAATGATTGCTGACTCATTCAAGCAAGATGGTAAAGTGTTGTCGTGCGGTAACGGTGGTTCTCACTGTGACTCTATGCACTTTGCAGAAGAGCTAACAGGTCGTTACCGTGAAAACCGCCCAGGTTACGCTGGTATCGCTATTTCAGATCCAAGCCACCTTTCTTGTGTAAGTAACGATTTTGGCTATGATTTCGTATTCTCTCGTTACGTAGAAGCCGTTGGTCGCAAGGGTGACGTTCTGTTTGGTTTGTCGACTTCTGGCAACTCAGGCAACATCCTAAAAGCGATTGAAGCGGCACAAGCGAAAGGCATGAAGACGATTGCGCTAACGGGTAAAGATGGCGGTAAGATGGCAGGTCTTGCTGATATCGAGATCCGCGTGCCTCACTTTGGCTATGCAGACCGCATTCAAGAAGTGCACATTAAGATCATTCATATCATCATTCAGTTGATTGAAAAAGAGATGGAATAAGATTTACGACTAAACCGAATGCTGGCTTAGTTGTGTTTTAAGGTAAGGAGTTCGTTAAACCATGTGTGAATTGCTCGGCATGAGCGCAAATGTTCCAACAGATATTTGTTTCAGTTTTACAGGATTGATGCAGCGCGGTGGTCGAACGGGCCCGCATCGTGATGGTTGGGGAATTACTTTCTATGAAGGAAAGGGGTTTCGTAACTTCAAAGATCCAAACCCAAGTTGTGACTCTAAGATTGCTGAATTAGTGCAAAACTACCCGATTAAAAGTCGTGCGGTAGTCAGCCATATTCGCCAAGCAAACCGAGGCGGAGTGAACTTAGAAAACACGCACCCGTTTACTCGCGAGTTGTGGGGGCGTTACTGGACCTTTGCACACAATGGTCAGTTGACTGACTACCAAGATTTGCACACCGGTCGTCATCGTCCTGTGGGAGAAACTGATAGCGAGATGGCTTTCTGTTGGTTGCTCAAGCAGATGGAAGATAAGTTTCCTGAGCCACCTCACGACATGGAATCGGTCTTTACTTACGTAGCTCAGTGCTGCGACCGGTTGAAAGAGAAGGGCGTGTTTAACATGCTACTCAGTGATGGTGAGTTTGTGATGACTTACTGCACTAACCATTTGTACTGGATCACTCGTCGTGCACCATTTGGTAAAGCAGCACTGTTGGATGAAGATGTAGAAATCAATTTCCAAGAAGAGACGACGCCAAATGATGTGGTTTCTGTGATTGCGACTCAGCCGCTAACTGGTAATGAGACATGGCAACGAATGAAGCCAGGTGAGTTTGGTTTGTTTCATGTCGGTGAATTGGTGTTGAATAACGCCAAGGCATTAGAAGATGTGCCATTTGCTGCACCGAAGCCGGGCAACCAAGCACCGACCGAGCCGTTGGAGTGATGGTTCCGGACACTTAATAACTAAATAAAGCTCGCTTAATCGCGGGCTTTATTTTTATGCCTTTTAAATCGAGGACGGATACGGAGAAACATTCTTACTTCCTAGTGTACTGGTAGTAGATTCCTAGTCTCGCTAAGGCTTGCTGGAATGACGTAAATAATTGAAGTTAAGTTTCTTTTTTCGTTACCTACCGTGTCATTCTGAACGGCGAAGAACGAGCCCGATTCAGAATCTACTAGCCGAGTATGGTATTGCTCAAGTGGTTGTAGGGACTTGTTAGGTGGTTGGTTTTAGGTTTCTAGTCTGACTGTGGCTTTCTTGAATTAAGTTTATAAGATTTAAAATAACAAAAGGCAGCCTGTTGGCTGCCTTTTTTGTGTTTGTCGTTTGGAATTGAAAATTACTCGTCGGCGTAGCCGTGTTCACCAAGCTCAAAGCCATCTAGATACGCTTTGCCATCTCTCATCGTTAGCCTTTCATCCGCTAACCACTTAGTCACCATTGGATAGATTTTGTGTTCCTGAGTCTGAACGCGCGCGGCCAAGACATCGGCATCATCGTCTTCAAACACAGGGACTTTGGCTTGTAGTACCACAGGGCCGCCATCGAGTTCTTCTGTCACAAAGTGAACGCTGGTGCCGTGTTCTTTGTCGCCAGCATCAATAGCGCGCTGGTGGGTATGTAAACCTGGGTACTTAGGCAGAAGAGAAGGGTGGATGTTGATCATTTTACCTAGGTAATGGGAAACAAACTCACTACTCAGAATGCGCATGTAACCAGCAAGAACAATCACGTCCGGTTGGTAGTCATCGATTTGCTTCATCAGTTCAGCATCAAAGTCTTCACGTGATTCGAATGCTTTTGGATCGACAAAATGACCATTCACATCAAACTGTTTTGCACGCTCTAAACCATAAGCGTCAGCTTTGTTGGAGAACACCGCTGTGACTTGTGCATTTGGCATACTGTCTTCGCAAGCTTCCAAGATGGCTTGAAGGTTACTGCCGTTACCCGAAATGAGGACCACTATGTTTTTCATGATGTAGAGACTGCCTTGCTATTGTAGGTTTGAAGTGCGTATTCGCTAAATTACCTACTATTAGAATGGTTTTCGATGTTCCAGATAGCAGAATGAGGACATCACGTCCTCATTCTTTTTATTTTTTGAGCTTGATTCGCAAGTTATTGGATTTCAACTTGCTCTTCATTGGCTTCTGCTTGAGCGATTTCACCAATCACCCATGCGTTTTCGCCTTCTTCTTTAAGAAGTGCAACTGCTGCGTCTGCTTGGTCTTTAGGTAGTGCTACGATTAGACCTACACCACAGTTGAAGGTACGGTACATTTCGTGCGTTTCAACGTTGCCTTTCTCTTGTAGCCATTTGAAGATGATTGGCCATTCCCAGCTGTTACCGTCGATCACGGCTTTAGTGCCTTCAGGCAGTACGCGTGGGATGTTTTCCCAGAAACCACCACCTGTAATGTGAGAAATAGCGTGAATATCGTGTTTCTCAATCATCTTAAGTGCTGATTTGATGTAAATCTTCGTTGGTTCTAGTAGGTGCTCACCGATAGTGCGACCTGCTAGCTCTTCGTTCTTATCTGCGCCAGAAACTTCTAGGATCTTACGGATAAGAGAGTAACCGTTTGAGTGTGGGCCGCTTGAGCCAACAGCAATTAGTGCATCGCCTGCTGCTACCTTAGTGCCGTCAATCACGTCTTCTTTTTCTACTACGCCAACACAGAAGCCAGCAACATCGTAGTCTTCGCCTTCGTACATACCTGGCATTTCAGCGGTTTCGCCACCGATAAGCGCACAACCTGCTTGAACACAGCCATCAGCGATACCAGAAACTACGTCCGCCGCTGTGTCTATGTCTAGTTTGCCTGTTGCGTAGTAGTCTAGGAAGAATAGAGGCTCAGCACCTTGAACGATTAGATCGTTTACACACATTGCCACTAGGTCAACGCCGATAGTGTCGTGCTTGTTCATATCCAGTGCTAGGCGAAGTTTTGTACCTACACCGTCAGTACCAGAAACCAGTACAGGTTGTTTGTATTTAGTCGGTAATTCACACAGTGCGCCAAAACCACCGATACCACCCATCACTTCAGGGCGACGAGTACGCTTAACCGCACCTTTAATACGATCTACAAGCGCGTTGCCTGCATCAATATCTACACCAGCGTCTTTATAGCTAAGAGAAGAGTTGTTACCACTCACAGGGAAGTCCTCGGTTTTTAAGTTGGATATGAAAACGGCGCTATTCTACCAGTGGTTAAATGTAGATAGCAAACGTTTGCGTCGGTTTTTTTCTTTAGTGAACTATCCTGATATCCCTGCAAAAATCATGTATAATCTGAAGGTTTGTTTAAATATTGCCAAAAAAGCCGGAGATGGAAATGAAAGTTGTTGAAGTTAAACACCCTCTAGTAAAACACAAAATTGGTCTAATGAGAGAAGGTGACATCAGCACGAAACGTTTTCGTGAGTTAGCGACAGAAGTCGGTAGCCTACTTACGTACGAAGCGACTGCAGACTTTGAAACAGAGAAAGTAACCATTGAAGGTTGGAATGGTCCTGTAGAAGTTGATCAAATCAAGGGTAAAAAAGTAACAGTAGTGCCAATCCTGCGTGCGGGTCTAGGCATGATGGATGGTGTTCTTGAGCACATGCCAAGCGCGCGTATCAGTGTTGTTGGTATCTACCGTGATGAAGAGACACTTGAGCCAGTACCATACTTCAATAAGCTTGCTTCTAACATCGATGAGCGTATTGCTCTAGTTGTTGACCCAATGCTTGCAACAGGTGGTTCTATGATCGCGACTATCGATCTTCTAAAAGAGAAAGGTTGTCAGGCGATCAAAGTCCTTGTTCTTGTTGCAGCACCAGAAGGTATCGAAGCTCTAGAAAAAGCGCACCCAGACGTTGAGCTATACACTGCAGCAATCGATGAGAAGCTAAACGACAAAGGCTACATCGTTCCTGGTCTAGGTGATGCAGGTGACAAGATCTTCGGTACTAAATAGTTAGAGCTTAATGCTTCATTATTACTGAATTGAAAAAAATTAAGGCTTGGTGAGAACCAAGCCTTTTTTGTATCTACTTATTTCGAAACTAGTGACGAGATGTGAGAAGCGAGAGTAAGTCGTGCGACTTATATCGGTAGAGCCACACAGAGGACTACTTTGCGCTTTCTTCTTCCATCTGTGCATTATCAACAACGTGGTTTTCACCAAGGTCGTGTGGCAGCACTAGATTAAGAATGATTGCTACGATACCACACAGGCTCACACCTTGTAGGCTGAACTCGCCAATACCGAAAGCCATGCCACCGATACCAAATACCAGTGTTACTGCAACGATCACAAGGTTACGAGATTTGTGTAAGTCTACGTTGTTCTTGATTAGTGTGTTTAGACCCACTGTTGCGATAGAACCGAACAATAGAATCATGATACCGCCCATCACTGGAACAGGGATGGTTTGCAAAATTGCACCTAGCTTACCAACGAGTGCAAGTACGATAGCAGTGACCGCCGCCCATGTCATGATTACTGGGTTGAATGCTTTCGTTAGCATAACCGCACCCGTAACTTCACTGTAAGTGGTGTTTGGTGGCGCGCCAACCATAGATGCGGCAATCGTTGCCACCCCGTCACCCGCGATAGTGCGGTGCAGGCCTGGCTTCTTAAGATAGTTTTTACCAGTTACGTTTGAAATCGCTAGCATATCACCTACGTGCTCAACCGCTGGAGCGATAGCCACTGGGATCATGAATAAGATAGCGTTGATGTTGAACTCTGGTGCTGTGAAGTTTGGCATTGCTAGCCAAGCCGCTTGAGCGACTGGAGTGAAATCTACCACACCGTAGAACAGCGATACGGTATAGCCTGCCAAGATGCCGCCCACGATAGGAACTAGCTTTAGGAAACCTTTTGCGAACACGCTAAGTGCAATGGTGGTAAGCAGTGAAACTGCCGAGATAATAACGGCGGCATCACCATTGATCAGCTGAATTGCACCATCGCCTGTTTTGCCTACTGCCATATTAACTGCGGTAGGAGCAAGGCCAAGGCCAATCACCATGATTACAGGGCCAACAACCACTGGTGGCAGAATCTTATGGATAAAGCCAACGCCGCGGACTTTGATCATTGCACCAAGACCGACGTAAACCAGACCCGCTGCCATAAGACCGCCCATGGTTGCTCCGATACCCCAAGTTTGGATACCAAACATGATAGGAGCAATAAACGCGAAAGAAGAGGCAAGGAAGATTGGAACAGAACGTTTAGTAATCAGTTGGAAAAGAAGAGTACCGACACCAGCACCAAACAGAGCGACGTTTGGATCTAGGCCAGTAAGAAGTGGCACAAGCACGAGAGCACCGAAAGCGACAAAGAGCATTTGAGCGCCTTGTAACGCATTTTTCATAATAATTCCCTATTCAAAGATACGTAGACAAATCCGGCGAATCTTATCATCTGGCAATCGATTGCAATGTTGTCTAGATCAAACTTTTGTATGGATTTATAAGAGCGACGAATACTTTATATCGGTTTTAAGTAATAACTTGGTCAGAATATCGACAACATACTCAGTACCCTTCTTGCTCAAGAAATGATAGTTGCTTATCATGCGGGTTCTTGTTTTGAGGATTATGAAAACTATGCGCTATTTAGCTCTCCTACTGATAGGTTGGTTGTCCCTGCCTGTGCACGCTCTTACTCAGGTAGATGTCTACCGTGCCGAAGTTGCGATAGACAGTAATCAGAAAGATGGTGAGTCTCTTGCTCGTCAGCAAGGTATGAAAGATGTCATCGTCAGAGCGACGGGCAGTCAATCTTCTATTAACAATCCAGTTATTCAAAAAGCGGTAGGCTCGAGTGCACGCTATATCTCTCAGCTAAGCTATGGTCAGCTTGATGGGCAAACAAGCCTTAAGATGCTATTTAATAGTAGTCAAGTTCGCTCATTGCTCACTCAAGCTCAACTTCCTTTATGGTCACCAAACCGAGCAAATATCTTAGTCTGGATGGTGGAAGAGCAGGGATACGATCGCGCTATTACGTGGGAGCATTCGGATTCAGCAAATGCAGTCGCTCTTCGTAAAGCAGCAGAGGCCCGTGGTCTACCTATCACTATGCCAGTGGGTGATTTTGATGACGTGACTGGCGTGAACGTCTCTGATCTTTGGGGTGACTTTGTTGGACCAATCAGCCAAGCAAGTCAACGTTATCCAGTGGATGCCGTACTGGTTATGCGAGTTCAAGGTGATAAGATTCGTTGGACACTGTACGATCAGTCGCCTGCTCAACTCTCTGAATCAAAACAATCGCCACGTAGCGGTTCTGTATCTGGTGCAAATGCGATTCCTTCGATGATAGGCGGTATTGCTGATTACTACGCGAAGAAGAGTGCGGTTGTGGTTTCAAGTAAGTCCTCTAAAGCGCTTGATGTAAAAGTACTGAATGTAGAGTCGGCGATGGATTTCTTCGATCTAGAGAGTGCCTTAACCAAACTGAATTCAGTAGCAGGTACGGAAATCAAGCGTGTGCAAGGAGACCAAGTAACGTTAACGATTCACCTGTTAGCTTCTCAACAAGCGTTTGAGCAAGAAGCGTCTTCAATTCGCCCGTTAGTGGCAACAGAAGAACCATTGGTGAGTATGGAAGAAGCTACGCCAGTACAACTGCCTGAAGAACCTGCTCAACCAGCACAATTGCCAGTGGAGGCAGAAGAAGGCCAAGCAGCAGGTGTGGTTGAGCTGGATACTGCTGCTGAGGTAACCCAATCAGAGCAACCTGTCATCGTTCAGCCAGCACCAGTGCAGTATGATTTGATTTATAAATGGAACGCGCCAGTTCGTACTCAAGCTGAGCCAGTAGAGCAAGAATCAGAAATCGCGCCAGTACTGGAAACGGATGTGGTTGAAGACCTAAGTTAAGCTCTATGTTTTACCAAAGCTGAACAAGAAAGAGTCGCCCAGAGCGACTCTTTTTTATTGCTTGTTTTTTATGGCTTAAATTATCCTGAACTGAGGTTACTTATTGAATTTGGCTTTCTCTTCCTTCTCGACTTGAGACAAGCGTTTTAGTTTCAAGCCTAGTTCTTTACCACGTGCACGTGCAAATAAGATGTTACCAGCGAACCCTAATGTAGTGAGCATTAACTCTACGGCTGCTAGCCATCGTTCACCATCATCCACATATAAAATAGTGAGTGCATGCAGAAAGTAGAGCATTAAAACAAAATTAGCCCAAGCGTGCGTATAAGGCTTACCCGCGAGGATGCCAGGAAGCGGCAAAAGCAAAGGAACACACCACGCAATTGCTAGAGTAGTGCTGCTCAGGTGAGGGTGAGGGGAAAGTGCTAATTGCCAAATTGCGACCCAAGCTAACAACGCCAAATTGCCGAATAGCGCCATGTAGCGATAGGTTTGGGTTCGTGTGCTGAGAGGTGGTTGGTCAATAATGTCAGACATCGATTTACTTATCCTTGAGCTTACTGGCTTCCTTTGAGCTTTTGTGCGGCGGTTGCCAGTCTTTTTCCTAATTGTTGTGCGAGACGAATCTCTTCAGCCGAGAGGCTTGGCTCATGTCCTACGCTGCTAGCCCCATAAGGTGTACCTCCGGACTGTGTTGTGTGTAGTTCCGGTTCTGAGTAGGGAATCCCCAACACCATCATGCCGTGATGCAGAAGTGGGGTCATCATGCTCTGTAGCGTGGTTTCTTGACCTCCGTGCATCGAAGATGATGAGGTAAACACACAAGCCGGCTTATCGATAAGATCGCCATTCACCCACAAAGGTGTGGTTTGATCCCAAAAATGCTTAAGCGGTGCGGCCATGTTGCCAAACCATACTGGGCTGCCAAACGCGAGGCCATCGCACCCTCTTAGCTCATCTAGAGTAACAATTGGATCCGAAGGGGTATGTGAGTGAGGTGACAATTCTTCAACTGTACGCAAAATTGCTTCGCAACGAGGGGTCGATTCGACCCCTCTTGCTATCTGTCTCGCCAGCAGTTTTGTAGATCCATGACGGCTAAAATACAAAATGAGGATCTGGCAATCCATTTATAGAATTTCCAATACTTGCTCTGGTGGACGGCCTATTTTTGCTTTGCCGTTTGCAACCACAACTGGGCGCTCGAACAGTTTTGGGTTTTGAGCCATCGCTTCAAAAAGCTGCGCATCTGTGACTGACGCTTCACCAAGTGAAAGCTCTTTGTAGATGTCTTCTTTTGTACGCATCATCTCGCGTACAGAAGAGAAACCAAGTTGAGCGTACAGCGCTTTCAGTTGTTCAACATTAAGCGGTGTATCAAGGTATTTGACCACTTCCGGTGTTACACCATTTTGCTCTAGAAGTTCTAGTGTTTGACGGCTCTTTGAGCAACGAGGGTTGTGATAAATCACGACTGACATGGTTTTCTCCATTTCGTTATTGTAATGCCATGAATCGATCTCTTTGGATCATAAGTTGGTCGATACGAGCGTCGTATCGAGCTTGTTTTAAACTTCCCAGTTCGGCAATTTTACTTGCTTCACTATAATATTGAATGGCTTTATTCCAATTTGCGCGTAACGCAAAAATTTCTGCTCGTGAAGCCAAATCTTCGTCACTATTTCCTAAGGCAATGTTCCCTTTAGAGAGCAGGTGCCAACCATTGGTGTCCTCAGGATTATCATGCGTGTAGCGTTGCAGTATTTTAATTGCTTCTTTGTCTTTACCAGCTTCCAGTAAAGCGTTCGCATAATTGATAGTGAGAACTTTATTGTGCGGCGACCGTTTAAGTGCTTTTGATAACATATCAATCGCTTTTTGTGGTTGCTTCTGAGCAATATATAAATCGGTCATCGCATCAAGATAAAAAGGATTAGATGGGTCTTGCTTGAGCAATTTATTAAGCAATACTTCGGCTTTGTCTAAGCGCTTGTTATCTAGGTGCACAAGTGCTTTCCCATATTCAAATGTGGGAATCAAATCTGCGGTTGCTTTCTTTTGCGTGCGTTCAAACCATCCCATAGCGGCTTCACCATCTATACCTGCGTGGCGTGCCACAATGCGTGCGCGAGTAAGATGATAATCGAGCGATGGCATAACTCTCATTGGAGGGTAGGCTTGTGCTCGGGCTCTAGAATCGGTAATACGGTCTTCAGGTAATGGGTGAGTCAGCAGCATCGGCGGTGGTTTACTTGCATAACGATACTCATCAGCAAGTCGACTAAAAAAGCGTGGCATTGCTTGGACATCAAACCCAGCTTTAGCCAGCGTAGAAATACCGAAGCGATCCGCTTCTTTCTCATTAGAACGCGTGTAGTTTATCTGACTCTGCATGTTGCCTGCGGTAGCGGCGGTAATGGCTGCCATACCAGCTTCTGGCGCTGCAATAGCAATGAGAAGTGCACCAGCTAGTGCAGCTAGCGTAGCTGGTGAGCGTCGAGCTTGCTCTTCCATGCTTCGTGCAAGGTGACGTTGTGTTACGTGCGCAATCTCGTGAGCAACCACCGATGCGAGCTCACTCTCCGTTCGTGCGTGTAAAAATAGCCCTGAGTGCAGAGCAACGTAACCACCAAAGAAGGCAAAAGCGTTGATGTTGCGATCGCGAATCATAAAAAAGTGGAACGGTGTTTTTACATCATTTGCATTAGCGACCAGTCGGTGCCCCAGCGTGTCGATATACTCGTTGATAACTGGGTCACTAACGATTGGGCTGCTGGCTCTGAGCATGCGCATGTACGCATCACCATAAATCAACTCTTGATCTATCGTCAGAGTGCCGCTGGCTGCGGTACCAATATCAGGGAGGTCGAGGCTATTGGCGTAAATAGGCGTTGGTGTACTTAATGCAGCAGCAAGGCACAAACAAACTAGCGAGCGAGTGCGTTTTAACATACGGTTTAAAGATTCTCCAAAATACCAAAGCATGCGATTGAAAGAACGTTATCAATACATGCCCAATGGTCATCCGTGATGGATGAATATGCTAGCTATAAGACCCAAAATAAACAAATTGGTTTCGTTGATAGTGTCACGAGACTTTGAATTACTAACTGTAAAGTCTGTGCTATATGCATTTAATTCAAGTTAGAAATGCTAGCACCAGCTCAAAAAGCCGTTACAATACAACCCTATCATAAGTGCAGAGCAATACAATGGAATCCATGTTACTTGATTTGCGCGAGCAACGCTGCCCTATGGCGCTGTTACTTGCCAAACGTCACGCTGCTGAAGTATTTCAGGGAGAATCTTCCCAGTATCAACAGCTTGTGATTCAAGTTGTGGACAAGAGCTCTAAACGAGACATAGTGACGTATTTACGTAAACAAAGGTATGAAGTGCATTGCCACGCATTACCAGAGTACTTCACTTTGACCGTATTCAATAAGGAATCATCATAAGATGCTTGAGATGATAAGTCGTTGGTATAAGCGACGTTTTTCAGACCCACACGCCGTGAGCCTAGTCGCGATTCTGTTGTTCGGCTTTATCACTATTTATTTTTTTGGGCATTTAATTGCACCATTGCTGGTCGCGATTGTTCTTGCTTATCTTCTTGAATGGCCAGTGACACAAATGTGTCGTTTGGGTATTCCGCGAACTTTCTCCGTTATTACAGTGATTCTGATTTTCATCGGTTTGATGTTAATCGCGGTATTTGGTTTAGTTCCGACCATTTGGACTCAGGTAGGCAACTTAATTAATGATATTCCTAATATGTATGCAGGGCTGCAGAAGTTCATTGCAACATTACCTGAGCGTTACCCAGAGCTAGCAAACTTGCAAATTGTTGAGACGGTTGTAACCAACGCTAAAAACCAAGCAATCGGCTTAGGTGAAAGCGTTGTGAAGGGCTCACTTGCATCACTTGTGAGCATTGCAACCTTAGCGGTTTATTTGATACTTGTGCCCCTGTTAGTTTTCTTCTTATTGAAAGATAAAGAAGAGATGATGAGCATGGCTAGTGGTATTCTGCCAAAGAACCGTAAACTAGCGAATAAAGTCTGGCACGAGATGAATGAACAAATCTCGAACTACATTCGGGGCAAAGTGCTCGAAATTCTAATTGTCGGTGGTGTGAGCTACGTGACGTTTGCCGTTTTAGACCTGCGTTATTCAGCATTGTTAGCGGTAGCGGTGGGATTATCTGTTCTGATCCCATACATCGGTGCGGCGGCAGTCACTGTGCCCGTTGCGATTGTCGGTTTGTTCCAGTGGGGGTTATCTCCGCAGTTTTACTGGCTACTGGTCGCGTATGGCATTATTCAGGCACTAGACGGTAACGTACTGGTTCCTGTTTTGTTCTCTGAAGCGGTGAACCTACACCCGGTAGCAATTATTGTTGCGGTACTGGTGTTTGGTGGTTTATGGGGCTTCTGGGGCGTATTCTTTGCAATTCCTTTGGCGACGCTTGTCAAAGCGGTATGGAACGCGCTACCAAGTACAGAAGAAGCAGAACCGATACAAGAATAGAAACAGATCCGAACAAAAAGCCCAGCGATTGCTGGGCTTTTTATTGTTTGATTGAAAGGAGCGATTAAGCGTTTTCTTTCAAGTAGTTCACAACTACTTCGTGGTGGTCTTTGGTCTTAAACTTATTGAATACGTGTTCAATCACGCCTTCCTCGTTGATTAGGAAGCTGATGCGGTGAAGGCCATCGTAGACTTTGCCCATAAATTTTTTCTCGCCCCACACGCCGAACTGTTCAGCCACTGCATGGTCTTCGTCAGATAGTAGTGTGAAGTTTAGTTCGTCACGCTCGATGAATTTACCAAGGCGTTTCACTGGGTCGATACTTACGCCCAAAACGACAACGTTGTGTGCGTCTAGCTCTGCTTTTACATCACGAAGACCTTTTGCCTGAGTGGTACAGCCTGGTGTCATCGCTTTCGGGTAGAAGTAAAACAGAACTTTCTTACCTTTAAAATCACCGAGAGAAACGGTGTTACCATCTTGGTCGAGCAAAGAGAAGGCTGGCGCTGGCGTGCCTGCTGTCAGCGTATTCATTGTTATGTCCTTTACTTATTTATAGATTGTTTTTTATGAAATTCAGAGAACCTTGTACGTTGAGCGTAGTACAAAGTTCATCGAAATCTTCTTGAAGCTGCATAAGGTTACAGTCAGCTTGAACCGATGCTGTGATTGCAATATGGAACTGGTCAGCGTCTAGCTGGACTTTAGACTTACTAATAGTTTGAGCGCTTAGTGAGTTAAGGCCAATATTCTGATCGGCAAAAAACTGGGTGAACTTTTCTGTTAAACCCATTCGGTCTTCTGATTCGATGAAAACCTCAAGCTCATATGAGTTGTCTAATAACTCATGTGCGGACGTTCGCTTCATGATAGTGATAAGGTCATGCTCTTGCCCGAGTAGAGGTAATTGAGTCTCGACTCGAGTTATGTTGTTAGTATTGCCTGTTAACAGCATGATCAATGTAAATTCATTACCAAAGATAGCAATTCGGCTATCAGCGATGTTACAGCCAGCTTGTGTGACCAGTTTGACTACTTGATTACAAATGCCTGGGCGATCCGTTCCAACTGCTGTAAGTACCAGATGTTGCGTCATATATGAGCTTCTTGTCCTTTCTTCAATAGAGTGATGGTAGCACAGATAAGTATTGGAAATGTCGAGTTGGTTCCTTTTTTAGACGCGAGTGTTTGCTTTGTAAGCGAAATATTATCGTCTACTTTCTGGACGGGATAATTTCACTTAGCTCTGACGTGAAGAAGAAAACAGGGAGTATATTCCGCGGCTAAATTAGGTGCCGATCCCTTAGGGAGCAAAGGCTGCAACGATTATTGGTGAAGCTCGATAATTGAGCGAACCCCCAGAGTTGAGCAAAAGAACCTTGCTAAACCTCTAACAACTGATAATTATTCATTCATTTGTACTTTGTAAGCGTCTATACACACTTGTGTTTGTTAATCGCATTACAGTACCATGCAGAAAGAGTTAAATGAGGGAGATAGACATGTTTTCAGGAAGTATCGTAGCGTTGATCACGCCATTTAAGCCAGATGGTGAAGTAGATTTCGATGGTCTGCAAAAGCTGGTTGAGTATCACGTTGAGGCGGGTACTGACGGTATTGTTGCGGTAGGCACAACGGGAGAGTCTTCGACTCTAACGATTGAAGAGCATGTGAAGGTCGTAAATAAAACGGTAGAGTTTGCCGACGGTCGCATCCCAGTGATTGCTGGAACAGGTGCAAATGCAACTCATGAGGCAGTCACATTCAGTAAGTTACTTGCAGATTCTGGTATTGCAGGCTTCTTAAGTGTCACGCCTTACTATAACAAGCCAACGCAAGAAGGTTTGTTCCAACATTACAAAGCGATCTCTGAAGCAAGTGATGTACCTCTAATTTTATACAATGTACCTGGTCGTACTGCAGTAGATTTGTTGCCTGAGACAGTGGCACGCCTGTCAAAGCTTGATAATATCGTTGCATTGAAAGACGCAACGGGTGATTTGAACAGAATTGCCCTTCACCGTGAACTTTGTGGCGAAGATTTTATCTTACTAAGTGGTGATGATGCGACAGGCTTAGAGTTTGTGAAGCTAGGTGGTCATGGTGTTATCTCAGTAACGAATAACATTGCAGCAAAAGATATGGCTGATATGTTCCACTTAGCAAGAGATGGTAAGTTTGAAGAGGCTGAAGTAATCAACCAGCGTTTGATGACTTTGCACAAAAACTTATTTATCGAATCAAGCCCTATCCCAGTGAAATGGGCGGCTACTAAGTTAGGCTTGATCGATGACGGCAGTTTGCGTCTTCCTTTGACACCACTTTCTGAAAAGTCGCAGCCGACTTTGGAACAGGCGCTTACAGACGCCGGTATTTACTAGGATTGAAGTATAACTGAGGGCGAGAGCTCTCAGTTTTTAGGAGTATAGATGAAGCTTTCTAGCCAGTTAGTGATGAGTTCACTGGCTGTTTTTGTATTGACTGCCTGTTCAGGTGGTGCCAACCAGCGTCGTCAAGCAAAAGATGACTTCGAGTATTTGGATACTGAGCCGCTATCAGAATGGAATATTCCTGCCGATGCTCAGCCTCAGTTTTATCCAAATTACGATATCCCTCAGGGCAACTTTGAGGGCGGTATTGGTAAAGCTGTTGATATTCGTCCCCCGCAAGAAGTGCTAGAGCTGATCCCTGGTGCACGTTTAGAGCGTAGCAACGGTGAGGTTACTCTATGGTTACTTCGCAAAGACGAGCTTGATCTTGTTTGGCAAACCGTTCAAAACATGATTTCAACAAATCAGATTCCTGTTGAGAAACAGAGTGACTCTCTCATTGAGACGGGTTGGGTGACCTGGAACTCTGCGGATGAAGATATGGAAATCGGCAGTCGCTACGACATTTCTCGTTTTGAAGCTAGCAACCGTTTTGGATTTAAAGTTAACTTAGTTGACTGGCGAGAAGGTGATCAGGTTAAAGACGTATCACGCACAAACCGTGAACGCTACAATGTTCTGATGACCAACTTGGTAACGGCTCGTTACGATCAACAAGTTCGTGAAGACGCACAGAAAAAAGCACAGGAACTCGTGAAGCAAATTCCGATCACGATGGGAACCGATCGCAGTGGCCTGCCAGTAATCATTGCTCGCGCACAGTACAATGTTTTATGGCAACGACTACCTGAGTTGCTTCCAAAAATTGGCTTCACTATTGAAAGTCGTAGTCAATCGCAAGGTACAGTTGAAGCGAGATACGCATCACCTGATGACGCATTTTGGAATGATATTGGTGTGAAACCAATCGACTTAGATGCTGGTAAATATACTTTCCTATTTGGTGATCTAGGAAACCGAACGTCGATTAATGTTACCAATTCGGCAGGCAAGCCTGTTGAAGAAGAGTTTTTGAAGTCTTTAGCACCTGTTTTAGCTGCAGTCGCGAAGCAATAACTCGAACAAAGAAAAGGGACCTGAAGGTCCCTTTTTTATTTTCTGTCCACAACGTATACATTCAACGAGATTCATCGTTATCCTTGTTTTGGTCTCCGTAACGTTGTTTATCAAGTTCGTTCAACTTGTCTAAATCGTTCTTACGGCTCTTATCCATCTGACCAAACTTCATTTTTGCGGTGTATTTTAACGCAGCTATATTACCAACCACTATGCTGACCACTATGATGATAATGACCCAAGGGTTGGTTAGTATTTCTATCATAGAGCCTCCGGCAGAGTGATATTGTGAATGAATTTGGTAGTGACCTTATCCAAATTATTCAATATGACGTCAATCCCTGCAATGTTGTCGATCTGATTTTGTTCAATTAGCTGGCTTCTTAGTACTTCAGGAGTCAGATGGGTTAAGCATTGTTGCCCAACAGATTTATGACTGATGTGCCAAGGTTCAATAGCCACACCACCTAAATCTTGTTGGTAAGGGAAAAAGAAGCCAAAGCGATCTAGGTTTGCCTCTAACCATTGATAGAAAGTCAACTGGTGGCCTTCTAAGTATTCCCATGGCTCTAACTGTAGTTGCGTGTCGGGCGGCAACAAGTTTCGGGCATAAACATCAAAATCGCATCCCCAATGATGGCGACTGCCACCGGGTAGGGCAGACCAACGAAGAATCGCCATCAGCTTTTCTTCGTCACTGAGCTTCTTTTTATCAATAGGCTGAGATTGGGAATCTAAGATCGTTAACTCACCAGAAAACTTACCGTTCCAAATGGCTTTTTGACGGTTGAAGTCGCGAAAGCCGCTGGCGATTTCCATCTTAAAGCCCGCTTGAGTGGCCGCTTCGATCATCTTCAACAAATCATCTACTACAGCGGGGTGAAGCATAAAGGCTTTTTGACCCACTAAGGTGGATTGCAGATGCGAATCGGTGATTCCGGTAAGTTGCTCTGGTGTCATGGGGTTCTCGTTAAATACTGCGTGTTCGATGTAAACTCTATTTTGCTAGCAGGTGCTTCAGAGTGTTTTCGTACATGTCGGTCAATTTCTCTAGGTCATCGACTTTCACGCACTCGTTCACTTTATGGATCGTTGCGTTGACAGGGCCAAGCTCAACCACTTGACCGCCCATACGCGCGATAAAGCGACCATCAGACGTACCGCCTGTCGTCAGAAGTGCGGGCTTAGTGCTGTTCACTTCATCAACTGCTGCGACAACCGCATCAAGTAGTGCGCCAGTGTCGGTTAGGAATGGGTCACCATTGAAAGTCCATTTCAGGTCGTAGTTCAAATCATGTTTGTCTAATGTTTCTGTTACGCGTTGCACGATCGCATCGTTATTTAGCTCAGTGCTAAAACGTAGATTAAACTGAACGTTAAATTCTCCAGGGATGACATTTGACGCGCCAGTACCAGCTGAAACGTTCGGGATCTGGAAACTTGTCGGTGGGAAGTAGTCGTTCCCTTGGTCCCATTCAGTGGTGGCTAACTCGTGGATTGCCAATAGAGATTGATGAACCGGGTTGTTAGCAAGGTGAGGGTAGGCAACGTGGCCTTGTGTTCCGTGTACGGTTAGGTCACCAGTGATTGAACCACGACGGCCATTTTTGACTACGTCACCAACCACTTCAGTACTTGAAGGTTCACCAACGATACACATATCGATGTTTTCACCGCGCTCCATCAAGGTTTCAACGACGCGAACGGTGCCGTTGATGAATGGGCCTTCTTCGTCAGAGGTGATCAAAAAGCCGATTGAGCCTTTGTGGTCTGGGTTGTCAGCAATAAAGCGTTCAACTGCCACGACCATACAAGCGAGTGAGCCTTTCATGTCAGCAGCGCCACGACCGTGAAGGTAGCCATCTAGAATAGTTGGTTCAAATGGCGGCGTATCCCATTGCTCTAGCTTACCTGCTGGCACGACATCAGTGTGGCCTGCAAAAGCAAACAGGGGAGCTTCTGTACCGCGGCGAGCCCAGAAGTTGGTGGTATCTTCAAACACCATTACTTCGATTTCAAAACCGAGGGCTTTTAATCGCTCGATCATTACTTCCTGACAGCCTGCATCTTCAGGCGTTACGGACTGGCGGCTGATCAGGTCTTTAGCGAGTGCCAGTACTGGACTGTCTGTCATCCTTGATTGTTCCTTTAATTAAGAGTTAAAAATGGTCGCGTATTGGTCTGCTTTGAAACCAATATGTAGTTGGTCTTCAACTTTCAAGATTGGGCGCTTAATCATCGCTGGGTTTTCTATTAATAGCGCGATTGCGTTTTCTTCATTAAGAGAATCTTTTTGTTCTTGAGTCAGCTGACGGAAAGTTGTACCACGTTTGTTTAGTACTTGCTCCCAACCTAGTGTGTTGCAAAATTCTGTAACCATTGCTGCATCGACACCTTGTTTGCGGTAATCATGGAAATCAAAAGCAACATTTTCTGCTTCTAACCATTTCTTCGCTTTTTTAATCGTGTCGCAATTTGGGATGCCGAACATAGTGATCGTCATAATGTGTCCTTTTGAGTCTTACTTTCTTGTTTCGGGGCCAATTGGTTAAATTTGGCTTATTTATTCATTGAGTTGTTAACGCATCCTACCAAGAAGCAACGAAACTGACAAAATGATGAGATGAATAATTTACTTCTTGAAAAAAATAAGGGGGAATTTGCTGGGAAAGGGCGAGTTATTGATCAGCCTCAACAAATTACTGTGCAAAAAAGAAATAATGAATCAGCACAATTTTAGGAGGTGTCAATGGAATTGAGTCCTGTTTTTGCAAGGCGGCTGTATTTAGCCTTACTGGTCGAAAGTCTAGAAAGGCCAAATGTGCCTAGGTTAATCGAAAAAACGGGGTGGCCTCGTCGTACTATTCAAGATGTACTTAAGGCTTTACCGGGGATCGGCATTGAACTGATTTTTGTTCAAGATGGTCGACGTCACAATGACGGTTATTACCAGCTTTCTGACTGGGGGCCTTTTGATAGTCAATGGGTTCTTGAGCGAGAAAAAGATATCGCTACTAGTCTTGGATTTCGTGCATAAGCCAGCAATCGCTGGCTTTTTTTGTATTCAAATACTTATCGATTTTGGCACTGATACGCCGTTCCCAAAACGCTAAATGAAGTGACGAAATCTTGAGGTGAAACCATAAATACCGTGTCAGCATTTAGAGATGCGGTATTATTTTTTAAATCGTTCATCGCCCCTTGGATCATTGCATCATTGGTATAAAATAAGTAGCTGTACCAATGCCCTTCGCTTCCCGTGACCTCTCCCATATATTGACATCGCTCAGGGGAAAACTGGCTATCAATACGGATCTCGACATCTTTACTGGATTCATTGACAAGTGTTGAAGGCGTTGCACAGCCAAGCAATAAAGTTGCGAGGCCACAAGAGATAAGTACGCGATGCATGTTAACTCCCTAAGAAAATATAAGCGGCGAATCCAATCCAGCTTGTAACAAGCAGTAGCCAAGGTAAAAGAGATTTAGTTGCTGGCGTCGATTCGATAGGCTCGATTTCTGTTTCAGTGATTTCGTCACGCTGGCGCAAGCGCTCTTTTTGTTGCTTTTTCTTTGCTCTGTCGGCTTGTCTATTACGTTCTTTTTGTTGCTTCTTGTATTGAGCAATACCTTTTTCGATACCCTGTGCGATTAATTTAGTTTGATCTTTGGTCTGACCTGGCTTCTGTGTCGCTTTGGCGATCTTCATTGCTTCCGTTTGGGTTTCTTGAGAAGGAACGGGTGCTGTTGTGTTTTTCTTTTTCATGTTTATTCGGCGTCGCTGTAAACCTGAGCTTAGTTTACCTTCCTAAGATGATGAAATGAACTTTAGTTCTCATCTTTGCGGTGTTGCAACTCTTTAGCGATCGGTTAAAGTGGCGTTTTTATGAAACTAAGAAGACGATATTGTGCGTTACTCCTTCGATCAATATGACGCTCATGGATTTTTGAAAGCGCCAATTATGTTATGGCTAGGTTGGATGTTCCTAGCACGCTCTTGGGTGGTGTTTGCCATGGCAGGAGTAAGTAGAGACAGTGGTAGTAAGATATTAGCAATTGTTTACCCTGACTCTAATACGTTATATCTCGGCCTCTCGATGGGTATTCCAAGCTTGTTGCTGATGTGGCTGATGGGCTTGCGCCATCCGGATAGAGGCTGGGTGAATCAAATTACCCAACATGGTCGTGCTATGACTTTGATCTTGTGCGGTATTCAATTGGCTCAGACCATGTATCATGTCTACCTCGAACATGGTGTATTCAACTGGGCAAACGCGCTCACAATTACCCTGTTAACTTGGTTTATGATCTATCTTCTAAATGGAAGATGGGTGAAAGACTGCTTCAACGTGCCACAGATTGAGCACAAAGAAGAACAGCCATCAAAAAATTAAGAACAAAAATTTCCCGCACGGGGCTATAAAGAGGATATCTCAATGTCACAAGCTCAAACGGCGATTGTGCCTGAAGCAGGACCATTTGCACTTTACACTCAGTTAAAAGTGAACCAAAACCGTGAAAACGTACTGGCGAAACTGAAAGCGCTACCTGAGCTAGTAAATGAGCTAAATGCGAGCCAACCAGGTGCAGACCTAACGATTTCTATCGCATTCACTAAGTCTTTTTGGCAGCACCTAAACATGCAAATGCCAGAAGAGTTGATCGACTTCCCTGAGTTGGGTGAAGGCGACGTGATTGCGCCTGCATCTGATGTTGATGTACTGATTCACTGCCACTCAACTCGTCACGATTTGCACTTCTATGTACTGCGTAAATTCCTAGTGGATACAGCAGAAGACGTAACAGTCGTCGACGAAACTTACGGTTACCGTTACCTAGATGCTCGTGACATGACGGATTTCGTTGATGGCACTGAAAACCCGAAAGGTGACGCTCGTGCCGACGTTGCATTGATCAAAGACGGCGCTTTCGCTGGTGGTAGCTACGTGATGGTTCAACGCTTTGAGCACAACCTTCCTGCATGGAACCGTTTGAATGTATCTGCTCAAGAGAAAGTGATTGGCCGTACTAAACCAGATTCTATTGAGCTAGAAGACGTACCAGCGGCTTCTCACGTAGGTCGCGTAGACATTAAAGAAGAAGGTAAAGGTCTTAAGATCGTTCGCCACAGCTTGCCATACGGCACAGTAACTGGCGCACATGGTCTTCTGTTCATCTCTTACTGCAACACTATCCACAACATCAAAGTGATGCTTGAAAGCATGTACGGAGTGACGGATGGTAAGACTGACCAACTGCTTCGTTTTACTAAAGCGGTAACAGGTGCGTACTTCTTCGCTCCATCGCAAGAGATGCTAGCAGAATTGGCCGTTAAGTAATTTCTCGTCAATTCCCACATATTAAAAAGGCAGAGTGATCTGCCTTTTTTATCTTCCTTTAATCCCTTCCTGCTCGACTAACTTATCGTTAGTGGCCTTTTGCCATCAATGGCGCCTTTCTCTAGCTCATAGAGAGGGCTACTACTATGACTGCTCCAGCGATGATCTTCGCGTGATTTCTTACGATATTGCGTTGGTGTCACGCCAATATAATTCTGAAAAGTCTCATAGAAACGGCTACTCGAGTTAAAACCTACCGTTAAGGCAATGTCCAATATTGTCCGGTCGGTATCACTCAGCAGTGCTCTGGCGTGGTTAATCCGCATCGCCGTTATGTATTGCTTGATGGTCATCTGCATGGTTCGTTGGAATACGTTCATCGCATAATTGGTATGCAGCCCAATGTGCTCTGCGATGTCTTTGATCGTAATCGGCTGGTTATGATGGGTGGCAATGTATTCCAGCATCTGACTGACGTAAAACTGCGAGTGTTTGGAGACGCCTTTTTTGGTCGACTTCTCTTGTCGATTGATGACCAGTTGCTCCCAGCCATCAAGGCACATTCGCTTTAACATGAGTCCAATTTCATCTATCGCTAATTGCTGACGGCTTTCTGAAGGGTGACTAATTTCTTCTGCCCAGCGCGCTAACTCAAATTCACTGACCAATGCATTCGAACTGGACTGCAATACGCAGCCGTGGGTGATCTGATTGACGAAGTCTCGGTTTAGCGTCCAAGACATAAAGTGGTGAATCGGAATATTGATGATCCCCATATTATGACTCTTGCCCGGGTCGGTGAGCCTATGAGGAACCGACGCCCAAAATAATCCTATCGAGCCTGCTTTCACCACTATTGGACTGCCGTTAATGATGTACTCGACATCATCCCCGAAAGGAATGTTTACCTCTACTTGTCCGTGCCAGTGATAACCCGGCATAGAGTGGGGCGGCCTCAGCTCAATATCGATCTTTTCATAAGATGAGTACAACGATAGAGGGCTCACCGAGACATTGTCGGAGGAATATTTATCCTGAATGACCACTTTCAGTGCATTGGACTCTAACTTAGACATCACCCACCTCTTAGGAAACTGTATAACTTCCTTGTAGCAAATCTGCTAGAGCAAAACTCAGAACAGCCTCAAAAACACAGACTACTCCGTTTTATAAGATTTTTATTATGTGACTTAAATCGTTGTATCAGCTGGGCTCATCGTTAGATTTTCTCTCTTTTATCCGTGATTTAAACAAAAATGTCCCATTTCCTAAGATTTGGAATTTTCTGATTTTAAATATTACAAAATGGGAGAGTGATTGGTTTATCTGAGACGAATTTGGCCTTGCGACAGGTGTAACTTAAATACATCGAAACAAAAGTATGAAAGCAAAAAGGATTCAACTATGAAAAGCCCTAAAATCACATTCATCGGTGCGGGTTCTACGATTTTTGTGAAGAACATTCTTGGTGATGTATTCCACAAACCGGCCTTCAAAGGGGCGCAAATTGCCTTGATGGATATCGATGAAATCCGCTTAGAGGAATCGCACCTTGTAGTGAGTAAGCTGATGGAATCATCGGGTGCTACGGGCACGATCACTTGCCACTTAAACCAAAAAGAGGCACTGCAAGGCGCAGACTTTGTCGTTATAGCTTTCCAAATCGGTGGGTATGAGCCATGTACTGTGACGGACTTTGAGGTGTGTAAGCGTCACGGTTTGGAACAAACCATCGCGGACACGTTAGGCCCTGGCGGCATTATGCGTTCATTGCGCACTATTCCTCATCTATGGAGCGTATGTGAAGACATGACTGAAGTGTGCCCAAACGCCACTATGCTTAACTACGTCAACCCAATGGCGATGAACACTTGGGCAATGTACGAGAAATACCCGCATATCAAACAAGTGGGTTTGTGCCATTCAGTGCAAGGCACGGCGGAAGAGCTCGCTCGTGACCTAGATATCGAATATTCAGACCTTCGTTACACCTGTGCGGGTATTAACCACATGGCTTACTACTTGACACTCGAAAAGAAAAACGAGCAAGGAGAGTATGTCGATATCTACCCTGATCTGCTGGCAGCATTTGAATCTGGTAAAGCGCCGAAGCCGGGTCTGCACCACAATGGCCGCTGTACGAACTTAGTCCGCTACGAGATGTTTAAGAAGCTGGGTTACTTTGTGACTGAATCTTCAGAACATTTTTCTGAATACACGCCATATTTCATCAAACCAAATCGCCCAGATTTGATTGAACGTTATAAAGTGCCATTGGATGAATACCCTAAACGTTGTGTAGAACAAATTGCTGACTGGAAGAAAGATCTCGAAGACTTCAAAAACGCCGATCAAATCACCGTCAAAGAGTCACATGAATACGCGAGTACTATTATGAACTCGATTTGGACGGGTACACCGAGCGTTATTTACGGCAACGTTAAGAACGAAGCATTAATTGATAACTTGCCACAAGGTTGTTGTGTGGAAGTGGCTTGTTTAGTTGACGCGAATGGTATCCAACCGATTAAAGCAGGGCGCTTGCCGAATCATTTAGCAGCATTAATGCAGACCAATATCAATGTGCAAACACTGCTGACGGAAGCCATCTTAACGGAAAACCGTGACCGCATTTATCACGCAGCCATGCTGGACCCTCATACTGCGGCAGTGCTTGGGTTGGAAGAAATTTATGCACTGGTTGATGACTTGATCGAAGCACATGAAGGTTGGTTGCCAGAGTGGGTGCATCAGTAAATCCAGAATCACAAAACCAATATCAATAAAAACGACAATAACGTGAATATACTGCGCCTTCTCAATGAGAGGGCGTAAGGAGCAACAAATGAGTATCTCTATGAATACCAAGCTAAGCTACGGCTTTGGCGCATTTGGTAAAGACTTCGCTATCACCATCGTTTACATGTATCTGATGTTCTACTACACCGATGTTGTTGGTATCTCGGCTGCCGCAGTGGGAACCATCTTTTTGGTGGCACGTATTTGGGACGCGGTTAATGACCCTATTATGGGATGGGTCGTGAACAACACTCGCTCTCGTTGGGGCAAATTTAAGCCGTGGATCTTAATTGGCACCATCACTAACTCCGTTGTGCTGCTAATGCTGTTTAGTGCTCACCATATCGAAGGACCATGGCTTATTGCTTATGCTGCCGTGACCTACATTTTGTGGGGCATGACTTACACCTTGATGGATATCCCGTTTTGGTCTTTGGTTCCGACACTAACGTTGGATAAACGAGAGCGTGAAGAGCTGGTTCCATACCCTCGATTTTTTGCTAGCCTTGCATGGATTGTGACGGCGGCTATCGCGATGCCATTTGTGAATTATGTCGGTGGTGACGACAAAGGTTTTGGATTCCAAGTGTTTGCGATTCTGCTTATCGCTTGTTTCCTCGTTTCAACCTACATTACGTTGCGCAACGTCAAAGAACGTTATTCGACAAGTAATCTTGACGCTTCCAAACCTGAAGAAAAGGTCTCCCTGAAGAAGCTCCTTTCTCTTATCTACAAAAATGACCAACTGACCAGCGTGCTTTGTATGGCACTTTCATACAATCTCGCGACGAACATCATTACAGCCTTTGCGGTTTACTACTTCACGTACGTGGTCGGCAATGAGGCACTTTTTCCTTACTACATGGCGTACGCAGGTATTGCTAACTTAATTACTCTGGTTCTTTTTCCTAAACTGGCGCAAATGTTCTCTCGTCGAGTGCTATGGGCATGTGCGTCTAGCTTCCCAATCTTAGGCAGTGCAGTACTTATCTATGTAGGCATGTACGACAAGCAAAGCATCTTGCTGATTTCTACAGCGGGTGTGTTATTGCAAATCGGTACCGCGCTCTTCTGGGTGCTTAACGTCATTATGGTGGCGGACACGGTGGACTATGGTGAGTACAAACTGGGCTCTCGCTGCGAGAGTATTGCTTACTCAGTACAAACGCTGGTGGTAAAAGCTGGTTCTGCCTTTGCGGCTTTCTTTATCGGTATTGCGCTGACAGCAGTGGATTATGTACCAAACATGGAACAAAGCCCTGAAACGGTATTTGGTATGCAATGCATCATGGTTGGCTTGCCTGCGTTCTTCTTTGCCATCGCTTTGGTTGTGTACTTCCGCTTCTACAAACTCAACGGCGCTTACCATCAGGAGATCCAAGATCATCTGACGGAGAAGTACGACCATATTACTGCGCAAGAAACGCCAAAAGATCTTACGCGCAAACCTGCTAAGCCGGCAGAAGCACTTTAATCCTACACAGTCAGCGTAAGCTCTTTGTTTACGCTGACAAACCAACATTCTTCAAACAAGTGATTATTCAACTCTTATCTTCATCACTTTTTCAAAAAAAACACTAAACCTTTATGGTGAGTGGTCGATAAATGTCCAAAGCCTTAATTTTAGGACCTTTATTCGTGGCGATCACCGTTAATACCAATGTGGCAGCACTTGTCGCACAGCGTCATTTGACCAGTGCAACAGATATGCTGAACCAATCCATGGAGCGTTTGTCTTCAGGGAAGCGTATTAACAGCGCAAAGGATGACGCTGCGGGTCTACAAATCTCTAATCGCCTGCAATCGCAAATGCGTGGTTTGGATGTCGCGGTGCGTAATGCGAACGATGGTATCTCCATTATGCAAACTGCAGAAGGTGCGATGAATGAGGTGACCAACATCATGCAGCGTATGCGTGATTTGTCGCTCCAATCAGCCAATGGCTCAAACAGCAAAGCGGAACGTACTGCACTGCAAGAAGAAGTCACGGCACTCAACGATGAGCTTAATCGCATTGCAGAGACCACATCCTTTGGTGGACGCAAACTACTTAACGGCAGTTTTGGTAAATCGGCATTTCAAATCGGCGCCGCTTCAGGTGAAGCAGTTCAGGTTGAACTGAAGTCGATGCGTACCGATGGTCTCGAGATGGGAGGCTTTAGCTATATTGCGAATGGGCGTGCAAGTTCTGATTGGCAAGTAAAAAATGGTGCCAATGATTTGAGTATGTCCTTCACTAATCGTTTGGGTGAAACTGAAACCATTCAGATCAATGCTAAAGCAGGTGATGACATAGAAGAGCTTGCCACTTACATCAATGGTCAAACTGACAAGGTTACGGCATCAGTGAATGAGAAAAGGCAGTTGCAGTTGTTTATGGCGGGTGAAGAAACGTCAGGCACAATGTCTTTTTCTGGTGATTTGGCTAGTGAATTGGGGCTACAGCTAAAAGGCTACGATGCGGTTGATAACATCGACATTACGTCTGTGGGTGGCGCTCAACAAGCAGTGGCTGTTCTAGATACGGCAATGAAGTACGTTGATAGCCATCGTGCCGAATTTGGTGCCTACCAAAACCGCTTTAGTCATGCGATTAATAATCTAGATAACATTCACGAAAATGTAGCGGCATCAAAAAGTCGTATTCAAGACACTGACTATGCGAAAGAAACCACTCAAATGGTGAAGCAACAAATCTTGCAACAGGTTAGTACGACGATTCTTGCTCAAGCAAAACAGGCGCCCAATTTAGCTCTTACCCTGCTAGGTTAATGAATTTAGATATCTAAATTCAGCGCGAAATCAGCCTGTATCGACAGTAATAAAAGAAGCTTTAGTGGAATTTTAAAGTTTTTTTGCTTTTTTATTTACTTCATCACTATTTCCCTGCCAAACGAACTTTTTTTCAAAAAAACGTATTTTTTTCCTCAAGAAATCAGAAGTAGCGCCGTTAATAAAAGTAACTTTGAGAGAACTACTTGGTTTTCCGAGACGTCGGAAACCGCTACATCGGAAAATCAATTGGAGAAATCACCATGGCAGTGAATGTAAATACAAACGTATCGGCGATGACCGCTCAGCGTTACCTAAACAACGCAAACTCAGCTCAACAAACTTCAATGGAGCGTTTGTCTTCAGGCTTTAAAATCAACAGCGCAAAAGATGACGCTGCGGGTCTACAAATTTCGAACCGCTTGAACGTTCAAAGCCGTGGTTTAGACGTTGCGGTACGTAACGCGAATGATGGTATTTCAATTGCACAGACCGCTGAAGGTGCAATGAATGAGACAACCAATATCCTACAACGTATGCGTGACCTATCTCTA